>CAMBGQ010000097.1 GCA_945866215.1 Opitutus sp. GAS368 | reverse complement strand
CCCGTCGCTTGGACACTCGTGTCGTTTCCGTCCGCCGAGCAGATCTCCACCCTCTCCGCGAGCCAAGGCGAAGCCGATCGGTATCCCGTGATGATGAACGTGAAGTGCACGGCGACGGTACCGGTCGGCACGCAGAAACTCGTGCTCCGCTTCCCTGACGCCTTGGGCACGGTCTTCACGAATCTCCGCAAGGGCATGGAATTCCAGACCGTCATGGCGGTCTCGAAAAACGAACCTGGCGAATTTCAGATCGGCGACAGCTCGGTTGCGACCGATAACCAGACCGTCTACGCACTGCTGGCCGACGGCTTCGGCCACGTGCTGCCCGACGGTTGGGATCATTGTCTGTTCATGTTGGCGATGTTCCTCGGCGCGGCCTCGCTTCGTCAGGCCCTCGGTCGCTCCCTCGTGTTTACGCTCGGACATAGCATCACGCTCAGCGCGGTCGCGCTCGGCTGGGTCGGCAACCCCGGTGCCTGGATCGAACCCTTCATCGCGCTCACGATCGGCCTCGGCGGACTCATGGCCTATCGCGGGACTGCCACCAACCGTCAGATGCTCGTCGTCCCGGCCGTCTTTGGCTTGGTCCACGGCCTCGGCTTCGCCGCCGCGGTCTCGGATCGCCTGGAGGATTGGGATAACGGCAGCATCGTCCGCATCCTCGTCGGCTTCAACGTCGGCGTCGAACTCGCCCAGATGGTGGTGATCTTCGGGTCGGCCGCCCTGCTTTGGGCCGTCCTCCGCACGGGCGTTCCAGAGACCCAGGTACGACGTTCGCTCTGTCTCGCGGTCGCGGTTATCGGCTTCGGCGTGATGGCCTGGCGCGTCGCCGGTATCGCAGAACTCGTCTGATCAGAGGCGACCCACGGGGCGCTTACCAGCATCGAGCTTCTTGCGCTCCGAGGCGGCGAGTTCCTGCAACTCCTTCACGACCTCAGGATGGGCGGCGGAGACGTCGTTCTTCTCGCCCTGATCGGCTTCCAAATCGTAGAGCGAAAGACCGATCTGACGCTGGTGCGTCGTGGCCGGCAGGCCATCCCTCGCGGCGGGCACCATGTCGACGTAGCTTCGATAGGCATGCGGAAGGTGGAGCTTCCACTTACCCTTACGGACAGCTTCAAGACGATCGCCGTAGTAATAGCTGAAGATTTCACGGGCCGTGGTCTTTTCGCCCTTGAGCAACGGAAGGAAGGACTGGCCATCGATCTCCTGCTTCGGCTTGGCCGCGGCACAGGCTTCGACGATTGTCGGAACGACATCGATATTAGCCGCCAGCGCATCCGTGCGGGTGTCAGGTTTCACGACGCCCGGCCAGCGGACGATGAACGGCACACGAACGCCGCCCTCGAAGGTCGTTCCCTTGCCTTCGCGGAACGGGCCGGCGGAGCCGGCATGGCGTCCGAAGTTCAACCACGGGCCGTTGTCGCTGGTGAAGACGACGATGGTGTTATTATCGACACCCTTGTCCTTGAGTGCCTTGAGCACGGCACCGACGGTGCGATCGATATCCGCCATGGTATCGGCATACGGAGTAGCTCCCTTGCCCTTGAATTCCGAAGAAGCTCCGAGCGGGGTGTGCGGCATCGAGGTCGCGAGATAGAGAAAGAACGGCTTGTCCTTGCCGGCGCTCTCCCGGATGAAGTTTACCGCACGCAGGCCCTGCATCGAAGTCAGCGCATCCATGTCCGCCCAATCGCGGACGGAGGCCATCGGATAATCGTTAACATAGCGCGGCAGCTCGGGATACATCTTCCGACGGGTTTCGTCGCCGACAGCGTAGCCCAGCGGCCACATGTCGTTCGAATACGGCAGGATCATCGAATCGTCGAAGCCGTGCTTAGAAGGGAGGAATTTCGGCGCGTCGCCCAGATGCCACTTACCGACCACACTGGTCCGATAGCCAACGTCACGCAGCAAGGTGCCGAGCGTCTGCTCATCATTGCTGAGTCCGGTCTTCGCGTTAGGCCCGAGCGCGGTGCCGCCCAAGCCGAGACGATTAGGATAACAACCGGTCATCAGCGCAGTGCGGGATGACGTGCACACGGCCTGCGTGGCGTAGAAACTGGAGAAACGCAGGCCTTCTTTAGCCAGGCGATCGATGTTCGGCGTCACGTTCTGGGTCGAGCCGTAGCAACCAGGATCAGCCCAACCCATGTCGTCGCACATGATATACACCACATTGGGCCGGGCGGCGAACAAGGTTGCGCACAGCAGTAGGACCAAGGTTGGGGTAAACCTCATGAACAATTACTAGGGGTATTACCCTAGGTGTCCAAGCCCTAAAAAGCGTCGTCTTAGACCTTCAGACCGAGCTCAGCGCAGACGGCAGGATGCTTGCGGGCCTTGTTGATGAACTCATCCACCCCGAAGTCGGCCACGATGAAGTCTCCATAGCGGAACGACGGGCACTTGGACTGGCCGGTGATGGCCACCAGCTGGCGCATCTGGTGCATATCGGCGATCACATCGCGGACATCGAGTTGCACGCCCTGGGCGGCGAAATATTCCAAGGCCTGCGTGCACCAGGGGCAACCAGGCTTGGTGTAAAGGACGGGCAGAGGCTGCGGCATGACGGAAACCAAGCGGGAGGAGCCCGAGTTAGCAAGCGGAGAGCACCCGAGGCGTTGACAGCCCTGCGGCTCTTGCAGGAAATGACGCATCCCCATGGAAACCATTCACGGAGCCCCCAGCTACACCCTGCGCACCGCCGAAGTCGAACTGGCCGTCACCCAGACCGCCGGCCACCTCGCCCCGGTCACGTTCAACCTGCCCGGCCTCAAAGCCTCCCCCTTCTCGCTCTCGCCCTGGATGCCCACGCAGATTGACCAGTCGCTGCCGAACCTCCTGACGTATCTGCGAGGCGACTTCATGTGCCTGCCCTTCGGCGGACAGGAAAAAGGCCCACCCCATGGCGATACGGCCAACGCGCCTTGGCAGCTCGTCTCGTCTTCCGCGACTTCGCTGAAGCTGACGCAGACTGGCACTGACACCGGCGCCACCGTCGCCAAGAACT
>CAMBGQ010000096.1 GCA_945866215.1 Opitutus sp. GAS368 | reverse complement strand
TCAGGTCCCAGGTCTCGGCCATCAGGTCCCGGGTTCAGGTCTTCGGGTGCAGGTACAGGTTCAGGCCCGCACCCGAACCCGTACCTGACAACCCGTACCTGGCTCCCGACTGCCGAGACCCGAGACCCGAAGATGATTCCCTCTCTCAGCGATCAGCCGCAATCAACTCCCACCCCTTCCGATATTCTTTCGTCAGCAACGCCTCAGCCTCGGGCTTATTCGGGAATTTCATAGCCGCGGCATCCCATTCGAGTTTCACGCCCGAGAACCGGGAGGCGACATTGCCGAGCTGCACGGCTTCGGTCAGCGGGCCGGCGTAAGCGAAATTATCCGTGGTCTCGTGTCCTTGGGTAATCGCGTCGACCCAGGCATGATAGTGGCTGGAGCCTTCAACGAAATCGGGGAGATCGATGGCGACCTTATCGGTGGGCTTGTCCTTGGCGCGCGCACGCCGGGCGAGATCACCGGGGTTGAGGTTCTTACCGAACTTTTCTTCGGGATAAAGCGACGGCATGGCGACGTGCGGGAGCATCATGACGCCGTGTTCGCCGATGAAGATGGAGCCGGCGGCGGACAAGGTCTTGCCGGGCGGGAGCAATGCGAGCGTGGCATCCGGTAGGCGACCACCGTCGTACCAGGTGACGGAGAGGGTATTACCCTTGGTATACTCGGTGCCGGGGAAGACCCACTCGATGGTCTGCTGGGCGCACCAGGTCTGCGCGTTGGCGCCGACGCTGTCCGCCTTGACGCTGAGCGGGGCGCCGAGCTTGAGCGCGGTGAAGACGGGATCCAGTAGGTGGCAACCGAAGTCGCCCATGGTACCGCTGCCGAAGTCCACCCAGTCGCGCCACTTGAAGGGATGGTAAACGTCTGGTGCGAATTCGCGCGTGGGCGCGGTGCCTAGCCAGAGGTCCCAGCTCACTCCAGTGGGCACGGGGCCCGAGGCGGGCGCGGCGGTCATGCCGGTGTACGCGTTGCCTCTGTTCGGATGCCACGTGTGCACGGCGAGGATCTTGCCGATGCGGCCGGTCTGGATGAGCTTCACGCCCGTGCGGTATTCTTTTGCGGAGTGAATCTGGTTACCCATCTGGGTGCGCACTTTCGACTTCGCAGCTTGGAGGCGCAATTGACGCGCTTCCCAGGCGGTGTGGGTGAGTGGCTTCTGGCAGTAGACGTGCTTGCCCATGCGCATGGCGACCATGGTGGGCAATGCGTGCATGTGGTCGGGGGTCGAGACGGTCACAGCGTCAAAGCCGTCGCCGAGCTTACTGAACATCTCGCGCCAGTCAGCGTAGTGGGTCACGCCGGGGTGGCGCTTATCGATCTTGGCGAAGCGTCCGGCATCGATGTCGCAGAAGCCGACGAAGCGGGCCTTGGGGTGCGAGGCGCATTCGGCGATATCGCCGTAGCCCTTGCCGTCGACCCCGACCGCGGCGATCTGGACCTGCGAGTTCAGATTGCGGGCCCGGACGATCGCCGGGAAGGCAAGGGTCGCGAGCGCAGCGGTACGCAGAAAGTTTCGACGGGATAGAGTCATAGCGGGGTGGGGTGGATTGATTAAGAAACCAGGGTAGCCCGAAGCAATCAGTGGATATGACCTATATCTGCTGTAAGATGCCTTAGGAAATCATTCTCAGGTGGCGGGTGGCAGCCCCGGGTGGCAGGTGGCAGGAGATTGCATCGGGTAGGGCGGCGATCGCCATCGCCGCCGTTCGAGCCCGCAGGCCGTAGTCACCGGTGCTTAGCCAGTGCCTTGTTCCCCCATGTCCGTCCGCAAACGGACGTGATGGCAATCACGTCCCTACCTTCCCCGCCACCCGCCACCTGAGGCCGCCACCCGCCACCCGATGCGCTGTCTCGTTCTGATCAACCGAGCCTCTGGACCTCTAGCTTGTATCGCTGCATCCCTTGTCAACGTGTCAACTTGCCAGCTTGTCCCCTCGCGCTTGAGCTCCGCTCAGCGCGCATACGCCTCGCTCGCCGCCTTCTGAAACTCGCGACGAATCTCACTCTGGTCGAAATTCTTGAGATCGGTACGCTGGATGAGCAGTACGTAAGCACGCTTCTTGACGGGATCAATCCACGCCTGGGTACCGAAGGCTCCACCGTGGCCGTAAGTTCCTACGCTGAGGCTTTCGGTAGCTTCCTTCGGCTCGTGCACGATGTGGAAGCCGAGGCCCATGTGCATGCCGGGAGCGAAGCTGACTTTGGACATGTCGCCGAGCTGGTTGCTGGTCATCTGCTTCAAGGTCGCGGCCTTGAGGTATCGCTTGCCGCCGAGTTCGCCGCCGTTGAGGAGCATCTGGTAGAGCTGGCCGAGATCCTTGGCGCAGGAATACAGGCCACCGGAAGCGAGAGCCGTCCGCTTAGGGTCATGGAGGGGCTCGCTGAAGCGGGTGTTCTTGGCTTCGACGAGTTCGCCGCTGTCCTTGCTCTTGCTGTAAGGCTTGGCGAGTACGTCCATGTGGTCGGGGTTGGGCCAGAAGGTGGTGTTGTCCATGCCCAGGGGTTCGAACAGGCGTTCTTCCATGAAGTCGGCGAAAGGCTTACCGCTGGCGACCTCGATGATGCGCCCAAGAAGATTGATCCCGTTGTTGTTATACGTCCACTGGGTGCCGGGTTCGTTCACGAGCGGCTTCTTGGCGTAAGCGACACACATCTCCGCCAAGGGTAGGGTGTCGACCGGCGTGTTCGCGGCGGTGGCGGTCGTGGTGTCGATCCCGCTGGAGTGCGTCAGGAGGTCCTTCACGGTGACGAGGCGCGTCGGAGCGACGAGTCCCTGCGCGGTCTTGAGCTGAATGCCTTTGAATTCAGGGACGAATTTCTCGAGCGGATCGTCGAGCTTCACCTTGCCTTCTTCGACGAGCATCATTACGCCCATCGCTGTCATGGGCTTCGTCATCGAAGCGATCCAGAACATCGAGTCCTTGCTCATCGAGCGCTTCTTGGCGACGTCGGCCAGGCCGAAGGCTTCGATGGCGATGATGCCGTCCGGACCAACCACCGCGGTCACGGCGCCGGTAA
>CAMBGQ010000095.1 GCA_945866215.1 Opitutus sp. GAS368 | reverse complement strand
AACAAGGCCGATCGTCTCCCCGCCGGCCTCCGGCTGATTGCTCCCGCCGGCAGGCTCGGCCCCGTCGTCGTCCCGGTCACATTGCGTGCTGGTCAGCTCGTTCGCCTGCAGCTCTGGACCTGGGCCGAACGCCTCAACGTCACCGAAGCGCAGGTGAGCGTGACGCTCCGCTTCACCAGTCCCGGCGGTAATTCCGAGGTAACCCAGGTCTGCCAAGCCCGCCAGACCATCGTCCCCGCGATGACGCCGTCTTGGGCCACGGGGCTCGAATATGAAATCGCTTTCACCGGCGGGGCGTTCATCCAAGAGGCCACCGTGCAGCTGATCGACCTTCCTGCTTCTTCGGCCCGCTAATGCTCAAGCGTGCGTTCGATATCGTCTTCTCGGCGGGCTGGCTCATCGGCTTCGCGCCGCTCCTGCTCGTCGTCGCGATCCTCGTACGCCTGAAGCTCGGCTCGCCCGTGCTCTTCGTGCAGGAGCGCCCCGGCCTGCGCGCCAAGCCGTTCCGTATGGTCAAGTTCCGCACCATGACCGATGAACTCGGACCGGACGGCGAACTCCTGCCGGATGAGCAGCGCCTGACATCGTTCGGGCGTTTCCTGCGCGCCACCTCACTCGACGAGTTTCCCGAGATGTGGAATGTCCTCATCGGCGACATGAGCGTCGTCGGCCCCCGTCCGCTGCTCATGCGCTATGTTGCCCGCTATAGCCCTTTCCAAGCGCGCCGCATGGAGTTGAAGCCCGGCGTCACCGGCTGGGCCCAGATCAACGGTCGCAACTCGCTTACGTGGGAGGAGAAGTTCGCCCTCGATGTCTGGTATGTCGACCACCGCACCTTCTGGCTCGATATGAAGATAGTCGTGCTGACTTTCTTCAAAGTGCTTGCCCGCTCGGGTGCCGAACGGTCCAAATCAGACCCGCTGCTCGATGAGTTTCGCGGTAATACGAAGCAATAGGGGCTCAAGCCTCCCGGTATTTTTGGCGTGCGTTACTACTTAGTCTATTAACCTAAGGCGAAGCATGCCAGCACGCAGGCAGCTGAATGTCTTTTCTGGCGGGAACGCAGGCTTGGTCGAGGGGGTGGGGGAATCTCAGCGTAGGCTTACGGGACTGGGAGCGGTCTTTGCGATGGAAGGTGAACTCCATGACTGGGGGTAGGTCAAAGCCCACGTAGCTTACGGCTTCGGAGCAGTTGTTGACGTGAGCATGCGCGACATCGAAATCCATCAGCAACTTCTCGAACGACATGCCGATGAGTTCGAGTCCCTTCGTTTCGGCGAGCGAGTCGAGCCCGTGAAACTCGATGATGATGATGCGGAATCGCCTCAAGACTTCCGGCGGAGTTGAGAGTAGGACCGTATACTCGGCGCCTTCGATGTCCATCTGTAGGACCATGTCCTTTTCGTCGGGTGCATTGCGTTCCACCCATGCCGGGAGCGTCGTTAGAATCTCATCGTTGCGGGAACCGAGATACTTTTTCTCAAAATGGAAGAGGGGGTTTTGAATGGGCGGGCCTTCCACTGAATAGTCGGCCATGAAGCTGCGTATCCCGCGTGCGGCCAAGGCCTCCTCGAAGCCCGCATTATTGGATACGCCTGGGGAGAAGCAGGTCTTGATGCCGACCAGGTCGTCAGGGACCAAGTAGCCGCCATCTGAATCACCGCCTATGCGGATTAAGGTATGCTCGCTCGAGACAGGGAATACGCCGCCGAGGAAGCAGGCGATCTCCGCCTTGCGAGCTCCTTTGACTATGCGTGTTCGTCCGCCAAGGAGGTACTTGTTGATGAATTCGCGCGATTTCATTTTGAGAGGCTCTTATGGCCTAATGGCCGCAGTAGAGGATCCTCTTTAAGCGGAAGATCCGTCGGCAAGCCCCCGTTTTGGGCTGATTTATAGAGGGCAAGGATGAGTTCCACGGCCTTTCGACCTTCGGAGCCGTTGACGGCGGGCTGCTTGCCGGCACGGATGGCGGAGATGGCTTCTTCGAGGTTGGCGCGATGCCATGCGTGGCCGATGGCCTTCGGGTCATTGGCGCCCGCGCCGCCGCCTTCGGTGGCTGGGGCAATGACCGCGGCATCAGAGGGCAGGGGCTTTTCGAATTCGAAGGCGGTCAGCTTGTCATCGCGGAGGACGGCGGCGCCGGTCGTGCCATGGATACGGATCTCGGCGGGGAAGCCCGTGGCGGACCAGCAGGCGGTCGAGCTGGCGAGCGTGGCGCGACAGCCGTTGGCGAATTCGATCCAGCCAGTGGCGATATCCTCGACCTCGATGCCTTCATGGGCGACGAGGCCGGCGGTGGCGGAGACGCGCTTGGGCGCGCCGAGGAACCAGAGGAGCAGGTCGATGGTGTGGATGCCTTGGTTCATCACGGCACCGCCGCCGTCGAGGGCGAACGTGCCACGCCAAGCGGCCGAATCATAATACGCCTGCGTGCGCCACCAGGGGATGAGCGCACCAGCGAGGGTGAGTTTGCCGAAGCGGCCCGCTTCAAGGGCAGCCTTGAGCGCGACCGCGCCGGAGCCAAATCGGCGGGGCAAAATGCCGGCGACCGTCACGCCGGCCTGGGCGCAGGCGGAGGTAAGCTCGTCGCAGCGGGCGAGGGTGACCTCGAGGGGCTTCTCCACGACCACGTGCTTGCCGGCCTTGGCGCAGGCGAGGGCAGGGGCGAGGTGGTCTCCGCTCGGCGTGCAGAGGCAGACGATGTCGACGTCGGGATTGGTCAGCAGCGCCTCCGGCGTCTCCGCGAAGTCGATGCCATGCTTGGCCGCGAAGTCACGTCCCTTGGCGGGCGAGCGGTTATACGCCGCCACGAGCTTCACGCCGGCGATATCGGCGAGCGCCTTCGCGTGGAACTCGGCGATCATGCCGGTTCCCCAGATACCGAAACCAAGCGGCCGTTGGGACATGGGGTCAGCCTAGCTTAGCATCACCCCCAAGGGGAAGGCAGAACCATCTTCGATGCCACAGCTGTATCAGGGAGTATGTCGTGAGATCATCACGCGCTTCAGGTGAGTGGATCACGCCTCACCCTTGCCAACCAC
>CAMBGQ010000094.1 GCA_945866215.1 Opitutus sp. GAS368 | reverse complement strand
AGGTCGGTCGGATCGATGACCAGTCGGGTCTTCGACCAGCTTTTACCGCCGTTGTCGGAGGAAGATAGCATCAGGAAACCATTGGCGCTATCGCCGTTGCCGATCCACGCGGCCCAGAGACGCCCCTTCGGCGTGCGATCGAGGCCGATGATCATATTACCCGGTCGATTCGCCGCGTCGTATTCCGGGCCCGGGTTGGTGTTCAGGGTCGGTGGCTCTAGGGAGAGGTCGAGCGTCGGCTGATCGAGCGCAAATAGCGGCGCGAGCAGCAACGCAGCGAGAAGGGGGAGGGTGGGCTTCATGGGTTGGCTCCATTTTACCCCGGCATGGCTTACTTCGATGTTTAATTCCATGGGATTCGTGTTACTGTAACATAATGGCCAAGGTGCGAAACACGATGCGGGGGGTCGCGGCAGCGGCGGGCGTCTCGGCGATGACCGTCTCGCGGGTGTTGCGTAACGATCCCCGGACATCCGCGGCCGTCAGGGCCAAGGTGCTGTCCGCCGTCCGCCAGATGGGCTACCGTTTGGATCCGCGGCTGGCCCAAGCGATGCGCATGTTGAAGGCGCCGGGTGGCGCGACGATCGCCGTCGTCCGGGAGTATTATCCGCAGGACGGCCTGCTCGGGCCGTCTTATCAGTATGTCTCGCTTGAGGATATTCGGGCGCAAGCCGTATCCCACGGTTTCTCGGCGGAGGAGTTCTGGCTGGGGCGCGATGGCCTCACGCCGCGCAAGCTGGTCCGGATCCTGAAGGCCCGCGGCATCGAGGGGCTGATCGTTTCGCCGATGAGCAAGCGGCTCGCCTGTGCGGACATCGATTTTGAGTCATTTTCGGCGGTCACCTTCGGCTACGCGATGAGCAGTCCTTCCCTGCATATGGCCGGTGGTAACGTGTTGGGCGGCATGTTGCTGGCGTTTGAACGTCTGCGGGCGCTCGGCTACCGGCGTATCGGGGTGGCGCTCACGAAATGGATCGTCGGCCGCAGTCAGTCCGCCTTCACCGGCGGCCTCTTCAGTCTGCATCAAGACCTCTCGGCGGAGGAACGCGTCCCGTTCTTGGAGCTGCCCCATGAGATCGAGCAGGGACGTGACCTCTTCTCCGCCTGGATCCGCCAGCATGACCCGGACGTTGTCATCTCGATGGATACGCACGCGCCTCGGTGGATCAAGGGCATGGGGCTGCGCATGCCTGAAGACATCGCATTCGTTTCGTATGATTGGGTTCCTTCCATGTCGGGGTATGCGGGCATCGATCAGCGTCGGCCGCATGTCGCCGCCGCTGCGGTGGACTTGCTGGCCGTCCAGATGTCACGCTTCGAGCGCGGCGTGCCGGCGGTTCCTCGGCAGGTGCTGATTCCATCGGGCTGGGTCGATGGGGATAGCGTACCCGTCCGCCGGGGCTGAGGGTCGTTGGCTCAGCGGACCTTGTAGATTTTCACGTCATCGATCCAGACCGTCGAGTTCGCGAGGAAGCTGAACCAGCGCTTCATGTCGTGGGCGTAGCCCTCGGAGCGGTGGCTGGCAATCAGCTTGCCGTCGAGGGAGAAGCGCATCTCGTCACCCTCGGTGACGAGCGTGAACACATGCCATTCCTGATTGGCTTTCAACGGGGTGACCTGCGACTTCTTCTTGAGCAGCGCATCGAGTGCAGGATCGGGCTTCTTCTTGGCGGCCGCATCGTCAGCCCGCTTTTTCTTGATCGCCAGGTTCATCGAGCCCGTCTTGCGGTCCGAGAGGGTTAGATCGGTCTGCGAGAGCGTCGCGTAGCAAAGGTGACCGGCGTGGACGTCCTTGAGGGCTCGGTCGACGAAGCCGGTCACAAGGTTCTCGTCCTTGTTGAGTCCGGGGAACTTGAAGCGGACGATCACGCCGCCGTCGGCGAAGCCCGCGTCGTGGTGGATATGCGCGGCGTGGCAGGCTTCCTTGGTCGCGCTGGCGATTTTCATGATGCCGTCGTCGAGGTCGGCTTGCTTCAGCTTCGGGACGCGGTCGGACGTAGCGCTGTTCCATCCGTTGCCGATGTCTTTGGCCAGGTTACCGGTCTCTTCGCGTTCGAAGGCGTCATGGAAGATGAGCGTGCCTTTCGTCTGCAACCAGGAGGTGTCGTCCGCGGCGGAAAGAGGCAGAGAGAGGAGGCAGGCGAGAAGGGCGAGTCGCATGGGTTAGGGGTAGGGTTGGGGGTGGGGGTAGGCAAGATGCGACAAAGCGTGGAAATGAAAAGGGGCAGGAGATTCCTGCCCCTACCCCTATCCCTACCCCTGTTAGCAGGCTTTATTCCTTACCTAGGGTCTTGGCCGTAGTAGCCGTCTTTTTCGGCGGAAGGCAGGGTGGGCCGGGAGGCTGTGGGCTTGTCCTCGGCGAACCATCGGTTGCGTTCGAAGACGAAGGACGGTGGTTCGGTGCCTGGCCCGATGTTCAAGTCGGACCTTAGGTCGCCACGGCGGAAGACGATACGATTGTCGGTGATACGTACGTTGCGGCACGGCGCGAATCCGGGCTCTCGTGTCTCTTGCAGGATACGGAAGACCCACTGGGTCGGGAAGAGAATCGTGTTATGGCTGAATTCGGCCCCATCCACGCCCACGAACGCGGCGGCGCAGGGGCTGCCTTCGATCGTGTTGTGCGTGACCTGCAGGCGAGTAGCTTCGTGCTTGGCGCCTTGCGGACGGAAGTAGGCCAGACCCGTCGAGCCACCGAGGTTGAGCGGACGTTCCCCGGCATTAAGGAAGTGGCATTTCGTGATGATGATGTCGCTGGTGCCGCCTTTGAGCTGGATGGCGGCCGAGGCGGTGAAGCCGGGTTTGCCGATGAAGCGGCACTCTGTGATCTGCGACTTATGACAGCCGACGAAGTCGATCCCTTGGCCGCCCCAACCGCTAATCGTACACCGGCGGATCGTCAGGTTCACCATCCCCGAGCACTTGATGCCGTCGTGGTTTCCCTTGGGTCCGATGTCGCTGATCTCTAGGTCCTCGATGGTCACGCCCGTGACAGGTTTGTCGTATTGTCCGCCGTCGTCGAGGTTGAGTCCGTTGCCAGTCTGGCCG
>CAMBGQ010000093.1 GCA_945866215.1 Opitutus sp. GAS368 | reverse complement strand
CATTGGTGAACTTCACGCCGTAGTTCTTTTCGACGAGCGGCAGCACCTCGTGCTGGATGTATTCCGCGTAGAGGCCGGACATGTTGTCATATTCCTTGCCGCGCTCGTGTCCCTGGGCGTCGCCGCCGCCGTTGGCGATCTGTACCATGATGAGGGCGGGAATGCGCTTCTGGGCGATGAGGTTGTCGAGGATGCGGGCCGTGTTGAGGTCCGGCTTGCCGAGTCCGGGGCCGTCGTGCGTGACGAGCAGGGGGGCGGCGGTGCCAGGGACGTATTGCGCCGGGACGTAGACGGTGATGGTGCGCTTGTAGTCGATGTTGTGCGTCTTGACGATGAGGGTCTTGGGGTTGTTCGGATCCGGGATGCCGAACTCTTCGCGGGCGATGCCCGGGTTGAAGCGCTGGGTGGTCTTCGAATCGATTTGGAACTGCTGGATCTTGCCCTGCGGCACGCCTTCGACGGCCTTGGTCTCCGGGGCGGTGACATAGGTCGGGCCGACGAGGTAATTGCCGTCGGCGAGCGAAGTCTTGTCGCCGAGCTTCACGAAGGCCGGCGCGCCCGGGGCATCGAACGCACGCGTGGGCGGCGTCGGACGCGCCTGCTTCTTGGGCGCCTGGGGGGCGGCCTTAGGCTTATCAGCCGCGGTGAGCGCAGCCAGCGGGGCTAGCAGCAGGAGGGCGAGGAGGCGTAGGGTAGTTTTCATGGTTATCAAATTTTTAAGTTCACTCCAGCCCCGGCGTGCGCAATTCCTTAAGCGTCTTCCCGCTCAGGGGAACCTCAGGATGCAACCCCATCACGCGTTGGTTGCCATCGCCACCGCCGGAGCCGGGTTGGCGGAAGACGGCTTGCCAGTTGATGGCGTGAGCGGGTGCATTTTGCTTCATCTGCTCGGCGCGGGAGTAGTTAGCCTCTACTTTGGCTTTGGCATCCATATCCTGACCTTTGCTGGCTTCGAGCTTCTGCACCCCGGCGCGGGTATCCACGAGGAGTTTGGCGTAGTCGAGACCGTATTGGATGAAATGCAGGCGGCGGCGGTACTTTTCATCAGCGGCGGCGAGTTTCTTTGCGGCGGCATCGAGATGGGCCTGCGCCTGGGCGAATAGCTCGGGCGTGTATTTTTTAGGCAGATCATAGGCGCGGAAACGGCTCGGCTCCTTCGCGACGAACTCCATGCGCGTGCGCTCCAGGAGCTGCCAGTAGGCCTTCACGTCCGCTGCGGCCGGGCCGAAACTGCGCTCATAATAATCATCCATTACGGCGGCGATATCGGCCTGCGGATTCCACGCCAGATGCGCCAGCGCGTAGTAATGGGGCCCTTGATTGGCCCAATGCAGCCAAAACATATCGAAGTAGAGGCCGATGGCATGATTTTCGGCGACGAACCGAAAATCCTCGCTCGCCTGCGTCATCGCCACATCGGGCATGCCCCAGCTGAGGCCCGCCGGGCTACCTAGATTCGGCCGCCACATGAGGTGTTTCGCTGTCGCCGCCCAGCCGGCATGTTGCTTCATCGGTAACACGCGCTCCTTGGGCGAGCGCATGTGGAAATTGGCCACGCTGGAGATGATCACATTGTCGTCGGGTGCGATGCCGATGGGTGGATTGCGGGCCAAGCCATAAGCATTGAGCAGCACGAACAAATCGCGGTCGGGAAAGCGCTCTTTCAGCAGGCGGGCGAGGGTGTTAGCGAAACGTACATCGCGATTCGTCTGCGATACGCCCTGGAACTTTACCTTACCGAAGTGCCACTCCATCTTCTCGCCATCCGGATGGTCCCAGGCGAGGCAGTTCGTGCAGGTGCAGTGACCGCTAGTATAGCCGTCGTTGGGCGAGACATTGATGACGCGCAGCAGTGGATCCGCGCGGAGTTCGAGTGAAACATCTTCTAACCACTGCTGCCATACCTTGGGGTTCGACGCACAGAGTTTCGTGTCGGTCGCCCGCGGTTTCACCGACGTGCGACTGCCATCCGGTGCGGCGGCGAAGTAGTCGGGATGTGTCGCGCCATACTTCTCCCACCAACTACTGAAACCATGCCCGCCATCCATATCCATGGAGTCGAGCTGCACCCGCTGAAAACGGGCCCAGAGTTCCGGGCCGTCCTCTTTATTATCGCCCAGTGAAGTCCTCACAATCATCCCCCCACGAGCCCGGACCTGCGGATGATAACGCCGCTCCATCGGCGCGATAGCCAGGCGTTCACGTTTGATCACATCCTCCTCGTCCGGCCAGAGCCAGCGCACGCCGAGCTGTTCCTGTATGAAAGAATATACCGCGTTCGCCGTCCCGTATTCCTGCTGGATACCCGTCTTCATCGCCAGCCGACCCTTGGCCTCCATGTGCGCCGGGTCCCAACGGTCGCGACCGGCGATCACGAGATGCTTCTCGTTCGCCACGATGAGGGTCTCCTCTGCGTGTTTGAAATCGAAGTCCGTCTTCGGAAACAAGGCCTTTACCGCCGGCTGCACCCCGATCCATATGGCACGCTCTGGCAACGTCTGCGGTGCACCCTCGAGGATGGTAGGCTTCTGGCCGCTGATTTTCTCGATGTAATGAGCCAGCGTTACCGCCGCATCGCGCGTGCGAGGAGGCGCGTCCTTAAAAACGATGATCGGTGCCGGGGTGGTATCCTTAGTGACGAGAACGAGTTCGGCGGCGTTGAGCGCGGCCAGCGATGCTAGTAGCATCAGGGCGTGGAGGGGGCGCATGGTTTCAAGATAGGGGTAGGGGTGGGGGTAGGGGCAGGTTTTTACTTCCGGCCAACCGTTCAACTTATCAACCGTTCAACTCTGTCTTCGTCCTTACTTCGCCTTCTTCTTCGCGGCGCCTTTGCCGGCCTTGCCTTTCGGCTGTTCGGCGAGGGTCAGCTTGGCGAGGGCGACGCACTCGTCGGTCTGCTTCTGCCAGAGGTCGGCGAGTTCCTTGGCCTTCTCGGGCATCTTGGCGGAGAGGTCGAACTGCTCGGCCCGATCGGTGCTCAGGTCGTAGAGGGCCCAGGCGTCGCCCTTGGCGGCGACGAGTTTGTAGTCGCCGACGCGGATGGCCTTGTTGTCTTCGTGCAGCCACCAGAGGCTCGGGCGTTCGACGGTGACGTCGGCTTTGAGTGCGGCCACGAGGCTCTTACCCGGGGCGGCGGGAATGGGCTGGCCTTTCCAATCGGTAGGCTTGGTCACGCCGGCGAGCTCGAGGACGGTCGGGACGACGTCGATGACGTGGGCCGG
>CAMBGQ010000092.1 GCA_945866215.1 Opitutus sp. GAS368 | reverse complement strand
GCGCCCGCCTCCGCTACGCAGGCAATCAGCGATTTCATCTACGAAGCCGAACGCGGCAACCAGGTGAATAAGCTCCGCACGATGGCCAACAAGGCCGATGACGCCTCCTCCACGATTCTCTGGAAGGCCCTCCTCAACGTGCTCAGCAGTCCGCTCACCAAGGACCAGCAGAAGAAGGCCGTCCGCGGCCACGTCGACAAGAACCCGCGCGATATCGGCTTCTTCCACGCCATCACCGACCTCGGCCTGACGGGCTTCGATAAGCAGCTCCAGGAAGGCATGAAGGGCGACAACGTCATCCAGATCAAGGCCGCCCAGGAAGCGCTTGCCGCTGGCAAGCTCGCCGCCGCCAGCAAGGGCAAGAAGATCGCGCAGCTCGACGCCAAGGTCGTCGCGAACGCCGCCCTGAAGGGCCGCGGTAACGTGAAGAATGGCCTGCGCCTGTTTACTCAGCAGGGTTGCGTCGCCTGTCACGCCATCGACCTCGCCGCCGAACAGAAGGGTCCGTATCTCGGCGCCGCCGGCGCGAAGTTCCCGCGCGAGTACCTGATCGATTCCATCCTCGATCCGAATAAGGTCGTCGCCCAAGGCTTCCAGACCGTCGTGTTCACGATGAAGAACGGACCCGACCAGATGGGCTTCGTCACCGCTGAAGCCGATGGTGTCGTCACCCTCCGCAACATCGCCGGCCAGGTCTCCAAGATCAAGCGCGACGACGTAAAGTCAGAGAAGCATCTCCCGCAGTCCATGATGCCCGCTGGCCTCGCCGCCGGCCTCACCGTCGAGGAGTTCACCGCGCTCATCGAGTATATGGTCACCCTTAAGTCGATCGGAGGCTGACGCGGCGCAGCGCGTAAACCAAGGGCGCCTCCGGGCGCCCTTTTTGTTTGGAGCCGCATCTCGTTTCGGGTGGCGGGTGGTAGCCCCAGGTGGCAGGTGGCGGGGTAGGGATGCGATGACATCGCATCCGTCTGTTTCCCCAACCGCCAACCGCTAACCGCTTCAACCTGACATGGGTAGGGCCGACCATCCTTGGTCGGCCGTGCGGCCAAGCAGGGATGCTTGGCCCTACCAAGATTCATGAACTCAGAGGGGAACCGGAGACCGGATAGTTAGCGGGGGGTGATTCATTTTCAGGTGACGGGTGACGGCCCCCGGGGCACCGGCCACTCGGGCGTCGGCATTTCAGCCATCGGCTATCGGCTTCGGGATCCTGGCGGCTGATTCCCGAACGGCCGGTGCCCGAACTCCCGGCTGCCGTGCCCGTCACCTGTCACTCGTGACTTTAGATGATTTCCTAACCGCTAACCGCTTCCACCCGTAGAGGGCGCTGAAAGCGCCCTCTTTAACGCATCTTTCTATTCGGATATCTGGATACCAGCCTTGCCTTTCATTCCGCCTCTGGTTTGTTTCCAAAGTCCTATGGCAAGCCACGCTTCCTTCATCTTCTCCTCCGAGTCCGTCGGGGAGGGCCACCCTGACAAGGTTGCCGACAGCATCTCGGACTCCGTCCTCGATGCATGCTTCGCGCAGGACCGTTTCTCCCGCGTCGCTTGCGAGACCCTAGTCAAGAGCGACCACGTTGTCATCGCCGGCGAACTCACCACCAAGGCGAAGGTTAATTTCGAGGAAGTCGTCCGCGCCGCCATCCGCGAGATCGGCTACGTGAATGACGACGACGTCTTCCACGCCGATAAGGTTTTCATCACGAACCTACTCACGAAGCAGTCTCCCGATATCGCCCAGGGCGTCGACGAGCGTAAGGCCGAAGGCAAGAAGCACGCCCAGATGGGTGCTGGCGACCAAGGTATCATGTTCGGTTACGCCACCGATGAGACCCCTGAGCTCATGCCCGCCCCGGTGATGTTCGCCCACCGCCTTAACCGCGAGCTAGCCCGCCTCCGCAAGTCGGGTGCCAAGGGCACCGAGTGGATTCGCCCCGATTGTAAATCGCAGGTCGCTGTGCGCTACGAAGACGGCCGCCCAGTCGCCATCGAGAACGTGGTCATCTCGACCCAGCACACCGCCGACGTCTCGCACCGCCAGATCGAAAAATTCTGCATCGAGCAGGTCATCCGTAAGTCGCTCCCGAAATCCCTCGTCAGCAAGAAGACTGAATACCTGATCAACCCGACCGGTCGCTTCGTCGTCGGCGGCCCCCAGGGCGATTGCGGCCTCACGGGCCGTAAGATCATCGTCGATTCGTACGGAGGCATGGGCCGCCACGGTGGTGGCGCTTTCTCTGGTAAGGACCCGACCAAGGTCGACCGTTCCGCCGCCTACATGGCCCGCTGGGTCGCCAAGCATATCGTCGCCTCTGGCGCCGCCGAGCGCTGTGAGCTCCAGTTCGCCTACGCCATCGGTCACCCGGAGCCGACCAGCCTTCACCTCGACACCTTTGGTACCGGCCAGATCGCCGACGCCCAGATCCTCGCGGCGGTGCAGAAGGTCTTCCGCTTCAATCCAGCCGAGATTATTCGCCAGCTCGACCTGCGTCGCCCGATCTACCGCGCGTCCACCCACTACGGCCACTTCGGCAAGAAGGGCCTGCCTTGGGAAGTCACCTCCAAGCTCGCCGCTTTCCGCAAAGCCCTGGGCAAGTAAGCCGCGATCCTTCTCCCTCGAACCTCGAACCTCTTAACTCACAATCCTATGCCCTCCCTCACCACCAAATCCTCCACCAAGTTTACCGACTTCAAAGTTGCCGACCTCAGCCTCGCTGAATGGGGCCGCAAGGAGCTCCAAGTCGCCGAGCACGAGATGCCCGGCCTGATGGCCCTGCGCAAGAAGTACGGCAAGAAGAAGCCCCTCAAGGGCGTGCGCATCGCCGGTTCGCTGCACATGACCATCCAGACGGCTGTCCTCATTGAGACGCTCGCCGAACTCGGCGCCGACGTGCGCTGGGCTTCCTGCAATATCTTCTCCACCCAGGACCACGCCGCCGCGGCCATCGCCAAGGCGGGCATCCCGGTCTTCGCTTGGAAGGGCGAGACGCTCGTCGAATATTGGGAGTGCACGATGAAGGCGCTCACCTGGCCCAACGGCGACGGCCCCGAGCTGATCGTCGACGACGGCGGCGACGCCACGCTCCTCATCCACAAAGGCTACGAGCTCGAGAACGGCTCCAAGTGGGCCTGGTCTCCTTCGGAATCCGAAGAAGAGCAGATCATCAAGAACTTGCTCAAGAAGGTCGGTAAGGAAAAGCCCGGTCACTGGCACAAGGTCGTGAAGAGCTGGAAGGGTGTCTCGGAAGAGACCACCACCGGCGTCAAGCGTCTCTACCGCATGCTCGAAGACGGCTCCCTGCTCATCCCGACCGTCAACGTCAACGACACCGCCACGAAGTCGAAATTCGACAACCTCTCCGGTTGCCGCGAATCCCTCG
>CAMBGQ010000091.1 GCA_945866215.1 Opitutus sp. GAS368 | reverse complement strand
TCGTTCCTTGCGGAGGAGGCGGTATCTTCTCTGTGGCACTTTCCGTCACGCCTTGCGACGTGCCCCGACTTGCGGCGGGAATCCTGCCCTGTGGTGTCCGGACTTTCCTCACGGATTACTCCGCGCGAACGCACATGTATGACTGTCCGCACAAAATAGCATCCGTCGGCCTCGCAGGGAAGGGCAAAAGGCGAGACTTAGGCCTTGGAAAGGCCCCGGGGTGGGTTTGATTAGGCGGACCCCATGCGAATCCTCCTCCTCGCCCTGTTTTCCCTCATGACTGCCCGCGCCGCCGAACCCATTAAAATCGCCTGCGTCGGTGACAGTATCACCCAGGGTGCCGGTGCGAAGTCGGGTCAGTCCTATCCGGCTCAACTGCAGGCTTTGCTCGGCGACGGCTACAAGGTCGGTAACTTCGGCGTTAGCGGCCGCACGCTCCTGAAGAAGGGCGACTTCCCTTACTGGAAGGAAAAGAAATATCAGGACGCCCTCGCGATGGAGCCCGCGATTGTGATCATCATGCTCGGCACCAACGATACCAAGCCACAGAACTGGAAGTTCGAAGCTGAGTTCGATGCCGACTACCGTGAGCTCGTGAAGTCTTTCCAGATGCTGAAGTCGAAGCCGAAGGTCTTCGTCTGCCGTCCGGTGCCGGTCCCCGGTGAGGGCAACTATGGCATCAACGAGGAGAACATCCAGAAGGAGATCCCGCGCGTCGATGCGCTCGCCAAGGAACTCGGCTGCGGCGTGATCGATATGCACGCGGCGCTCGAGAAATTCCCGGAGCTGCTACCGGACCGCGTGCACCCGAACACCGCGGGCGCTGGCGAGATGGCCAAGGCGGCGGCGAAAGCCATCACAGGTAAGTAAGTCTCAGCGGCGCACAGCCACCTTGCCGATAATACGCCCAAGCACCTCTTGGGCCGCCACGCGTAGCTGTTGCCAGCGATCGGAAGGGTGGGAGGGACCGTGTGCGATGAGTTGTAGCGTGCTGCGCCATTCGAGGACGGCCCGTTCGAGGTCGCCCTGGCCTGGCCCGTGGCCATCGGCGCCGGCGGGGGGAATCTTGCCGTGTAAAGCGAAGCCCTTGAGCGCCTCGGCACAGCCTTCGCCGAAGCCAGCGGGTAGGCCTTCGCGCAGGTAGCCCTCGGCGGTCAGAGATTTGTAGGCCAGTCGGCAGCAGGCACCGAGGCGGCTGGAGTTTCGTCCGGCTGAGGCCACGCGCTCGCCGGCCCTTAGCTCAGCAAGGTCCCAGGCAATCGCGTGGGCGTCATACGCGAGGTCCTCAAGGGCGGCGGCCACGGCGAGGCCTTCGCCATGCTGGAAGAGCGACGCGATGTGGCCGCGCTCGGTCGGTCGGCCGGCGACGTCGATCAGCCCGAGCTTCTTCCAGAGCCGTCCGGCGCGGGCGGTGTGGAGTGTGCCGCCGCCGAGGATTTCGCGCAGGTTGATGTCCTGTTTCTCGACGGAGCGTCGCGGAGGATTGATCAACGGGTGGTTATCGGCATCAGGCCAGACGCGCACCTCGGCGTGGGAATAGTCGAGCTTCACTTGGACGCTGTCGCGGCCGAGGAAGATTCCACCGTGCGCCACGCCGCCTTGGGTGAGTTTGGGGAGCACGGGCAGGATTTCCTTTTCGAGTAACTCCAGTTTCCAGGTGCGCGGCCTGACCTGTCCGCCTTCGAGTCGGCGCAGGGACTTCAGGAGCCAATCGGCTGGCGTGAGGTGCGAGGCGCCGGCTTCCTTGGGGAAGTGGGCTAGCGTAATCGTGCGGCCGTAGCGCAGGCCCTCGGCTGTCTCGAGCTTGCACGGCGTGCCATAGGGCAGGGTGCGCAGTGAATCTGGTTTGGTCAGGGCCGGGTGCCAAGTGTCCTTGACGAAGATGAGCGCCTGCGCGAGCGGCACGAGGTGTGTCGGGCGTTCGCGTTGCCAGGTGCCGTTTCGCCCGCAGATTTCGTCGATATGTCGAGTGGCGCCTGCTGGCGCGACGGGTATATCGGTCGGCAGCACTTCATCTAATCGGTCCAGGGCGAGGTCGATTGGGTCGCGTGTGAAGAGCGCCTTGGCCAGTTTGGCGGCGGCTGCTTTCGGGTCTTCCGCTCGTCGCATTAGCGAGAGGAAGGCTGGCCAGTCGAGGGCCTCGCTGCGTTTGAGTTGGAGCGGCTTCGCTTCGCCGAGTCGCGGGCTGTCGCCGGTCCAGAGGGCGAAGCCGCGATCATCGAGTCCGCGGCGCCCGGCGCGTCCGAACATCTGGAGGAGTTCGTCGGGGCGGATTTCGCGTTGGGCGTGTTCGGCGGCGTAGCGTCGGTCGGTGACCAGCACCGAGCGGAGCGAGAAGTTGATACCTGAGGCCAGTCCGGTCGTCGCGACGACTACGCTTAGTTTGCCGGCCTTGGCCCAGGGCTCGATGAGTTCCGTGCGTTGGCCGTAAGTGAGGCCGCTGTGGTGGAGGCCCACGCCTTGGCGGAGGAGGCGATTGAGGTCGTCGCCCGCCATGGCACGCTGGCTGGGGGAGAGCTGGGGGCCAGTGCCGAGGGGGAGGCCGGCGGCGATATCGCTGGCAATCTGCTCGGCGGCCCGGCGGCGGGGCGCAAAGACCAAGATCGGGCCGAGGTCGGCGAGGACTGCCCGGATGACCGACCGCGCGATATGGCCCTTGATGCCGTTCGGCTCGCGGGTCTCCAGGGCGTCCAGGGACACCTCCTCAAGCGGAATGGGGCGGGTATACTCCTCAATCAGGGTCACCTTGCGGCCGAGGCCCCGGAGCCATTCTGCGACCGCCTTGGGGTTGGAGACGCTACCGCTGAGCAGCAGGAGTTGGGTGGAGGGCGGGGCGATCGCTAGGACGGTCTCGTAGGCCGCGCCCCGGCGGCGGTCGGCCAGCATCTGGTACTCGTCCACGACCAGCAGGTCCGGGTGGCGTCCCTCGAGGAAGCGATGCCTTTGGGTTTCCAAGGTGGCGACGATGACGGGGGCACCGAGGTTGTCGCTGACGTCGCCAGTCGCGATACCGACGTCCCAGCCCAGGGCCAGCCATTCGGCCCGCTTGTCGTTGGCCAGAGCGCGGGTCGGGACCGTGTAGACGGCTTGGCCGCGATGACCCCCTTTGATCAGAAGTTCGAAGACGTAGGTCTTGCCGGCGCCGGTGGGGGCTTGGATTACCACGTCCTCGCCTTGGCGGAGAGCGCGGAGAGCGTCCTGCTGCCAGAGGTCGGGGAGGATGAGCCGTGAGTCCGACATGGCGACTTCCCATCAAACGGCCGAGGCCGGTAGACGCAAGCCGTGGGGGTTTGCGGTTGCGAGATTTCCTGTGCCCGTGCTACGACACTTGTCGCATGGCCATTAGCACTGATCTCGCCCGCGGGCTTAAGAAAGTCGACCTAGACCTCGACTTCATGATGACGTGCTTCGTCGAGGTGCTCGAGCAGCTTGATCACAAGGACCTCGCCGGCACC
>CAMBGQ010000090.1 GCA_945866215.1 Opitutus sp. GAS368 | reverse complement strand
AAGGGCCGCTGCCTCGGCGCGGGCCTCTGGAACGGTAAGTCGCAGATTGCTTGGCGCCGCTACTCGCGCCGTCCGATCACCCTCGATGGCCCGCTCCTCGAAGAACTCGTCACGGCTTCCGTCAACCGCCGCGGAGGTAAGTCGGTCTGCCGTCTCATCTGGTCCGAGGCCGACAGCCTCCCGGGCCTAGTAGTCGACCGCTACAACGACCTGATCACGATCCAAGCCCTGACCTGCGGGATGGACCGCCGCTTGGCCACGATCATCGACGTGTTGCAGCGCCTGCTGCAACCGCGCGAGATCGTCCTCCGCAACGACGCCTCCACGCGCAAGCTCGAGGGCCTGCGCCAGGAAATCCGCACGGTCTCGGGCAAGCCGCTCGAGCCTTCTTGGATGGAAGTCGGCGGCGTGCAGGTGCTCATCGATCTCATGGGTGGCCAGAAGACCGGCACCTATCTTGACCAGCTCGACCAGCATCAGAACGTCGCGAAGCTCGCCAAGGGTCGTCGCGTGCTCGACGCCTTCTGCAATCAGGGCGGCTTCGGCCTCGCCTGCGCCAAGGCTGGCGCCGCCAGCGTGCTTGGCCTCGACCAGTCTGAGGACGCCATCGCCGCCGCTCGCTCGGCGGCCGAACGCAACGGTCTCAGCGCCTCGTTCGAAGTCGCCAACGTCTTTGACTGGTTCACGGAACACCGCGAAGCTTCCTTCGATCTCATCGTCCTCGATCCGCCGCCCTTCGCCCGCAGCAAGGACGCCGTCGATGGCGCCCTCCGCGGTTACAAGGAGCTGAACCTCCGCGCGCTCCGCCTGCTCGCCCCGGGCGGCATCCTGGCCACCTATTCCTGTTCGCACCGCGTCTCGGAAGAGATGTACCTCGAGGTCATCGAGGACGCCGCTTCGGATGCCCGCCGCGAGGCCGTCGTCCTCGAGCGCACTTCGCAGCCGGCCGACCACCCGGTGCTGCTGAACTTCCCCGAGAGCCGTTATCTCAAGGGCTTCATCATCGAGATTCGGGCTTAACTCCCGGCCCGCTTCCGCTTTCATCGCACCATGATCGTCTCCCTCCGCGGCAAACTCATCGAAGCCGGCGTCTTGCGCGTCGTCATCGAGTCGTCGGGCGTGGGCTACGAGGTCAACGTGCCCGTCACCACCGCCGAGCGCCTGCCGAAGCTCGGTGCGGAAGTCTTCCTGCTCATCCACCACGTCTTCCGTGAAGACGGTCAGGCCCTCTACGGCTTCGCCGTCGCCGAGGAGCGCGAGTTCTTCAAACTGCTTGTCGAGAAGGTCTCCGGTGTCGGCCCCAAGATGGCGCTCAATATTCTCAGCCGCCTCGCATTGCCGATCCTGCGTGACGCGATTCTGCGCGGTGACGTCGCTTTGCTTTCTCAGTGCCCCGGTATCGGCAAGAAGACCGCCGAACGCCTCGTCATGGAGCTTAAGGATAAGGTCGGCCTCGAAGGTACTGCCACCACGGTTGTCTCGACGTTGGCCTCGGCGAGTGCCGTCGCGCCAACGCCGGCTTCCGACGCCTTGGCTGCGCTCATCGCGCTCGGCTTCAAGCCCGTCGACGCCGACAAGGGCGTCCGCACCGCGCTCACGAAGCTCGGCGCCGGCGCCACCGCCGATCAGTTGGTGAAAGCGGCGCTCGGGCGCTGAGCGCCGAGCGAGAGGCTCAGAGGCCCAGAGGCTCGGTTGACCAGAGGGAATTAAGGTAGGGACGTGATTGCCATCACGTCCGTTCGCGCCCGCTAATGAGGACGTCATCCGCCCTCAGCTAAGACCCGACGACTTTCGGCCTCGGTATCGAACGGCGGCGATGTCAATCGCCGCCCTACCCAAGGCAGAGCTGCGTTTTCTGGGCCTCCGGGCCTCTGGTCAACAGGGCCTCTTATTTGAGCCCCAACACATCTTCCATCCCGTACAGGCCGGCGGGCTGGCTCGCAAGCCAGCGGGCGGCGCGGACGGCGCCACGCGCGAAGATCTCGCGGTTGGAAGCCTTGTGGGTGAGTTCGAGGCGTTCGCCTTCGGCGGCAAAGAGGACCGTGTGGTCGCCCACGACGTCGCCGCCGCGGATGGCGTGCACGCCGATCTCATTGAGCGGGCGTTCACCGACGAGTCCGTCGCGGCCGTGCTTGAGGGAATCCTTCGCGAGTTGACGCTCTTCGAGGAGAATTTTGAGGAGCGTCTCGGCGGTGCCGGAGGGCGCATCCTTCTTGAGGTTGTGGTGCATCTCGAGCACTTCCACGTCCCAGCGGCCGGCATCGGCGAGCGAGCGGGCGGCCTGGCGGACGAGGGCGTTGAGCAGCGTGACGCCGACGGAATAATTGCCGGCCCAGACGACCGGGAGGCCCTTGATGGCGGCGGTGATGGCGGCCTTCTCTTCAGCCGTGTGGCCGGTGGTGCCGATTACGAGGGGCTTCTTATGCTGGGCGCAGAGCTGCGCGACCGCGAGGGTCGCGGAGTGGTACGAGAAATCGATGACCACGTCGGCGGCACCGATGTGCGCGGCAAGGTTATCGCCCTGGTCGACGCCGGCGGCGATGACGGCCTTCTCGGAGGCGGCGACGTTAATGATGGCGAGGCCCATGCGGCCCTTGGCACCATTGAGGAGAATGCGGATTGGCTGGTTCATCGGAGGGAGGCGAGGGTGGCGTCAGCGACCTTCTCGACGAGAAGGCGGTTGGCTTCGGACATCTCGCAAAGGGGCAGGCGGACTTCGTCGGAACGGATGATGCCGGCGCGCATCATGCAATGCTTCACGGGTACCGGATTCGGTTCGACGAACAGCGTCTTGAAGATCTCGGCGAGCTTATCGTGCAGCACCTTGGCTTCGGCGAACTGCTGCGTGCGCGCGAGCTGGGCGAGCTTAGCCACCGGGCCGGGGATGAAGTTGGACGCGACGGAGATAATACCTTGGGCGCCGACTTGGGCGAAGGGCAGGGTCAGGGAGTCGTCGCCGCTGAGGACGATGAATTCTGGGTCGGACTCGCGCACGAGGCGCGCGGCCTTGTCGACCTGGCCGCCGGCTTCCTTGATGCCGATGATGTTCGGATACTTCTTCCGCAGGCGCAGGGTGGTCTCGACGGTGATCTCGATGCCGCAGCGGCCGGGGATGGAATAAAGGATGATTGGCTTCGCCGTGGACTCGGCGAGCAAGGCAAAGTGACGGAAGAGACCTTCCTGGCTGGGCTTATTATAATACGGGGCCACGAGCAGGAACGCATCGGCTCCGGCTTCGTCGGCCCGCTTCGTGAGGTCGAGGGCTTCGGTCGTGGCGTTGGAGCCCGTGCCAGCCATGACCGGGACGCGGCCAGCGGCGAACTCGACCGTCTGGCGGATGACTTCGATATGCTCGTCGTAGTCGAGAGTAGGGGATTCGCCGGTGGTGCCGACGGCGACTAGGCCGTCGATGCCAGCTGCAATCTGGAATTCGACCAGCTTCTTCAGGTCATCCCAGGCCACCGCCCCATTGAGGAAGGGGGTGACCATAGCCGTGTGGGCTCCCACGAAAGCGCGGGGGCCGAAGGGGCGGCGAGAGGAGTTGGAACCGGTCGAAGACATTGGGCTGGATTGGACCCCCGAACCAACCGCCCCCTGCCGAAAGAGACAAACCCAAAAACCCCGCCCAGTAAGCCGAACCCCGCTTAAGGGGCCGGACCGATGAGGATTCGGTTGTTT
>CAMBGQ010000089.1 GCA_945866215.1 Opitutus sp. GAS368 | reverse complement strand
CTCGCGGCCGGCTTCGTGCTCACCGTCTTTGCCGCGCCGTCCGGCACGCGCCTCTCTGTGACGATCGTCGCGCTGGTGCTCGCCTTGTGCGTGATTGTCTACGACCGTTGGCACAAAGGCGTGAGCTGGGCGCCGGCCGTGATGGGACTCTGCCGCGCCTTGCTCCCGGCCATCGGCTTCCTCGTCGTCGGCGAAAGCATCTTTTTTCCGCCGGTGGCGGATTCGGACCGGATCATCTTTGCGCACATGTTCGCTCTGTGGCTCCTGACGTTCGCCATCACGCTCGTCGCGCGCCATGAGGCCACCGGCGGTAGCGCGGGGCGGTGGGTGGAGGGGCTCTTGTTCCTTGCGCCTCTCCCGCTTCTCTGGGCGGTCGGCCTCTTCTGGCCGTGGGTGGTGCTCTGGTTCGCCATTTACGGCTGGTGGCTCGTGCGCTCGAATCGTCGGCATCCGTTGCCGGAGGGAGTCGGCGCCCGCGTGGCTGATCGCTTGGCTTCCATGCCGCTGATCGACGCCATGGTCACCGGCTCCCTGGGTTATGCCTGCCTAATGGGTCTACTCCGGCGTAAGTCGACGCACCCGGACGCTTACTTCGATGCGGTCTGCCTCTTTGTCCTTTTGCTCAGCGTGGCGCCGCTCTGTCTCTGGCTGGTCCTCCGGTGGCGTAAGCAGATTCCCTCAACCTGAAGAAACGGCGGGTTTTCGTCGAAGCAGCCGGCTTTTCTGGGAACTGGGCTTGTCCTTGGGCGTCTGACTCTTTCAGATAAACCCTCCCCCAGGGCTATGGACGACTCCCTTGACCTCGAATTCGCGGTGACCTACCGCCACCGCATCTTCTTCACCGAAGGCGCTTTCGGTGGGGGTAACCGCATCCTCGCCGACCTCTTCGCCGGCGCCAAGGTCATCCCCATCGTCGACGCAGGCTTGGTAAATGCCCGGCCAGGCTTCCTCGCCGAGGTCGTCGCCTACGGCCAAGCCATGGGCGTCCATTTCACCCGCCGGCCGCTCGTGCTCACTGGCGGCGAGGCTGCCAAGAAGGATTCGGCCGTCGTCAAGGCCGCCCTGGCCGCGATCGAAGCCGACAAAATCTGTCGCCATTCCTACGTCCTCGCCATCGGCGGCGGCGCCTTCCTCGACGCCGTCGGCTTTGCGGCCTCGACCGCGCACCGCGGCGTCCGGCTCGTGCGCATGCCCACCACGACCCTCGGCCAAGGCGACGCTGGCGTGGGCGTGAAGAACGGCATCAATACTTTTGGGAAGAAGAACTTCACCGGTGCTTTCGCCGTGCCCGCCGCCGTGGTCAACGATCTCGCGTTGCTCGCCTCGCTCGACGCGCGCGGCCTGCGCGACGGACTGGTCGAAGCCGTGAAAGTCTCGCTTCTTAAGGACCCGGTCTTCTTCGCTAACCTCGAGAAGGAATCTGGGCTGCTCGCCGCGGGCGATATCCCAGCCATCGGCCGCGCGGTGCGCCGTTCCGCCGAACTGCACGCCCGCCATATCGCGGGTAACGGTGATCCCTTTGAGCTCGGGAGCTCCCGTCCGCTCGACCTCGGTCACTGGGCCGCGCATAAGCTCGAATCGATGACGAACCATCGCCTCACGCACGGCGAGGCCGTCGCCGTCGGCCTGGCACTCGACATCCTCTGCGCCCGCGAGCTTGGCCTATTCGGCCAGGCAGAAGCCGAACGCACGCTCAACCTGCTCGTCGCCCTCGGCTTCAAGATTTACGCGCCCGAGATGCATCTCGACGGCGGTGCGCCAATGCTGGCTGGCCTCGAAGAATTCCGCGAACACCTCGGTGGCCAGCTCACGCTCGTCCTGCCGACCGCCATCGGTAAGTCCACGCAGGTCCACGAGATGGCTTCCGCCGTCGTGCGTAAGGCTGCCGACGAACTGAAGGCACGGGATCAGCAGCTATGCGTCGCGCGGTCCTGAACGTCGTCGGTCTCTCCGCCCGGGAGCTGAGTTCCGGCGTGATGCCACGTCTCGCCGCGCGCGCCGCCAAGGGCAGTGTCGCGAAGGTCCGCCCCGCGTTCCCCGCTGTCACTTGCACCGCGCAGTCCGACTATCTCACCGGCAAGCAGCCGAGTACGCATGGCATCGTCGGCAATGGCTGGTATGACCGCACGCTGAGCGAGGTGCAGTTCTGGAAGCAGTCGAACCGCGTCGTGCTCGCCCCGAAGGTCTGGGACGAGCTCCACGCCAAGAATCCTAAGCTCAAGGTCGCGAATCTCTTCTGGTGGTACAATATGGGCACCGCGGCCGACATCTCCGTCACGCCGCGCCCGGTCTACAAGGCCGACGGCGGTAAGATCTTCGACATCGCGAGCTTCCCGCAGCGGTACAAGGAATTGCTCAAGTGCGAGCTTGGCGATTTCCCGTTCTATTCTTTCTGGGGCCCGCGCGCCGGCTTGCCGTCCTCGCAATGGATTGCCGATTCGGCCCGCTGGATTGAGGAGCATGAGCAACCCGACCTCAGTCTGGTCTACCTCCCGCACCTCGACTACGACCTCCAGCGCTTCGGCCCGGCCGATCCGCGCTGCGATAACGCGCGTCGCGATGTCGACAAGCTCGTCGTCGACCTCGCCGAATTCCTCGAGGCCCGCGGCGTCGAAGTCCTCATCGTCTCCGAATACGCCATCACCGCCGTCGACCGCGCCGTCCCGCTGAATAAAGTCCTGCGCGCGCACGACTGGCTCGAACTCAAGCCCGAGGATGGCAGCCTAACCCTCGACACTTTTAATTCCAAGGCCTTCGCCGTCGTCGACCATCAGGTCGCGCATGTCGTCGTCCTTGATTCCTCGGTCCGTGAGGAAGTCCGTAAGGTCCTGCTCGCTACGCCCGGCGTCGCCCAGGTGCTCGATGCCGAAGGGCAGGCCGCCGTCGGTATCAAGCACGTGCGTAGCGGCGACTTCGTCGTCATCGCCGACGGCCACAGTTGGTTCTCGTATTACTGGTGGGAAGAAGGACAGGGTGAGCCCGACTTCGCGCGCTGCGTGGATATCCACCGCAAGCCTGGCTACGATCCCGTCGAACTATTCATCGACCCCAAGATCCGTTTTCCGATGCTCAGCATCGCTTGGTTTCTGTTGAAGAAGAAGCTCGGCTTCAAGGCGCTCATGAAGGTCATCTCGCAGGACGCCTCGCTCGTGAAAGGCTCGCATGGCCGCCTCCCCGAGGACCCGCTCGACTGGCCAGTGCTCATCGCGCCGTCGTCGGCCGCGTTGCCCTCGCAGATTGCCTCGACCGACGTCTACGGCCAGATCGCCAAGGGCTTCTGAGCGGCATCGTTGGCGCGCAGAGCGAACGCACGCTCACGCTACGGTCCGTCGGACAAGAGACCGTGATTGATAAGCAGGACATCACCGTGCGGCAGACGCTGCCCGTCTCGCTCATGCCGGAAGGACTCCTGCAGGCCTTCACGCCAGAGCAGCAGCGCGATCTCCTCGCTTACCTCATGGGTAATTCCCAGGTCCCGTTGGCGAAGTAGGGTCAGCCGCGGGCACTGGACGGCGATGCTCGATGACCCAGGCGGGCGTCGGGCCTTCGCCGCGGTTGGAGGCGTCCTTCCGATGGGTCGCCCCGGTGAGCGCTTCGATGACGGCTTCGAGCTTGGGCCAGAGGCCGATGAATTCTAGGGCCGGATTGAGCAGGTTGGTGATTGGGCAGTAGAACGTATT
>CAMBGQ010000088.1 GCA_945866215.1 Opitutus sp. GAS368 | reverse complement strand
CGGAGGGGATCAGGTCGAGTTTCTTGGTGGAGGTCGCGACAATCATGTCGGCGGCGGTAGCCTCGCCGTGCAAGACTTTGTAGAGCGACTTGCCTTCCGTCTTCTCGATGCCGAGCGCGCTGGTTGCGTTGGCCTGGGCGTCGAGGTCGATGATGAGGGTCGGGATGCCGAGGCGCGCGAGACCGGCGCCAAGGTTCACGGTGGTGGTCGTCTTGCCGACGCCGCCCTTTTGGTTCGCGATGGAAAAAACCTTGGTCACTTAAGCGTCCTCGATGGGGCGTTCGACTTCGGTCGGGGCTTCGTAATCGATTCCGGCGAGGCCGAAGCCGAAGTTCTTCATGAAATCAGTCTGGTAGCCGGCAAAGTCGGCGTGTGCGTCGAAGGTCTCCGTCGTGATTGTCGGCCAGATGTCGAAGACGGCCTTCTGGACGTCAGCCGACATTTCCCGGTCATCGATGCGGACGCGGCCGTTCTCGTCGAAGTCGAGCGCGTTGCCATTATACATCTGCTTCTCGAAGAGACGCTGGATCTGCTCGATGCAGCCTTCGTGCGTGCCCTTGGCCTTCATGATTTTGAAGAGCAGCGAGACGTAGAGGGGGACGACGGGGATGGCGGAGCTGGCCTGCGTGACGACGGCCTTATTGACGGACACGAAAGCGCGGCCGCGGTGGAGCTTCATCAGGTCGTCGATTTTGCGACCGGCGCGTTCGAGGTCTTCCTTCGCCTTGCCGATGGTGCCGTCCTTGTAGATCGGCCAGGTTACCTGCGGTCCGATATAAGAATAGGCGACCGTCTGGCAGCCTTCCTTGAGGACGCCGGCGCCGTCGAGGGCGTTCATCCAGATTTCCCAGTCTTCGCCGCCCATGACCTTGACCGTCTGCGCGATGTCATCGGCCAATGCGGTCTCGAGGGTGACTTCGTTCACGACCTTCTTGTCGGTGTCGAGGTTCTTGGCGTGGAACGGAGCACCGGTCGGCTTGAGGACGGACTTGTAGGTCACGCCATCCGGGGCGGTGCGGCGAGGGGAGGCGAGGGAGTAGACGACGAGGTCAATCTTGCCGCCGGGCATCTTGGCTTTGATTGCTTCGATGACCTGCGTCTTTATTTCGGCCGAGAAAGCATCGCCGTTGATTGAGACCGCCTTGAGGCCAGCCTTCTTCGCTTCGGCATGGAAGCCGGTGGTATTATACCAGCCGGGCGAGCCAGGCTTATCGCCTTCACCGTTGCGTTCGAAGAACACGCCGAGCGTGGCGGCGCCGGAACCAAAGGCGGCCGAGATACGGGAAGAGAGGCCGTAGCCCGTGGAGGCGCCGATCACTAAGACCGACTTAGGTCCGTCCTTGATGGGCTGGCGGGACTTCACGTAAGCGATCTGCTCGCGGACCGCCGCGGCGCAGCCTTCGGGGTGAGAGGTGATGCAGATGAACCCGCGGACGCGAGGCTTCAGGACTTGCTGGGACATGTCGCTACCCTTGAAGGAGGAGAAACCGACTTCAACCCGTAATTGAGCCGCTGCGTTGGTCGCCGGCCGCCTTTTGCCTCGCTTGTCCCTCCCTGTTGCCGACTCTCCCGCCCATGTTTAGTACGAGACTCTCTTTCGCCGACACGACTAACGCCTTGAGTAAGGCGAAGGCGAAGCGTCTCGCGGCTGGCCAGCCGGTGCTCGACCTCTCGGATTCCAATCCGGCCAACGCGGGCTTTGCGTGGTCCGCGGCCGACCTCGGTCCGCTCCTACGCCGCGACGGCATCCAGCGCCAAGATCCGAACCCGCTGGGTCTGGCCTCGGCTCGCACGGCGATCTCGGATTACTATTCTTCGCGCGGCGCCCGCGTGCCGGTCGACCAGCTGTTCCTGACGGCCAGCACGAGCGAGGCCTACTCCTGGATTTTCAAGCTGCTCTGTAATCCGGGCGACGAAGTACTCGTGCCTGCGCCGTCGTATCCGCTACTCGAAGTCATTGCCGCGCTCGAGGGCGTGACGCTGCGTCCGTATCAGCTCGTCCAGCTTGCCGGCGAATGGGTCATCGATGCCGCCACGCTGAGCGTCAACCGCCAGACCCGCGCTGTCCTCTGCATCAATCCGTCCAACCCGACCGGCGCGTTTGTTGGCCGTCGCGATCGCGATGTATTGCGCGGCTTTGCGTTGAAGCATGGCCTCGCGATCGTGTGCGATGAAGTCTTCCTCGATTATCCCGCCGAAGGCGTCGCCTCGCCTGGCACCTGGGCCGGCGAAGCCAACGTGATGACGTTCGTCCTCAGCGGTCTCTCCAAAGTCGCGCTCGCGCCGCAGCTGAAGCTCGGCTGGATTGTCGTTGCTGGCCCGGCTTCTTCGACGCTCGAAGCCTGTCGCCGCCTCGAACACATCGCCGATGCTTTCCTGTCCGTGAACACCCCGGCCCAGCTCGCCTTGCCGGATCTCCTGCGTCGCGCTGAACCGCTCCGCGCCCTCGTCCGTACCCGTGTCGCCCAAGGGGAGGTCGCCCTCCGCGCCTGGGCTACCTCGACGGCTTCCGGTTGCACGGTCCTGCCTCGTCCGGCCGGTTGGACGGCCATCCTGACCTTACCACCCGGCGTCCATGAGGACCGCTTCCTGATGAACGCCTTGAGCGAAGGCGTCTGGGCTCACCCGGGGTTTTTCTACGGGATGCCGACCTCCGCCCCGTGCATTGTTTTGAGCCTTTTGACCCCGCCGGACGCCCTTTCGGCCGGGTTGCAGTGTCTCGACCGGGCTTTGAAGCGGACTTAAGGGGCAATTACCGCTTGCCAACGGTCTGGGCACTCCTTTGCTCCGACTTTCCAAAGGAGCCCGAACACTATGTCCCGTATCTGCAGCGTCACCGGCAAGCGCCCCGTCAAGGGCCGCCGAATCATTCACCGCGGCCAGTCCAAGAAGAGCGGCGGTATCGGCTTCCAGCTCGTGAAGCAGACCAAGCGCACGTTCAAGCCGAACGTCCAGCGCATCCGCGTTCTCCAGCCGAACGGCGCGGTGAAGCGCCAGTGGGTTTCGGTCAAGGCCATCAAGGCCGGCCTCGTCACCAAGGCCTAAGCCTCGGTCTCGCGGCCCAACAAAAACCCGCCGTCCAAAGGCGGGTTTTTTGTGCCCGGATTAGGCGCCGAACCGCTGCCAGAGCACCGTACCCCAGATGGCCAGGGCGATGACGATGGTCAAGAAGACCGCGGCGCTGCCCATGTCCTTGGCCCGCTTGGCCAGCGGGTGACGCTCCATCGAAATGTGGTCGGTATTGGCCTCGATCGCTGAGTTGATGAGCTCGACGATCAGGATCAACTGCAGGCAGGAGAAGAGCAGGGCCTTCTCGAGGAAGCAGACCGGGACGAACCAAGCGATAATCGAAAGGGGCACCACCACCATGAGCTCCTGCTTAAAAGCTTCCTCGTGCTTAGCCGCCGCTCGCAGGCCATCCCAGGTGTAGCGCAAGGCGTTGAAGAGGCGGGCTGGCCCGCCTTTGGACTTCATGGATTGGCCGTAAGGCTTAGGATTGGACATCTGAGGGCACCTTACCCCCCTGTTTTCACAGGGCAAAGGCAATTTTAGGCCCCAAAAATCGCTTGCCAGAGGGGGGTGCTACCCTAGGTTCAGAGGTTCCTTAGTCGGAAAACCTACCATGCGCGACGATTACCTCCAAGATGCCCGTAAAGTCATCCCTGATGCGAACATTCTCATCAATGTGATTTCCA
>CAMBGQ010000087.1 GCA_945866215.1 Opitutus sp. GAS368 | reverse complement strand
TTTGTTCAGGGCGCTGTTCTTCTTGGCGGAGCGCATGACGCCTTGGACGCCAGGGAAGAGCACGGCGGCCAGGATGCCGATGATTGCGATCACCGTCAGCAGTTCAATGAGCGTGAAACCCTTACGGTTACGAGGGGAGGTATTCATGGATTTTTCGGGGTATTGATTAGAGTAGGAGAATTTGTTCCGTTGGAAAGGGTAAAAGCCTGCTTTTAAGATTAATAAGGAAGGGGGAAACGGCTGGTCAAGGAGGCCACGATAGCTTGGGCCTCGGCGATTTTGGCCGGATTCTGGGGGTCAGAAAGCACGATGGCGATCGCCCGGGCGATCTCGACCATTTCGGGCTCCTTCATCCCCCGGGAAGTCACCGCCGGGGTGCCGACGCGGATGCCGCTCGCCTGGAAGGGGCTGCGGGTCTCGTCCGGCACGGTATTCTTGTTGGTGGTGATGTGGGCGGCTTCCAGAGCGAGCTGGGCATCCTTGCCGGAGATGTTCGGGTGGCTCTTGCGCAGATCGAGCAGGCTGAGGTGGTTATCGGTGCCGCCGCTGATGAGGCCGAAACCGTGCCGCACGAGCTCGGCGGCGAGGGCGCGAGAATTGGCGACGACCTGCTGGGCGTATTCCCTGAACTCCGGGGTGGCGCACTGCGCGAAGCAGACGGCCTTGGCGGCGATGACGTGCTCGAGCGGGCCGCCTTGCGCCCCAGGGAAGACGGAAGAGTCGATCGCCTTGGCATGCGCGGCCGTGCACAGGATCAGGCCTCCGCGCGGACCGCGCAGGGTCTTGTGCGTGGTGGTGGTGACGAAATCCGCATGCGGTACGGGCGAAGGATGCACGCCCGCGGCGACGAGGCCGGAGATGTGCGCGATGTCGGCGAGCAGGAGCGCGTTGTTCTCCTTGGCGATCTTGCCAAAGCGAGCAAAGTCGATTTCGCGGGCGTAGGCAGAAGCGCCGACGGTGATCATCTTCGGCTGCTCGCGCTTGGCCATCTCCTCGACTTCATCGTAGTTGATGCGGCCGTCGGCGCCCACGCCGTAGTGGACGACGGAGTAGAGCTTGCCGGAGAATTCGCGGAGTTACCGTGCGTCAGGTGGCCGCCATGCGAAAGGTTCATGGTCAGGATCTTGTCGCCGGGCTTGATACTCGCGAAATAGACGGCGGCGTTGGCTTGGCTGCCGGAATGCGGCTGGACGTTGGCGTGGTCGGCGCCGAAGAGGGCCTTGGCGCGGTCAATAGCCAGCTGCTCGATCTGGTCGACATTCTCGCAACCGCCGTACCAGCGCTTACCGGGATACCCCTCAGCATACTTGTTCGTCACGATGCTGCCTTGAGCCTCCATGATGGCCGGCAGCGTGAAGTTCTCCGAGGCGATCAGCTCGATATGCGTCTGCTGGCGCTTGAGCTCGGCCTTGATCAGGCGATCGATTTCCGGATCAAGCTGGGCGAGGGGGATGCGGCGAATGGCGGTCATGACAGGAGTGAGGGCAAATTGTGGGAGAAAGCGTGGCAACGGCAAATCCGCCGGGGTTATCCACAGGATTCCAGCTTATCCACGCGCCGGGCATGGCGACCGGCTTCGAATTCAGCCGCCAAGAAGGCTTCGACGCATGCCACGGCGGTCGGGAGGTCGACGTACTTGGCCCCGAAACAAAGGATATTCGCGTCATTGTGGCGACGGCTCAGCCCGGCGGCCTCGGCGCCCTGGACGAGAGCGGCCCGGATGCCGCGCACTTTGTTGGCGGCGATGGCAACCCCGATGCCGGTCGTGCAGACAAGGATGCCGAATTGAGCGCGGCCGGCGACAACGTCGGCGCCCACGGCGTGGGCGTAGTCCGGATAATCGCAGGAGGCTTCGGACTCGGTCCCGCGGTCGAGGATGACATGGCCCTTCACCTTCAGCGCTTCGCAGAGGCCGCGACGCAGGGCGAAGCCGCCGTGATCACTGCCGAAGGAAAGCGTAAGCGGGCTGGTCATCGCGGGAGATTCTGCCGCAGAAACTCCATCATCGCGGGCACGGCTTCAACCATGGAATCACGACATTCCTCGTATTCGCGATAGCCGCCGCCGAACGGGTCAGGGATGTCCCGCGGGACATCGGCTGGCAGGACATCCCGCAGCAAGAGGATGAATTCCGGCAGGACCTCGAAGCGGGAATGCAAGGCAGCGAGGTGGGACTCGGTCATGCCGAAGATCACGATACTCCGGTCGACGTCCGCCTGAGTGAGGAGCCTGCTCTGGTGACCGGAGACGTCCAAGCCGATGCGCTGCATGGCCTTGACGGAGTTCGTCGAGGCGGGGAGTCCGGACTCGGCGGCCAGGCCGAAGGAGGCGACCTTCAGCTTCTCAAGCCCCTGCCCTCGCTTGGCCAGCGTCGCCCGGAGCAAGGACTCCGCCATTGGGCTGCGGCAGGTATTTCCTGTGCAGACAAACGTGACGGTGTCTCGCTCGACGGCCATGGGTGGGAGGATGAAGGATAAGCCCCTCGGTTCAAGTGTTCAAAGCACCCCGTCACGACGGAGCTGACGGTAACCGATGTCCCGGCGAAAGTGGCCGCCTTCGAACTGGATTTGCGGGACCACGGCGTAGGCCCGGCGGGCGGCTTCCTGCAAGGTCGAGCCATGGGCCACGACGCCGAGGACGCGGCCACCGACGGTGACGACCCGCCCATCCGGCAGGCGCTGGGTGCCGCCATGGACGATGTCGACGCCCTCGGGCAGGCTGGCCGGCAGGGTGATGGGGTCGCCCTTGCGGATCTCGCCCGGATAGCCACCGGCAGCGAGGACGACGATGATGGTGGCGCCCGGACGCAACTTGACGGCCCCAGGACGGAAGCGCCCATGGGCGATGTCTTCCATGATTTGCACGGGGTCGGTCTCGAGCGAGGGCAAGAGTACCTGGCACTCGGGATCGCCAAAACGGACGTTGAACTCGACGACCTTAGGGCCAGTCGCGGTCACCATGATGCCGACGTAGAGCGTGCCGCGGTAATCAATGCCGTCCGCCTGAAGCCCGCGCAGCGTGGGCGCGATGATCTCCTCGCGAAGCCGCCGCTCGACCTCGGGCGTGACGACGGTGGTGGGAGCATACGCGCCCATGCCGCCGGTATTGAGGCCGGTATCACCCTCGCCGACGCGCTTATGGTCCTGGCTCGGCGGGAGCATGAGGTATTCCCCGCGGCAGACCATGAGCATGATCGATGCCTCCTCGCCCTGCATGAATTCTTCGATGACGACCTCGTCGCCCGACGCGCCGAAGACCTTGGCCTCCATCATGTCGCGCAGCGCAGTCTCGGCTTCGGCGTGCGTGGTCGCGATGACGACACCCTTCCCTGCCGCCAAGCCTGAGGCCTTGATGACGATGGGGACCGGCTGCTGGCGCACGTATTCCAGCGCCGGCGCCAAAGAACGGAAGGTCTCCGAGGCGGCGGTGGGCACCCGGTGGCGCACCATGAAATCCTTGCTGAAGGCCTTGCTGGCCTCGAGCCGCGCGCCGGCGGCGAGCGGACCGTAAGCCGGGATGCCTGCGGCCTCGAGGGCATCGACCACGCCGGCGGCGAGCGGGACTTCCGGCCCGACGATCACGAAGTTGGACTGGGTACGACGGACAAGTTCCAGGACGGCCGCCGGGCGGGCGGCGTCGACGTCGAAGCATTCGGCTTCGAGGGCCATGCCGCCATTGCCAGGAGCCACGCGCACCTTGGCGACGCGGGGACTGCGGAGGCAGGCCTTGAGCAAGGCGTGTTCCCGGCCGCCAGAGCCGAGGATGAGGACGTCGAGTTTTCCCTGCGTTGCCATGCTCCTACTACTGCGGGGTGTCGGGAATGATGTGAACCAAAAACAGGGCCGGCCCGTTTCCGGACCGACCCAGCCTAAATTGGTGCTCAGGCCGGGACTTGAACCCGGACACCTTGCGGCACATGCACCTCAAGCATGCGTGTCTGCCATT
>CAMBGQ010000086.1 GCA_945866215.1 Opitutus sp. GAS368 | reverse complement strand
CAGGAGTAATCGAGATGGCTATGGCCGCCCGAGCCTTCGTGGTCGAAGGCCGAGGCGACGACGTCCTGGCCCTTGGCGACTGTGGTCACGACGAGGTCGCGCAGCTCATCGGCGCTGACCTTCTTGGCGTCGTTCTTCACGTAGCCGTTGTCCCAGAGCGAGTAGATGAACACCCGATCCTTGGCTTCGGTGCCGGCCGTCTTGCGTTGGTAGCCGAAGTAGCCGTGGCCAAAGCCCAGCACGCAGTTATAGGTCGTGGGCGGGCCGGGCAGAGACTTCGATTCCGCGTAGGCCCAGAGGGCGGTCTCACCCTTGGGCACCGGGTAGCCGAAGTGCACTGACTGCGCATTGCCGTTCGGGAGCGCCCAGATTTCCGGATTGGTCGCACCGTTGAGCAGGAGCCCGTTGAGCGTCACGCTGCCCGAGGCCTGTTGAGGCTCGAGGGCGATCAGGTATGTGCCCGCGGCGGGGAAGAGGAGGGTAATCTCCTTGGAGAGCGCAGGCTTACCGGTGCCCACCAGTTCGACGGCGACCTTGGCCGTCTTTTTCAGGGCATCCAGCTTGAGGTTATCGATTGCATGCGCGGCTAACGTGGCCGTGGCACCTTTGTTCGCCGTGAAGCGGACGGAGACTTTCTTCACACCCGGTTTTTCGACGACGACCGGGATGAGTAGTCGTCCACCGGCTTTCTGGATTGTGGCCGCACCGACGCCGCCGCGGTCACCGACGGAGATTTCCGGCGATTCGGTGTAGGCGGTCTTGAGGTGGAGGAGCGGCACTGCGGTCGCTTTGGCCTTCGCATTCGCCGCGCAGGTGAAGCGGTAGCCATGCAATTTGATGGAGCCTTTGCGCTCCTTGGCTTCGAGTTGTAAGAAGGCGGGTGCGTCGGCCAGCGCATTGAATGTCCCCAAAGCGATCCACTCCGGCTTACCCGTGCCTTCGATTTTACCGGAGGCATTGTAAGCCTTGCCGGCGACCTTGCCCGTCAGCGTGGCCGAATTGCCAGTCGGCATGGTCACCAGCGCTTCGGCGGCCCATTCGCCCTTGTCGGAGAAGCTGAAGAAAGCGAAGACGCCTTTGTCGCCGTTGAACTCCGCGGTGACCTTGCCGTTGCTCTCGGTGAACTTAGCCCCGAAGCGGCTAGGGCTGGTGGATTCCAATCCGACCTCGTTGGCTGACAGGGCCAGGCAGGGAAGGGTGAGCAGCAACGTAAACAGACACTTCAGGTGCATTGGTTCGTTTTAATGAATCCTTCATGCGTGACCACCCCTTTAATCGAGCGGTAAATGAAGGGTGCGGCGCACCCACGCGGCCTCCGGCCGCTCACTTATACGCCGAGACGGGCTTGGGGACGATACCGAGGCGTTTATAATCGAAGCCCGTGGCGAGGGGCTCGTAGGTGCCGACGAGTTCAACCGAGCGGTCACGCGTAATCGCGGCTTCCATGCCCATGCCCCAGTACGCGGCGTTGATGACGAGTCGCCTCAGGCCGGCGCTCCGGAAGTCATCCCCGCTGCCCATGGTGGATTGAAAGACGCGGGCTTCTTGACCGCCGCTGGTCCGCCAAGTCTTGAACCACGCCACGGGCAGGGCTTCGAGCTTGGGGTTGGGCAGATCATCGTACTTTCGCCCCATGAGCGGCTGGCCCCAGACGAGCGCCGTACACCCACTCGGCAGGCTGCCACCTTCTTTGTAAGTGCGATACACATCGGAGTTGCCCCAGATATCTTCCACGCCGCGGAGAATGGGGTGATCTTTCTGACTCTCGACGATGAGGCCGCGGGTGGAATCAGCATGGTAACGTCCATGGTGACCGCGGAAACTGCCACCGAGGATGTCTTCCCCCCATTTGACCTGCTTGCCATCGATCTTGTAAGGCAACTGGGCGTGGAACCCGTGATTGGCCGTGCGCAGGGCAATGAAGGGTTTGCCGGAATCCACATACTTCACGATGAGCTCTCGCTCCGACATGGGCAGCGTGAGTAAGCGGCAGAAAAAAATGACCTGATCCGCCGAGGCGAGATGCTCAAGGCCGGCGATGTGGTGCGTCTTGAACTCCTTCTCTTTGCCTTTCTCGGGGTAGACTGGCATCGTCGGGTCGACGAGGCCTTGGTCGTTCAAGGCGTAGAGTACCGTGCAGTCGAAGCCATGACGGGTGCTGAGGATCTTCGCCAACATGGGCATGGACTGCTCGCTCCGGTATTCTTGGTCGGCGGCGATGAGGACGATGTGCTTACCTTTACCCGGGCCTTCACAGCCGGCATAAGTCAGCCATTGGGGATTCTCGGGTACCGGATGGGCCAGGCCATGCAGGCTGCAGAGCAGGGCGGCGAGTCGGAGTAATTTCATGAGAGGTGAGGTCGCCGCTTACTTCGCGGGGATTTCATTGACGGTGTAATACGCCTTGGTGTGGAGCAGGGGCGTGCCAGTCTGGGCGCGGATCTTCGCGAAATCGAATTCATGGATGTGGCCCTCTTCGATTCGCTCCAGAGTGAGCCGGACCGACAGCCCGTCCGCCGCCGGCACGGCTTTGAGCACTTTGGGCTTGGTCTGATCGACTTCTGGGCTGCCATAGCCGGCCTGGAAAATATGCGTGTAGGTCGAGACGTCGTAGCTTGCCGGGTCGGCCGCGGTCTCGGGGTCGACGGGTAGGGTGAACGTAAGCAGGAAGCCATCAGGCTTGATGTTGATCTCTTTCACTTCGAAGGGGGTGATGCCGCTCCAGTCGATGCGCTGGAGCGCAAAGGGTTCGGTGCCGCGCACCGGCCATTGGGCGTTGGTCGTGAAGCCGCCGGCGACGAGTTGGCCTTGCGGCGAGAACTCCACGTTCATGGTACCAGTGGCGAGTCCTTCGCGGAAGGGGTAGCAGGCGCCTTGCCAGACTCCGTTGACCTGTTCGGTGGTGGCGCGCAGGAGGATGCTCAAGGTGTAGTCGCCGAGGAAGAACTGGCCGGCGAAGGGCCCGAACTTGCCGCCGGTCTGATCGAGCCGGAAGCCAGATATCGACCGTCCCATCTTGATGTAAGGGAAGCGCACCGCCGGGGGCACGAACTCTTTCACGCGTTTGCGTTCAAGGTGTATCCGCGAGTTGCTGTTGGGCTTCACGGGCTCTTTGAGGTCTTTGGTGAACGCATACCAGTTATAGCTCGCCGGGTGGCCGAGGAAGCCTCCCGGTTTTAGATGCTTGAGTGAGCAAGAGCCGTTCCACGGTCCTTGGCTTTCGATAACGAACATCTCGCCCTGGGTATTAGCCGCGATGCCGCCGGGGCTGCGGAGTCCGCTGCACACGGGGATCATCTGACCTTGGGGCGTAATCTTCACGGCCCACCCGCGGAAAAGGTTACGCGATTCGTACGATCCGCTGAGGCCCAACGCCACCCAGATATTGCCCTGCGGGTCGTGCTTGGAGGCGAAGGCAAACTCATGGCCCTCGGCGTAACCCCAATTATTGGAGAGGGTTTCGTAGCGATCCGCGACGCCGTCGCCCTTGGTGTCACGGATGCGCAGGACTTCGCTAAAAGAAGTCGCCGTCATCGCGCCATCTTTCCACGCAAGGGAGAAGATCTCATCCTGGCCGGTCGCAAAAAGGTGGAACTCCGGCTTCGGCGGCGTGGAGAAAGCTCCTTGGATGAAATAGATATCGCCGCGGCGCGTCCCCACTGCGAGTCGTCCATCGGGCAATATTTCCAGGCCGCCTGGCCGCATCGGAATCGTCGAGGGAATCGGGATGTTGACGATGGGGTAATACTTCGCCTCCGCGGCGGCGGTGCCCCACGTGGCACCTAAGTCCTCGGCCGCGAGGCCGGGTGCGCAGGCGAGCATCGCCCAGACGAGGGTGGAGCGGGCCGTTACCATTGGTATTCGAGGGTGAGGGTGGAGGTGCCCGCTGGCAGCGTGAGCGGGATGAGGAGTTCATCTTCCCGCACGATACCTTGGTGGGCATCCGTGAGGCGGACTTTCAATTTTGCGGCGGTAAAGGTTTTGGCGTCTATCGCGGCGACCTTGGCGC
>CAMBGQ010000085.1 GCA_945866215.1 Opitutus sp. GAS368 | reverse complement strand
GATTCGTTTCTCCCAATGAGCCCAGTCATCGGCTTGGATGCGGACGCTGGTCAGGACAAAAAACCGGGACGCGCCCTCTCCATGGCCGTCATCCCCGCTCTCGTCTAGGTACATTAATTCCATCTCTCACCCATCGCCCGCAGCCTATCAATACCTCAGGCGAAGGCGGAGTCGAAGTCTGGTAGGGCCGAGCATCCCTGCTCGGCCGCGGACGACCAAGGTTGGTCGTCCCTACCCGATGCATTTCCTGCCACCCGCCACCTGGGGCCGCCACCTGCCACCCGAAGCGGATACACTAGGACAGCACGTGGTGCTGCCCCTACCTCGATGCTCCTATGTCGTGACGCGGTCCCGACCCTACCCATTAAAGGTATTGGCGGTTAGCGGTTGGCGGCTGGGAACTCAAGCGGAGTGCTTTGCATCAATCGATTCAGCCCTCAATGTAGTCATCGACTCAGTCCTCTGTGAAAGGTTTCGCCGGTTAGTCCGCGCTCACTTTCCGTCCGGCTTTTCGGCGATCTTGGCGGCGAACTCTTTCTGGCGCGCATTTTCGTAAATCTTATCTTCGAGCTCTCGCTTGAGTTCCTTGGTACGCTTCTTCCCGGCGGCAATCTGTTCGGGGGTCATCTGCTTTTCGAGGGCGGCCAGTTTCCTGCGGGAATATTCGACCGTGCCTTGGTTCCAGTAAGCATACGCCTCGATCTGATTCTTTTCCACGCCTTCGCCGTTGGCGTAGCAACCGCCAAGGTAGTATTGGGACAGGACATGCCCCCGCTCCGAGGCTTGGCGCCACCACTTCACCGCTTGCACGAAGTCCTTCGCCAAGCCTGTGCCGTTGGCGTAGCAACACCCGAGGCTGTATTGGGCCCCGGTATTCCCTTGGTCAGCGGCCTTGCGGTACCACGAGACGGCCAGCGCTTGGTCCTTCGGCACACCTTCGCCGTCGAAGTAGCAATTCCCCAGTAAGGTTTGGGCCCCGGCTAACCCCTGATCCGCGGCTTTGCGAAACCACGCCGCCGCTTGCACGTCATCCTTCGCCACGCCGTGGCCGCGGGTGTAGCAAATCCCTAAACCGAATTGGCCCTCGGCCTCCCCCTTTTCGGCCGTGACCGAGAAGTCCTTAAACCAAATCATTTCCTTGGGGGTCATCCCAGCGTGCGCCGGCGACAGGGCCAGTAAACCAAGCAAGACAGCGATCAGCCAGGGGCGGGCGATGAGGGTCATGGGCATAGTTATAACGATGCTCCCGCACTCGCGACCATCGTAAATCAGGGGACGGTCTATCGTTAATTTCGATGCGGGCTATCGAGGCAGGCCGCACCTTGAGGGGTGGTAAAAGTGCAGATTTAGGTGCGCATGGGTCGAGGGTGCGGCCTGACCCCATCGGCGTGTCGCAATCTTGCGTTCAACAGGTCAGCTCAGCGGGCGACGGTAACTTTCCCGGCCGTGAAGATCGGCCCGGTCAAATTAGGCTTCAAGCCCTGGGCTTCGCCGGCCTTGATCATCAGATCCTGTACCTCCTTGTCCGGCTTGCCGACCAAGAAGAGGGGGAGAATTCCGCCCGGGGGCGGCGACCCGTCGCTCTTGTGCCAAGGAGCGCTTTTGTAATCGATGGCAACAAAGGCCCCGTAAGCGCCGCCGGACTCGCCTAGGATGATCGTGATTTCGGTATCCGATGAAGGATCCATTCGGACCCAATCGCCATAGACCAGGGGGAAATTATTGGTCGAGGGTCGGACTACGGCGCCCTTCACCGGCTCGGTGCTCGGCTTCCAATCCGCGGCGTAGTAACTGCGAGCGCTCGCACCCGGCAAATATCGGAGACTGCCGTCGAGGACGATCTTTCCATTGACGAGGATGACCAGCACGTTGTCGCAACCGCCGACAAATCGGAACTGATCCGCGAACGGAGCACGAATGCGTGCCCGATAGACTCCCAGCCAAAGCACCGGGCCGACGACCTTCTCGACGCCGAACGCCTTCGGAGCCTCGCTGGCCGGCATGTTGGGCTGGAAGATTCCGTTGGCCGAAAGCACCGTATCGGCATGGAAGTATTTGTCCAAGGCCATGCCGGCGTTTCCGCGGGCATTGATGATGCCCCGAATGGCCCGGAAGTATTCGGTGATTTCGGGCTCCGTGTAACCATACCCACCGTGCCCCTTGCCTGGCTCCAAGACGATCAGGGGAGGCTTCTTCGGGTCCTTCGGGCGTTTGACGTCCCAGAATTCGCCCCGGAGACCGGAACCGTACCCTCCGCGGCCACCAAAGAGAGAAACGAAATTCTTGCCGCTGCCTCGGCCGACCCCCATGCCGGCGCCGATCCCTCCCCCGGAGCCGCCTCCGAACCCCTTCGAGCTTCCGCCGCCGATGGCGCCTGCCGGTAGCAAAGGGTTGGACATGCTGGGCAGGCTGCTGATCGCCATCGCCGAGTTGGCGCTCTTGCTGGTGATGCGCGCGTTCGTTTTGGCCAGCGACTTGAGGTTCTTCGGCACGGCCTTGGTTTTGAATTCCTTGGCCTTCGGCCCACCGCTGCCGCCGCCCGCCCCGGTCGCGAAGTTGTTGGGGTCTTTCTTGCCGGCGCGGTCGGTGACCGTCGAGACCACCCAGATGACCGCGACCAGGACAAGTAGGATATGCAGGAGGACCGAAAGGGCCAAGCCCTCTCCCCCGGTCCTTTGCCAAAGAGTTCGCGGGGAACGGGCGAGCGGAGCCTCGGCCGCCCGAGCGGGCTTTTCGCCTTGGGGTGCGGACATATGCAGATATAAACTACCTGAGACGCTGGGTCTCAAACTTTAAAATTTTTCGAATTAACCGCAGGTGGCGGAATCATCATAGGTCGTCCTGCCCCCATCATGCGTAGACCCCATCTTGCGTACTGCTCGGCGGTGAACGGACGGCTCGGAGAGCCGTCCCTACCCAATGCAGCATGCTTAACCCGCCACCCGCCACCCGGGGCTGCCACCTGCCACCCGGAACGGGTTCACTACTAGGGCAGCACGCGGTGCTGCCCCACCCTCGATGCAGCTATGTCGTGACGCGGTCCCGACCCTACCTCGCGTTAGCGAGGCAGAATCGTCGTGAGCGTGAGTGTCTTCTTTCCGAAGGCTCCCTCTGGAACTTCCACGACGGACTCCCGGATGAAGGCGCCTTTGTCATCGTAATGTCGGATGGCCGCCGCGTGGAGCATTCCGGTGGCGTCGCTTTGGTCGTCACAACGGAAGCTCAGGAACAGGCGACCGTCGCCAGCAGACTTGGTGCCCAACTTGCTAAGCAATGGGGTGAGATCGATGCCGATTTCGAGCGGGCTTTCATCGCCCGGTCCGGCGAGCGGGACTTCGCCGACGTTATTCTTGGGCTTACCGAAGAGCGGCCAGCCGTTGAGGGGCTGCGGAGCGAGTTCATGTTCGGCTTTGGTGGCGTCCTTGTCGCCGGCGATGCCGATCGTCACCCGCAGGTCGGAGCGCTTATTGCAGGCGAGCTTGAGTTTCAAGGTGCAGCGGGGGATATGCCGGGAAACCTCGATTCGTCCTAGGTAGTTCCCGCGTTTCCAGGTGGGGTCGACCATGGCGCTGTAGAGTAGGTAGATCTTCCCGTCTTTCGACCAGGTTTGTCCCCATGAGTTGACGACGATGAAGGCCCCTCGCTCCCGGTCCGCGAGGGTGACTTGGCCATCGCCGTTGATGTCGAGGTCGTTGCTCACTTTGCCATCACCATTCACATCGAAGCCGACCTGGTCATCGTACCCCACGCAGGTGATGCCGTGCCCGAAGCCGCTCGGCCCCCAATGGATCCAGACGTCTTCGCCCGCCAGGTATGCTCCTTCGGGAATCGTCCGGGTGACCTTTTTGAGCTCACCCATGCGTCCGTCCAGCGCCAGCAAGCCGCCGACGGATGCTTGGCCGGCTTTGGGTTGGTTGCGGTCGTAGAGCCAGCCGCGCGCCTCGTCGATCTGGGCGACGGTGGCGGTCGGGGTGTAGCGATAGCCCGCGACGCGATATTCCATGGCCTCTC
>CAMBGQ010000084.1 GCA_945866215.1 Opitutus sp. GAS368 | reverse complement strand
TCGACGTCGCCAATCGGCAGCTCACGGCCGGCGATGATATTCCCGCAGACTTCACGGCCGCACCGTACTCGCGGGTGCCTACCTCCGATATTCCAATGCTCGAGATCACCTTGAATGGCCGCAAAGCCTTGGCGCTTTGGGATACGGGTGCGCAGTACGGATACTTCGCCGCTGACCACTTCAGCGTGGGACTGCAACAGCTTCCGGGCTTCAAAGATTTCAGCCCGATGTTCGGCCCGCTGGATATCTCTCGCTCTTACCACATCCCTTTCACCTTCCAGGACATGAGCTTGGTGGAACATTGCGGACCGACGCCAACCCATAGAAGCGGTGGACTGTCCCCCGTCCCGATGCGTACGTTTCTCTCCCTGCTGAGCATTGATGCGATCATCGGTCCTTCCTGGATGAAGCATGTGAAAATCTGGCTAAATCCGATCCAGCACACCGTCGCCCTGTCCGCCTGAAGTCATTACAGGCCGCCGTACTTGCCGGAAAGACGCGCCCGACGGCCATAGGTCCATTCGAAGAGCGGGCCGGCCATGAGCGTCGTGACGATCGCCATGACCACGAGGACGGAGAAAAGCACGGGGCCAACGAGCCCGGCGGCAAGGCCGACATTCAGGAGGATCAATTCCATGAGGCCACGGGCGTTCATGAGCGAGGCCACGCCACCCGCCGCCGCCGCATCCAGCCCGGCCCAGCGCGCGGCGCACCAACAGGCCCCACCCTTGCCGAGTAAGGACACCACGACCACGAGCCCTAATAGCCAGAGGACCGATGGGGTGAGCAGGACATCCAAGCGCGTCTGGAGTCCGGAATAGGCGAAGAAAAACGGCAGGAGCCAGGAGCCGACGATGGGTTCGGTCAGTCGGAATCGGCGATTCAGTTCGCCTTTGGGTATCGCCAACCCGCAGAGAAACCCTCCGAAGACCACATGCATACCACACCAACTGCTAAAGGTGATAAAAGTCAGGAAAAGCGCGGCGACGGCGAGCGTCGCCGACCAAGTAAGGCTTTGACGTTTTTCGCAATCGGCAGAAAGACCGGCAAGTAGCCGCGGCACGGCGTACTTTGCTGCCACGATCATGAGGATACTGCCGAAGAGGCATCGAAAAATGAGGTCGGGCGAACCACTGAAAGAGGCGAGGACGATCGCGAGGATAATCCAAGCGAAGGCGTCGCCGATGGCCCCGGCGGAAATTGCGACCAGTCCCATAGGCGAATCGGCGAGTCCTTTCGAACGCACAATCCAGACGAGCATAGGAAAGGCGGTGATTGATAAGGCCGCGCCCAAGAATAAGACCTGCTGCCCGAGGGAGGGTTCGCCGGCAAACCAGCCTAGTACATGCTGGGTCGAGATCGCCAAGGGTACTGCCAACAGAAACGGCACGACCACTCCGGCCGAAGCCACGGCCATGGTCAACGCCCCACGCTCGCGCACTTTGGCTAGGTCGAAGTCGAGTCCGACGCAGAAGAGATAACCGCCGATACCGAGTCCCCCCACCGCCTTCAACCAATCCCGCGTAGCGTCGGGAAAAATCCATGACTGCTCCGCGGGCCAGATTGCCCCGAGCATCGAAGGTCCCAGCAACACTCCAGCGATCATCATGCCCACCACCGAGGGCTGACCGAGCTTGGTCGCCAGTCTCCCCGCGAGAAAGCACACCCCGAGGATGACGCCAGCCTGCAAGCAGAGCGAAAGGATGAGCGGGAGCGGACTCATTAAGGGTTTGTATTCCGACAAAGGGAAAAACAGACGAGGCCGGGACTAGACCGGCCTCGTGAGGTTCTTCAGCCGGAAGCGAATTACTTCTTCGCCGAGGCCTTCACGGCGCCAGGCGAATAGAAGCGGTTCATCTTATCGAGAATAGCGTTCTCGGTCGCGGCGCGATCGATGATGCCGGTGTGACGGTAGATAATCTCGCCGCCAGGGGCCACGACGATGGTGTGCGGGATGGGGCCAGGCATCTCCTTATCAAGGGCTGCCGCGAGGTCATCTCCGCTGCCGGTGAAGAGGTAGCTGTTTGTGGTGCGACCTTCCTTCTTAAGGGTGTTCTCGACCTTCTTGCTCAGGCCGGCGGCCTGCTTGAAGAGGAACGCCTCGGCCTTGGCCTTATCCTTGGGGTCGTCGAGGGTGATGGTGACGAGCTCGAAGTCACGCATGTCGAACTTACGGGAGATTTCGACGAGGTCGGGGAACTCCTTGACGCAAGGCGGGCACCAGGTGGCCCAGACGTTGATCATACGGTACTTGCTAGAGGTGTTGGCGCGCAGGTTGGCGATGCCGGCCTTATCGATGAGTTCGACGGTGACGGGGGTCTTGGCCCAAGTGTCATGCTTGACGTCGTGCAGGGCCTTCTTTTCGCGCCACTTGGTGGAGCAACCCATGGGCTTGGTGAGTTCGAGTTCGACGGGCTTGCCGGCGAGGATGGCGTCCACGGCGTTCTGGCAGTCCTTGGACTTCACGGTGCTGTCGTCGTAGAAGCGGGAGTCGTCGAAGCGGCCCTGATAGCGGAGCTTGAGGTTCTTATCGAAGACGAAGACGTGCGGGGTCGCGAGGCAACCGTAGGCGCGGGCGACGGACTGGGTGTCGCCGTCATACAGGTAGTCGAAGGTCCACTTGTTCTTTTCGGCATAGGGCTTCATCTCGGCGTAGGAGTCGCCGAATTCACCGTAACCGAGTTCATCCTTGCTGAGGCCATCCGGGTGGTTGGGGTTGATCGCGAGAAGCTTCACTCCCTTGCCCTTATATTCTTCGTAGAACTTCTGGAGGCGGCGCTCGATGCTATGGGAGGTCGGGCAGTGGTTGGAGGTGAAGAGCACGACGAGCGCTTCGCCGCCGGTGTATTCGGCGAGCTTGTGCTTCTTACCGTCGGTGCCGAGCAGCTCGAAATCCGGAGCAGTATCGCCGCTCTTGAGCGTGCGGATGTCAGGCGGGTGACCGTTGACCAGACCAGGGGCATCGGCGGCGCGGACGCCAACGACGGCGGCCAGGACGGCGAGGAGGGACATTAGGCTCTTCATGGGTATAAGGGGTTATGAGTTAGAGTCCCGAAAACCCGAGGTGTTCCAATCCGAAAATGGTCAGACCGCCCGGAAGTCCCGCCCCAGGTCCTCGGACGCCCTGCAGGGGTCAGGCCGGGAGTGAAGCTACGCTTTATTTAAACCACCCCTTTTCATCGAATTTACTGCCCTGCGAGTCTGCTGAGCCCGGTTGATTGACACAAGAAAGCTCAAACACTACCTTACCCGAAGCGACCCAACTGTAACATTACGGCTAGCCCCACGAACCGTCCAGAATCAGGAGCATGAAGGGGGAGTAATCCACTTATGAATCCAATACCCCACTCAGTTTTCACTGCGCACTTTCCTTCGCTCCCCTCATGGTTGAGTCGACGGCTGTCCTTGGTGCTTGTTCTCACGACACTCCGACTCGTTGCCGCTGAGCCGCCCTTTGATCTGAAACTCGACACAATCAGTTCTGGTTTCGACAAGATATCCTGCTGGGTGCATCCGCGTGCTGGGACGATTCCGGGCAATCCACCGAAGATTGTGCTCACCCTTAATAAAGCCGCACTCGCGGGCAGCGACATCTTCGCGCCAATCAATGAGATGCGTAGCGATGACCTGGGCAAGACGTGGTCGAAGCCCATCGAGCACCGTGACACGCTTGGTCATCGTAATGAACCCCAAGGCATCGTCGTCGCACCTAGCGACTTCTGGCCGAAGTGGCATGCGAAGTCCGGTAAGCTGCTCGGTATCGGCCACAACGTCCGCTACCAAAACAACAAGGTGATGCCGATGTCGCGCACGCGAGAGACGGTCTTCTCCGTTTACGATCCAGACAAACGCACCTGGGCGGCGTGGGAGCCGCTCGTAATGCCAGATACCGACCGCTTTCACAACGCGGGCGCAGGCAGCGTGCAGCGCTTCGATCTGCCCAACGGCGATATTCTTCTGCCCATCTACTACGCGTCAAAGGGTGAGACGAAGACTCGCGTCATCGTGCTGCGTTGTGCCTTTGATGGCGCGAAGCTCACCGTGAAGGAAATGGGCAATGACCTCCGCGCTGACACCGCTCGCGGCGTGGGCGAGCCTTCACTGACGAAGTTTCAGGGGCGCTACTACCTCACGCTCCGCCATGATTTACGAGCCTATGTTTGCACCAGCGACGACGGTCTGCACTTCGGTGAATTGAAAGCGTGG
>CAMBGQ010000083.1 GCA_945866215.1 Opitutus sp. GAS368 | reverse complement strand
CGCCCGCGGCGGCGGCCTGGGCTGGCGTCATGACGCGATTCTGGTCATCTCCCGCGGCGTCGGGATAACGGATGCCAGGAGTCACGAGCGTCGGGCCGGCGCCGAGGTCTTGGCGGAGCATCGGGAGTTCGAGAGGGGAGCAGACCAGTCCGCCAATGCCGGCGCCGATGGCCATACGGCCGAGCAGGCGGACCTGTTCTTCCGGCGTGCGGGCGACACCCGTGGCAGAAAGCTGGGCTTGGTCCATCGAGGTCAGCACCGTGACGCCGAGTACCGTGCAATCAGGCAGGGTGGACTTCGCGGCTTCAGCGGCGCGGGCGATCATCTCGGGTCCACCGCAGGCGTGGATGGTAAGGAGCGAGCAGGGGCGACCCTTGAGGCTTTTAATCGCCGAGGAGACCGTGTTGGGGATGTCGTGGAACTTCAGGTCGAGGAAGACTTTGAAGCCCAGCGCGTGAAATTCATCGACGATGCCAGGGCCGTGGCGCGTGAAGAGCTGGAGGCCGAGTTTCACCCAGGCGAGGTTGCCGGCGAGGGGTCGGGCGAGCGCCAAGGCCTCCTCCTTGGTCTCGACATCGAGGGCGAGGATGAGTCGGCAAGGCGAGGCCATATCGTCTTTATGGAAACAGCTGGGCTTGCCTGCCAGCGTAAACCTATCTGCCGTCGTGGGGTTACTTCTTGGCCTTCGCCGGGGCCGGCGTGCTGGGCAGGCTGTGCACGTCATACGTGAACGCCTGCGCCGGCTGCTTCCCGAGCAGGTGGAGGGCGAACCATTCGGCCATGCGGACGTTGTCTTCAGCCATCTCGACCCAGCCACCATGGGCGGCGCCAAGGCGGATGAGGACGTCGCTCTTCACCCCGACTTCCTGGGCGCGGGCGTGGTAGCGGCGGGCCTGAGAGTCAGGGACGAGCGGATCGGCGTCGCCTTGGACGATGAACGTCGGGGGCGTCTTGTCGCTGATCCAGTAAAGGGGGGAGAGATCGCGGCCCGCGCGTTCGCGTCCTTCGGCGGTGCCTACGATCGGACCGAAGGCCGGTGCACGGACGGTCAGGGGGCCGGCGCCTTCCTTGCTGTCGCCTTCCTTGGCCCAGTTGAGGAAATCGACCGGCGGGTAATAGCAGGCGACGGCGTTGACGGCCGAGCTCACGTGTTCGACGGGATCCTTCGACTTCGGATTGGCCGGGAGCACGCGCGTGCCGAGCATTAGGCTGAGGTGGCCGCCGGCGCTGCCGCCGGTGACGCCGATCTTATCCGGGTCGATGCCGAACTTGGCAGCGTGGGCGCGAATGAAGCGGACGGAGCGTTGGAGGTCGCCGACAATCTCGTGGATGTGGAAGCGAGGCTGCGTGCCATGCACGACGACAAAGGTCGTGAAGCCGTGCTTCGGCCAGCCCCCGTCGTTGATGCCGTTGTGGTTGGAGTTCCAGCCACCGCTGATGATTTTGATGACCGCGGCGCCGTTAGGCTTGGCCGGAGTGAAGATGTCCATCGTCAGGGCTACGCCGTCGTGCTTGGCGTAGATGACGTCGGCGACGCGGGTGACATCCTGAGCAAAGCCGAGGGTGCAGGTGAGGGCAAGGAGTAGGCAGGCGCGGAAGCTCATGGGGTTGACCATAGGACACCGCAAAGCGGGCGAAGTTGCAAGTCACTCAGACCTTGAGCCGGAACTTAATGACCACCTTCAGGATTTCGCCCGGTGCACCGATCTGCACGCCCGGCTGGTGCCCGTCCTGCGGATGGAAGATCGCGAAGTTGCCATGGCCAAGGGTGAGCAAGGCAGTGGGCGACGAAGGGGCGGCGTATTTCTCGACGTCCTTTTCGGCGATATAAGGCTTCGTGACCACGAGGGTCGGCTGGTCGGCATGGCCGCAATATTCGAGTCCTTGATAGACAACCTGGATGTCGCCGTAGATTTGATGGGCTTCCCAGAGCTTGTCCGCGGAAGGAGCCGTCTGGTAGCGCTGGACGATGGCGACAAGGTCCTGGCCTTGGAGTTCATATTTTCCGTCTTCCGTCTTCTGGTCAAAGGAGTGGAGGTAGGCGAATGCCTGCGGGAAGAGCGGATGCAGTGACTCGTAAGCAGGGGAGGCGGAAAGTTGATCGAGGATCATGTGATCAAGGGCTAGCTTTCGTCCGGGAGTGATTCGACGTCGTCGAGCGGGAGTTCGACGGGTTGATCGGAGCCGAGGATGGAGAGCAGCAGGGCGATGCGTTTCTGGGGAGACTCCAGGCGGATGACCTCGCCTTCGGAGCCGGTAAAGATGCCGCGGATCACGCGGGCCTTGGCGCCGACCTTCAGTTCCTCATCGAGCATCGACAGGATTGCGTCGGGGCCGAGCGCATTGAGTTCGTCGATGACCGCTTGTTCGACGTCGACGGGCCGGCCTTCGCGACTCACCAGGTGGAGGACGCCGCGGGTGCTACGGATGACGGCTTGGAACTCCATCGGGTCGAAGCGGGCGAAGATGTAGCCCGGGAACAGTGGTTCGACGACGACCTTGTTCTTGTCGTGGCCGCGTCGCGTGCGACGCAGACGCGGGAAGACCAGCTCGCCGATGCCGACGGCCCGAAGGTTTTGCACCGCCACGGCCTCTTGGCGAGGCTTGGCCTTGATGCAGAACCAGGTCGGGCCGGCGGCTTCGGTCATGCGGTCTTAAGGGCGCTCTTGGAGCGGTCAGGGAGCCAACCGAGGGCGATCAGTGCGAGCTGCGAAGGGCAGAAAACGTAGTAGAGCCAGAACGCCCCTGTTTCCGTGAAACCGTAGCTGTGCAGGCCGACGCCGAGAAGATTCGTTCCGAACCAGGACCAGGCGGTGACGATGTTACCGAAGATGAGGAGCTGCATCAGCCCTTCGCGGCGGACGAGGCCACCCCAGCGAGCGTGGAGGCAGAGCGCGCACCAGAGCACAATGAGGATGGCGCCGTTCTCTTTCGGATCCCAGCCCCAGAAGCGACCCCAGCTCTGGTCGGCCCAGATGCCACCGAGCATCGTGCCGATGAAGCTGGCGAGGACGGCGAAGGCGAGGATGCCGTAGGCCGCACGGGCGACACTATCGCCCCAGTTGTAATCTTTCTTAAAGGCGCGGAGCGCGAGGTGGAGGGCGCCGAGCAAGCCGGCGACGAAGGTCGCCGAGTAGCCGAGCGTCACGATGGTCACGTGCGTCGCCAGCCAGAAGTTCGTATCAAGCACCGCACGGACGCTCTCGAGGTTATCTTCGCCAGAGAGGCCGAGGTTATGGGCGACGATCAGAGACACGAAACCGGTGATACCTGTTGCGACGGCGCCGATGCCGTTCTTCCAGACCCGCTCGAGCATGATGCCCAAGCCGACGGCACCCCAGGCGACGAAGATTCCCGTTGAATAGAGGTTCGTCACAGGCGGACGGTCATGCAGCCACATGCGATAAAGGAGGGCCGCGGTGTGCAGGATGAAGGAGAGCACCAGTAGGCGGTAACCCCAGACGCGGAGGGCTTCGGAGCCGGTCACCCAGGAGACAAGGACCATGAGCACCACCACTACGTAGGCGATCAGGAGCCAGTAAAAAGGTTGGAGCCGACCGAAGCTCGCTTCGGATTCTGAACGGGCGGTCCAAGGACCTTTCAACGAAGCGGCGATGGCGGAGCTCAGGCGGGCGCAATCGTCGTCCTTGCCTTCGCGCCACGCCATCGAGAAGTCGGCGTAGCGGGTGATGATGCCATCTTCGGCCAAGCCGGCCCGGTGGGCCTTCTGGTCCTTGATGATGCCGAGCAGGGAGGCACCGAGATTATCCCAGCGGGCGAGGGAAGTTTCGTCCTTGGGGGGCATCAGGCCGATGACGCCCTCGCGTTCGAAATCTTGATAGCGTTCCACGAACGTCTTGACCGTCTTTTGCAGTTCGGGGTCAAAGGCCTTACCCGTGGCACTGGCGTTCATTTCGGCGAGAGCACGGTTGAGTGCGGAGATCCACGCGCCGTATTCGCGGCGAGGGGTGACGTCGAGAGGTAGGTCGCCGGGGATGAAGGTCATGCTGAGCGTCGCATACTGGCGGGCGGCGCTTTCGAGCGTGAGGAGGCCACGGTCTTCGACGTCGCGGTCGGCCTGCGGGCGTTTGCGCGCCTGTTCGGCCGCCTTGCTGAGTTCAGCGCTATTTTTCAGGATACCATCCCAGCTGACATAGAGGCTCTTCTCGGGGTCGCCGCCGACGCGTTTGAGCACGTTGGGGTGTTCAACGCGGAAGGTCGGCAGATGGCGAGCGATCGGGGCGCGGAAGCAGACTTCGATAAGCCAGTCGACCGAGCTGATGGCACCTCCGCTCAGACGGACTTGGCGTTTTTCAAGCAGCGCCTGGAGTTCGGTCGAGAGGGCAGGGAGTTCTTTGGCGATTTCTGCACGCTGTTCTGCGGTCCAAGTGGACGGAGGCTGGCCGAAGGCGACGCGTTCGAGTTTCGAGAGGCTGATCGAG
>CAMBGQ010000082.1 GCA_945866215.1 Opitutus sp. GAS368 | reverse complement strand
TCGTCCGGATCACCTTGGTCGACCTCGATTGGGCCATCAATCTCGTTGCAGAAAGCGCCGTCGTAAAGGTGGCCCTTAGTGTCCTTGAAGAAATAGGAGAGGAACTCGGTGTTGAATCCTTCCTTGAGCACGTAGGTGCCGAGGCGCTTCCCGTTGAGGACGATATAGGCGTGCGTGCAGCGCGAGGCTGGGACGCCGGCGCGGCGGGCCATCTCGCCTGCGGCCATCTCGAGCAGCATCGAGCCGTCCTGCGCGCAGTTATTCAGTTGAAACTTGGTCAGGCCGCGGAATTCTTGGCCCTTCTTCGTCTTTGCGGTGCGGAGGGAGAAGCCGGGCCGATCCTCGGTGATCTGGCGGAAGCTGCCGGCGGAACCTTTGAGCTTCACCGAACATTTCTCGAGGTTGACGCCGCCGGGTTCGTTGATGGTCAGGGTGACGTAGTCCCGCGGGTTCTTTGCGAGCTTATTGATATTCTCCTGAGAGATGGTCAGCTCCAGTTTCGGGATGAAGCCGGCGAAGAGGGCGTCCGGCGAGACGTTGACGACCGGCGGCTTGGGTGCGATCAGCGGCGGCAGCGTCTGGGCGGAAAGAATCATCGCACCTCCGATGAGAAGCGCAGCATGACGGAAGAATGGGCGGAGGCTTTCCACGGTCGGCGGGGTGGCGAAAAGATGTCAGTGCCAAAGGCGAGAGGCAATAAGGATGAGGGTAGGGTAAATATGCGAGTATCGAGTATGGAGTATCGGGGTAGTGCTTGTCTTGAGGGTGGGGCAGCACCGCGTGCTGCCCTAGGTGCAAAAGTGAGAGATAAGTTTCAGGTGGCAGGTGGCAGCCCCAGGTGGCAGGTGGCGGGACGGGTAGGGATGCGATGACATCGCATCCGCTTGCATCGGGTAGGGCCGACCATCCTTGGTCGGCCGTGCGGTCGAGCAGGGATGCTCGACCCTACCAGAATGCAGAGACGCAAAGGGAAACCGGAGACCGGATGATTGGCTGGGGGGGTTCATTTTCAGGTGACGGGTGACGGCCCCCTGGGCATCGGCCATTCGGGTGTCGGCGTTTCGGCCATCGGCTTCAGGTTCCTGCGGCCGACCCGAAATTCAAGTTACTGCTTCGCAGCATGCCAGCCTGCCAGCAGATCCCCACCGCGCGTCGCGCGGTTCTACCCAAACAACCCCGCGACGCTTTCGCTTAATCCGCCGGGGCGCGATCGACGCAGCCAGGCGCCCTCATATTCTTTCTTAAGACGTGCCTGTTCTTCAGCCGCGACGGCTTGGCCGGCGGCGCGGCGTAGGCCAGCGCCCGCGAGGCGGGCGCCGAGCGACAGTTCCGCGCGGATGGTCGCGTCGCCAATCTTGGCGACCAAGGCTTCGGCTTCGGCGAGGTGCGCCTGCGAGGCGGCGATTTCCGCCGCTGAAACGCCGTCCGTAAACTTCGCGAGGGCGTCGGGTTTGGCGGTGAGGAAATCCCAGGTGAGGCTCTTGTTGCGGTTCGCCTTGGCGATTTGGCCATCGAGCGTGCCGAGCTGCGTCAGCGCCGCGGCGACGACCCGACCCTCGGCCGCGGAGAGGTTGCCAAGGATGGCGCAGCCGGCGGCGAAGTCCGTCTTGGCGTTCGCCGCGAAGCCCCAGGCTTGGGCGAGTCCGGCGGCCATGGGCAGCCAGGCGGTCGGCCACGGCTGATGATGGCCGTTATCGCCCCAGTTGGTGAGTAGAATGCCGCGCGCATCATGACGGACGGCCGCCCCGACGGCTTCGGCTTGATTGGTCAGCGCGTTATCGAGGCGACCAGTGAAGCTCTGCCAAGCACTCGTGCCGGGCGCGACGAGATAGGCGCGACCGAGCTCGCGGAGGCGCCCGCACTGTTCTTTGAAGGGATGGCCAGCATCATAACCCCAGACGACCGGAACAGTGTCGGCGGGAGCGTCCTGCGCGAGTGCGAGGTCTTCGAGTAGGATGTCGCCCCAGAATTGCACGGTGCGACCACGGTCGCGACCGAGGGCGCATAGCTTCTTCAGATGATCGAGGTAGACGCGGTGCTTGCCGCGCTCGGCCACAGCCTGTTTGCTGAAACCTTGGCCAAGCTCCCACGGTTCATCTCCGCCGATATTAACCTGATGGCTGCGGAAATTGGGTAGATAGTCGTCGAGCAGCGCGCCTGCGAAGTCGACCGACGCCTGATCCGGGCGCAGCGTGCCGGGGAATTCTTTGAACTGTCCGGTGAGTGGATGGATCCAGCCTTCAGGGCATTCGGCCATTGCGCGATAACGCGGATGACGCAGCCAGCGTTCCATGTGACCGAAGGTGTTTAAGTTCGGGACGAGCTCGATGCCGACCGCTGCGCACGCGTCGTCGAGTGCACGGATTTCGGCGGACGTCAGCGGCGAGGCGTCTTTCCAGGCGTCCTCGTGTCCGCGGAAGGCGAAGGTGTGTTCGATGTAAAGCTGGAGCTGATTGACGCGCAGTCGGCCAAGCGCGCGCACGAGGTCGAGCAGCTCGGCCTGCGTGGGCACGCGCGTGCGGGAGCAGTCGAGCATGAAGCCGCGGACGGGTAGGTCCGGCGAATCGGTGATCACGAGTTGCGGCAGCTCGTCGGGATACTGCGCGGCGATCTGGCGGAGGGTCTGCGCGCCGTAGAGCACGCCATGGGCGTCGCCCGCGTTGAGGCGAATGCCGCTGGAGAGGATCTCGAGGTGATAGCCCTCGGCGCCGTGCGCTGGTTGGTGGACGATGCGGCACGCGCCGTCCGCCGTCCCGGCGAGGGCCGCCCGGGCTTCGGCGATGGTCGTCGGCAGGCTCTCTATAAAGGAGGCGGTCGGGTGGGGGAGGGGGGGCGCCTTGAGCCAGCCCCCGCGCAGGGTCAGTTCCCGTGGACGGGGGAAGAACGTGAGCACCGGAAGGGCCATGGCAGGAGGGTTAGCCCCCGCAGGCCGACGGGCAAGACGCTAAGATGGACTTCCCGCTTGGAACAAAGCACGGCCCGCCTACATCTTATGCCCTTACCCCGCATCCCCATGCCTCGCTCATCCCTTGTGCTCTTCCTCTTCGCCGCTGCCGCTCAGGCCGTGCCGGAAGGTTTCGTCATCCGCGAGTTCCTCGGCAACGCCCAGGAACCCGAAATCTATCCGACTGCCGTGTCGGCCGCCGCCAACGGCGACGTCTACGTGTCCTCGGACAAGAACGGCTCCCTCGGCCATACCCCGGGTATGGGCCGCATCCTGATCGCCCGCGATACCAAGGGTGCCGGCGTCGCCGACCAGGTCATCGAATACACCAAGGTCGAGAGCCCGCGCGGCGGCCACTTCGTCGGCGGTATCCTCTATCTCGTCCACCCGCCCTTCCTCTCCAAGTTCCAGGACAAGAACGGTGACGGTAAGGCTGACTACAATACGGAGCGCAAGCTCCTCGTTGACGGACTTGGTGGCGGCATCGAGCACCCGCGCGGCGCCGACCACACCACCAACGGAGCCCGCATGGGCATCGACGGCTGGCTCTACATCGCCGTCGGCGATTTTGGGGCAGGTCTTATTCGCGATAATGATGGCGCCATCGGCCTCGGCGACGAGAAGCGCGTGACTCTCTATGGCGGCGGCGTCATGCGTGTCCGCCCGGACGGTACCGAGCTCGAGAACTACACCGTGATGACGCGCAATATCTGTGACGTCGCCATCTCGCCGACCCTCGACCTCTTCTCTCGCGATAACACCAACGACGGCAAGGGCTGGAACACCCGCTTCCACCACTTCACCGCGCTGGCCGATGCCGGTTACCCGCGCCTGTATAAGAACTTCGCCGACGAGACCGCGCTCCCCCTCGCTGATTACGGCGGTGGCTCCGGCACCGGCGGCCTCTACCTGAGCGAGCCTGGCTTCCCGGGTGAATTCGGTGAGTCGCTCTTCACTTGCGACTGGACGACCAACGCGGTGTATCGCCACCCAATCAAGCGCTTCGAAGCGACCTTCGTCGCCCAATGGGAGACCTTCGAGAAGGTCGGCAAGGCCACCGACTTCGACGTCGATGGCAACTCCCGCCTCTTCCTCGCCGACTGGCGCGGCGGCGGCTTCAAATACCTCGGTGAGGGTAAGCCGAAGACCAAGAAGGTCATGAAGGACGGCAAGGAAGTCGAAGAACCGATCTTCTACCCGAACGGCACGGTCCAGATCATCACCGCCAAGGACGTGAAGCCCAACGTCTACATCGACGTCACGAAGCTCTCCGATGCCGACCTGGTGAAGCAGCTCTCCTCGAAGTCCGCCGTCCAGCGCCTCGAGACCCAGCGCCAGATTATCGACCGTAACAAGGCTGAGCTCGCTGAGCCCGTCCTCTCAATCGCGCAGTCCGGCTCGGAGCATCTCTACGCCCGCGTCGCCGCGATCTTCACCTACAAGCAGCTCCTCGGTGCCAAGGCCAACGCTGCGCTCGTCGGCCTCGCCAAGGATGCCGCCGTCCGCGAGTTCGCCCTGCGCGCGCTTGCTGACCGCACCACGCAGCTCGCCGGCGTGCCGGTGCAGCTCTTCGTCGACGCCTTGAACGACGCCGACCCGCGCGTCCGTCTCCAAGCCGTCATCGGCCTCCAGCGCCTCGGCGCGAAGGACGCTGCCCCAGCTATGCTCACTGCCGCCGCCAAGTGGCCGGCCGACGAATCGAAGCTCGGCGAAGGCGAACACTACCGCCTTCCGCATACCGTCATCGCCGCGCTCCA
>CAMBGQ010000081.1 GCA_945866215.1 Opitutus sp. GAS368 | reverse complement strand
GTCATCATGGGTCGCATCTCCGCCTACACTGGCGAGATGGTGAAGTTCGACGACCTCCTCAAGCACGAGAAGTCGCCTTACTACAATTTCAAGGCTTCCGTCAGCCCGCTCGATTTCGAGAAAGGCACCGTCAAGCTGCCGACTGAGGTGCCGACGACTCCGGGGAAGGCCTGACCTAGGCATAAAAAAGGACGGCACTGGGTGCCGCCCTTTTATCTGTCAGTTGCTCAGATTACTTGACCGGGGAGTAATCGGTCGGGGTAAGGAACTCGGACTTCACGCCGTCCTTGATCGTGAGCGAGCCACCGGCCTTTTGTTCAGAAGCGCCTTTGGCGGCGATCCAAGCTGGGTCGGCGCGGAAGGAGCCGAAGCTAGCCTTGGCAGCTTCTTCGCTCTGATGATGGAGCAGGTAGATGAGGGTGTTTCCCGCGATGTAGGGGCTCTTGGCGCCCTTTTGGTCGGCGGCCAGGTTCCAGTAGGTCATATTGGTCATGCCATGCTTTTCGAAGAGCTTGAGGGTATGGTCACGGAAACGGGCATTAAGATTCTCCAGTCGACCAGCTTCAGTGGTGTAGGTACGGAGTTCGAAGACGCCTTTACCGAAGGACTTGGCTTCAGCCAGCACGGCGTAATCGGTGGCCGTGAGAAAGGTATTCTCGATACGTTCAATCAGTTTGCCGTCTTTCTCGGAATCCTTGGCGGCAGCCTTCCAATCCGGGTCAGCGCCGAAGGCTTTGAAGGAGGCGTCACGAGAGGCGCGATCGGGGAACGCGAGGAAGTAGGCCAGCTTGTTCTCCTTATTGTCGACCGGGACGAAGTAGCCGAGGTTCGTCATGCCGTGCTTGGTGAAGAGCTTGAGCGTATGGTCGCGGAAGCGAGCATTGAGGGCGTCAAGCTTGCCGGGCTTGGCGTAGTAGACACGCATCTCGAAGAGGCGGGTATCCGGCTTGTCGGCGGCGACGGCGGTCACGGCGAGAAGGCCAAAGGTGAGGAGGGAGAGCAGGGACTTCATGTTATTTGAGGAATTGGGAAAGGTTATCGCGGGTAATGAGCTTGAAGGGAATCAGGGTTTCCTTTGGGCAAGGCTGCTTCTTGGCGAGCAGGATGGCAGCGTCGACCGAGCCTTTACCCTGGCCGACCGCATCCTGGAAGACCGTGGCATCCAGTCGACCTTCTTTCACCGCCGTCAGGGCCTGCGCGATGGCGTCAATACCGATGACCGTGACGTCCTTCTTGATGCCGGCGCGCTCCAGGGCGAGCAGGGCGCCCATGGCCATCTCGTCATTGTGGGCGAAGATCGCGGAGAACTTGCCCTTGTGGGCCTGGATCCAGTTCTCGGTCAGGGCCATCGCCTTGGCGCGATCCCAGGAGGCCGTCTGGTGGTCGACCAGCTTGAGTCCGGGGTATTTAGCAAAGATTTCACGGGCGCCGGCTTCGCGCTGAAGTTGGGCCGAAGTACCCATGATACCATGGAGCATCAGGACGCCGCCTTGGCCATTAAGCTTCTTGGCGATGGCCTCCATCGCGATGCGACCCGCATCGAAGTCATTAGAGCCGATGTAGGAATCCCCGGCCGACTTCGTCACTTGATTGACGAGTACGAGGGGAATGCCGGCGGCCTTGATGCGATCAACTGCCGGGGTACTGGCCTCGAGTTCGCAAGGGTTGAGGATAATAGCATCGACCTTCTGCGCGATGAAGTTCTCGACCTGGCTGAACTGCTTCTGGACGTCGGACTGGGCGTCGACCATGACCAGTTTCACGCCCGGCTTCGTCTTGGCATAGGCGACGATGGCCTCGGACATCTTGGCGGTGTATTCCGCCGAGAGGTCACGGGAGGAGAAGCCGATGAGGATTTCGCCCTCCTTACGAGCTTCGGCTTTCTTGCAGCCGGAGACGCAGGTGAGGGAGAGTGTCAGGGCGCAGACAGCGAGAAAGGCCGAGACGGCTTTGCGAGGGGTAAGACGCATCCCAGACTTTTACGAACGGGCCTGACGTCGGTCGAGCCAAACCGCACCCACGATGATGACGCCTTTGATGACGGCCTGATAATACGAGGAAACGCCCATCAAATCTAAGCCATTATTGATCACCCCGATCAGCAAGACGCCCAGCAAGGTTCCGGTAATTGTGCCGACCCCGCCCGCGAGGCTCGTGCCACCGATGACCACCGCCGCGATCGCATCGAGCTCGTAGGCTTGGCCGGCATTGGGCTGACCCGTCGTAATGCGTGCCGCCAAAACGACTCCTGCGAGGCCGGTGAGGAGTCCGCAGAGTCCATAAGCGAGGAGCTTAACCTTTTCGACCGGCACGCCAGCTGCCCGCGCAGCGTTCTCATTTCCGCCGACGGCGTAGATGTGACGACCAAGGCGGAAGTTGCGCAGGAAGAACCAAGCCGCGGCGGCGACGCCGGCGAAGCAGAGCACGGGAATCGGGATGCCGAAAAGGTCTCCGGCGAGAGCGGTCAGTTCGTTCGACATATCAGCGACCGGGCGACCTCCGCTGAAGATCAGGGCAAGTCCGCGCGCGATGGTCATCATCCCGAGGGTGACGATGAACGGGGCGACGCCCCCAAGGGTCACGAGTGTACCATTGACGAGCCCGCAGGCAGCGCCGGTGAGCAGACCGACGGCGATGGGTACGAAGACCGAGTGGTCGCCAGGATGAGCGAAGGTAGCGCAGGCGACGCCGCTCAAGGCCACGACCGATCCCAGGGAGAGGTCAACGCCGGCGGTGAGCAGAACGAACGTCACGCCGACTGCGAGGATGCCGTTGATCGAGATCTGGCGGGCGACGTTGGTAAAGTTCGCGACGCTCAGGAAGGTGTCGGTCAGCAATGACAGGGCGAGCCCGACGAACAAGATGACGAGCAGGAGGCCGAAGCGATGAAGCAGATTACGATCGAGGGTGAGCATGGCGTTATAAGGGCATGGCGTGGCGGAGCACGGTTTCTTGGTCAGTCGTGGCGGCGTCGAGCGTGGCGCTCACGGACCCTCGGCGGAGCACCACGATGCGGTGCGCCAAGGAAAGGACTTCGGGGAGTTCGGAAGAGACCAGCAGGATGCCCTTGCCGGCGCGGGCTAGTTTCTGGATGAGGGCGTAGATTTCCGCTTTCGCCCCGATATCGATCCCGCGGGTCGGTTCATCGAGGATGATGAGTTCGGGGCCGCCAAGGAGACAGCGAGCAAGCAAGGCCTTCTGTTGATTGCCGCCGCTGAGCTGAGCGATCGGTTGTGACGGGCTGTTCGCCTTAACGGAGAATTCCGTCATCTGCGTATGGCTCGCGGCGGCTTCGGCCGTGTGATCAATCAATGGGCCGCGACTGAAATCCCGCAAAGCGGATAGGGTAATGTTTTGGCCGACGCCTATGGCGGGAATCAGGCCGAGGCCTTTACGGTCCTCGGTGACCATGCCGATGCCGGCAGCTAAGGCGTCCTGCGGGCTACCGATAGCGAGCGGCGTTCCGTTGAAGATGATCCGTCCTTCTGAGGCGGGTTGTAATCCGTAGATTGCGCTGACCACTTCCGTTCGGCCAGCGCCCATTAGGCCAGCGAGGGCGACCACTTCACCTCGGCAAACATGGAAACTGATATCACGGTAGGCCGGCTCACGAGTCAGGCCGGTAACCTCAAGCAGGACTTCATTGGAGGACGGTAGGCGAACAGGGAAGACGTCCGCCAGTTCTCGCCCGACCATCATCGTGATTAACTTGGCGGGATTCAACTCCGACGCCGGAGCCGTGCCAACCAGACGGCCATCGCGCAGGACCGAGATCCGGTCGGCCAGGCGAAAGACTTCATCCATCTTATGGGTGGTGTAGACAATGGCGACGCCGCGAGCCTTCAGGCGGGCGATGGCTCGGAAGAGGGCGGCAATCTCGTGGTCAGAGAGCGCGGCGGTCGGTTCATCCATCAGGATGACGTCGGCCTGGCGCCCAAGGGCCTTGGCGATCTCAACAACCTGAGTCTGGGCCACGGTCAGCGTGTGCATCAGGCGGGTCGGACCGATATCGGATTCAAGTTCGCTTAACAGTTCTTTTGCGCGCGCCAGTTGGGCGGGGCGATCGATGAGTCCGAAGGCGGAGCAAGGCTCGCTGCCGAGGGTGATGTTCTCCGCCACCGTCAGATCCGGGATGGGCATCAGTTCCTGATGGATCATCGCGATGCCCGCGACCAAGGCATCGTGTGGTGAGGTGAATTCGGCCTGGCGTTCACGCCATTCGACCTGACCGCCATTCGGACGATAGAGACCAGCGAGTATCTTCATCAACGTCGACTTGCCGGCGCCGTTTTCGCCCATCAAGGCGTGGACTTCGCCCAGATGAAAGTCGATCGACGTCGGATGTAAGACGGTGAGCCCTCCGAAGTCCTTGCTTAGTTCGAGGGCTCGGAGCATGGCGGGAATCAGCAGCAGCCCGAACCGGGCGCGCAGGCTGACTTATCCTGAAGATTTGCCGGGAAGCAGACGTCCTCGGCGAGGCAAGCCGTGTGGCGCATACCGAGCGAGAGTACGACCTGCTTTTCTTCGAGGCGGGTAGCGATAATCGGGAAGACCGAAAGATAAGGGGCTTCGGCTTCGACCTCGACGGGTAGGTTCATCGTATTGAGCACGCCGGCGCCCTTGGCCAGGATCTGGGCGAATTTCGCCGCCGTGATGCGGTGCTCAGTGTCGTCGGCCTGGTAGATTTGGAGACGGCAGCTCGAGTCGGTAC
>CAMBGQ010000080.1 GCA_945866215.1 Opitutus sp. GAS368 | reverse complement strand
GGCGTCGTGCCGAGCTGGCGGCGCAGGCCGGTGAGGCGGAGGGTGGGCACGGCCGGAACCTAGGCATAAGCCCCTCCGGGGAGCAAGGTCGCCCGCCGACTGTGAATGATTTCCCCGACTGCTTCGCCTTCCCACGCTTGCCACGGGGCAGGTTTCGGGCAATTTGACGACTCCCATGCGTAACGACGACGAAGACGAGGACGAGAAGACCCCAGCCGCCCCCAAGGATGGCGGCCCGAGCGCCATGCTCATCCAGAAGAAGTTCCTCGAACAGCGGAAGATCTTCCTCTGGGGCGCCGTCGAAGACGCGTCGGCCCGCGACATCGTCGAGAAGCTCCTTTACCTGGACGGCATCGACCCGGGCAAGGAGATCACCTTCTACATCAACACCCCCGGCGGCTCCATCACCTCCGGCATGGCTGTCTATGACACCATCCGCATGATCACCTCCCCGGTGAAGGTCGTCGTCACCGGCATGGCCGCCTCGATGGGCTCCATCCTCCTCCAGGCCCCCAAGGAAAAGGGCAACCGCCTCCTCTTCCCCCATTCCCGCGTGATGATCCACCAGCCGCTCATCATGGGCCGCATCCAAGCCACCGCCGTGGACATCCACATCCAGGCGCAGGAAATGGAACGCCTCCGCTCCGAGCTCAACGAGATCCTCGCCAAGGCTTCGAAGCAGAAGATCGAAAAAGTCACCAAGGACACCGACCGCGACTTCTACATGACCGCCGAGGAGGCCATCGAGTATGGCCTCGCCGATGCGATCGTGAAGAAGCTCTGAGGACGGCCTGCGCGTATGGGCATCGGCGACCGGGCCTATATGCGAGGCAGCTCAGCCCCGCGCACGCCGATCTCCCTGACGGCATGGGTCGTCGGCATCCTCGTCGGCTTCTTCATCCTCAACCTCATCCAGGAATCCGCGAAAGCGAACTTCCTCGGCTGGATGGTGCTCAGAGAAAGCGCCCTACAGCCTTGGCAGTGGGTCACGCATGCGCTCCTGCACGATGGGTTCTGGCATCTCCTCGGTAACGGGCTCGTCCTTTGGTGGACCGGCGCGACGGTCGAGCAGGAGCACGGACCCGTCACGCTCTTGAAGGTACTTATCGGCGGCGCCCTCATCGGAGCGCTCACTTGGTATCTCTCCGGCCTCGGCGGTAGTCAAAACGGCGCGTTGGTCGGTATCTCCGCCGGCGTCTACGCGCTGATGCTCGTCGCGCTACTCGATAAGCTCGATCACCAGATCACGCTGCTGCTGTTCTTCTTCCTCCCCGTCACGCTCAAGGTGCGCTGGCTCCTCATCGCGGTCTCGCTCTTCACTTTACTCGGCTGGGTCTTCTCCGAATTCCCTGGCCGCCACGACTGGCTCGGTTGGAAAGCCGCCTGGCCCGACACCATCGCCCACTCGGCCCACCTCGGCGGCCTGCTCTTCGGCTGGCTCGCCTGGCGTTATCTCAATCGGACAAATTGGGCTCCCAGTTACGCTCAGGTGCAGGAACCCATGCCAACCGACGCCCCGAGCCCTGCTTTCGAGACCCCGACTGAGGAGAACGCCTCATCCCGCCCGCTCACCTCGGCCCAAGCTCGCGCGGAAATGGACAGGCTGCTGGACAAGATTTCGGCTGGGGGATTCGGCTCGCTCACTGTCAGCGAGAAACGTAGGCTCGAAGAACTTAGCGCCCGCCTACGCTAAGTTCCCCACCCCACCCTTTATGCGCCTCAGACTTTTCCTGCTGCCGATTCTTCTGGCAGCGCTGGCCTCCGCCCAGACCGCCGGCTTCACCACCACGCAGTCGATGCAGAACGAGACCCGCGCTACCGCGGCGCTTCTCGAGAAGCTCCACATCAGCAAGAAGGACATGGGCTCGGTCGACATGAACTCCGTCGTGAAGACTTACTGCGAAAACCTCGATGGCGCGAAGATGTACTTCACAGCCGAAGAAGTGGACGAATTCGTCAACCGCTACGGCAAGACGCTCGATCTCTACCTGCAGCGCGGCAACCTGACCCCGGCCTTCGAAATCTTCGCCCTCTTTAAGAAGAAGGTCAACGAGCGCACGGTCTCGAATATTGCCGCCCTTGATCAGCCGATTGACCTCACCCAGCCAGGCACCTTCCCGGTCGACCGCAAGAAGGCAGAGTGGCCGGCCAACGCCGCGGACGGCGACGCCCTCTGGGCCCGCCGCCTGCGTCTCGACATGCTATCTGAGCTGCTCGGCGAAGACCGCACAGGCAGCTCCAAGACCCCGAAGGACCTGGCCCTCCCCGAGATTACCCCCGAAAAGACCAAGGAAGCCGCGGCCCGCCTAAAGAAGCGTTACGACAAGTCCCGCACCTACCTCAACTTCGATCAGCACGAGGTCGAGGAGCTCTTCCTTAACTCCTACTCGAGCCAGTATGACCCGCACTCGACCTTCTTCTCCCAGCAGTCGCTGGAAGAGTTCGAAATCGCGATGCGCAACTCGCTCGTGGGTATCGGGGCGACGCTTTCCGATGAAGACGGGGTCTGCGTGATCAAGGATATCCTCCCTGGCGGCCCGCTCGATCTCTCCCGTCAGGCGAAGCCCGGCGATAAGATCATCGCGGTCGGCCAAGGCGTCTCGGGCGAGCTCGAAGACATCGTCGGCATGCGCCTCTCCAAGGCCATCAGCCGCATCCGCGGCAAGCAGGGTTCCTCCGTCCGCCTGCTCGTCGACATGGCTGGCGGTGGTCGCAAGACAATCGTCCTCAAGCGCGACCAGATCAAACTCGTCGGCCAGATGGCGTCGGCCAAGCTTGTCGAAGTCACCAACGGTAACGGCACGGTGATGATCGGCGTCATCGACCTCCCCTCATTCTACGGCAAGAACCCCGATGGTTCCGGCTCGAGCCCCTCGGCCGATATCGAACAGTTAATCACTAAGCTGAAGCCGCTTGGCATGAAGGCACTTATCATGGATCTCCGGAAGAACGGCGGCGGCCTGCTCAATGAAGCCGTTGATATCTCTGGCCTGTTTATTCCGAAGGGTTCCGTCCTCCAGGTCCGCGGCAGCGATGGCCGCTCCGAAGACTATCGCGATGAAGACGAGAAGGTAGCCTGGAACGGCCCGCTGATCGTGCTGACCACCAAGCTCTCGGCCTCCGCTTCCGAAATCTTCGCCGGTGCGATGCGTGACCACCGCCGTGCCATCGTCGTCGGCGACACGAACACCCACGGCAAGGGCTCGGTCCAGAGCATCCTCGATCTCAGCCGCTTCGACAAGAACCTGAAGTCGGCGGTCAAGGTGACCATCCAGAAGTGGTACGCCCCCAGCGGTTCCTCCATCCAGCTCAAGGGCGTCCCGGCCGACATCGTAGTGCCGTCCGTCTACTCAGTTCTCCCCGTCGCGGAAGCCGACCTCGACCGCCCCCTTCCTTGGGATTCCGTCACCCCGACGCTGACCAAGGCCGACGAAGGCGAATGGCTCAAAGCCAAGCTTTCTACCGACCTGATCGCGCAGCTCTCCGCCAGCTCCGCGCGCCGTCAGTCCGAGCTCCCGGAATTCCTCACGCTGTCCCGCACGATTGATTGGACGAAGAGCCGTCAGGTCCGCAAGGACGTGTCTCTCTCGCTCGAGCAGCGCAGCACTGAGCGCAAGGATGACATCGAATTCCGTGAGCAGATCCGCCGCGAGCTCTCCGATTACGCCAAGAAGGCTTTCAAAGTCCGCGACGTGAAGCTCGATGCCGCGGTCGAACAGGATAAGAAAGACGGCGCCAGCGCGGCCGCAAAGAGCAAGAAGGCTAGCCGCATGCGCGACCCCCTCGAAGACGACGATTGGCCGGACTACGATATCCAGTTGCAGGAAGCGGTGCGCATCGCGACCGACTGGACCGCCCTTCTCCCCGGTGCCTCGGTTGCCGCTGCCACCTCGGCCGCCCAATCGCAGGATTTGAAGAAGAAGTAAGCCTGCGGCGGGGATCGGCTGGCATGGTGAACTGCTGCGAAGCAAATAGAGGCCGCCCACCCAGGCGGTCTTTTTGTTACACGTTCAACGAGGTAGGGCCGAGCATTCCTGCTCGGCCGCGGCCGGCCAAGGATGGCAGCGCTATCCCTGCCCCTACCCCTACCCCTATTGAGATTTGCCGACCCCCATCCCTCCCGACAACTTAACCGCATGCTCTCCCCCGAAGCACTGGTCTATGGCACCCTCTTGGTAACGGGCTTCCTGATCCTGCGTCGCTCGCGTCGCGCCGGTCTCGCCCTGCGTCGCCAACACGGAATCATCGAGGGCCAGCCGGTCCAACTCCACACGCTCACCAACGCCCGCGGCATGGAAGTCTCGGTCAGCGAATTCGGCGCCACACTCACCTCGATCCGTGTCCCCGATGTCCACGGCCGCCTGGGCGAAGTCACCCTTGGCCTCCACTCGCTGGCAGACTACGTCGCCAGCAACCCCTTCCTCGGCAGCACCGTCGGCCGCTACGCCAACCGCCTCGCGAACGGCCAACTGACCATCGACGGTCGCACCCTCGCACTCGCGCAGAACAACAACGGGAACCACCTCCACGGCGGACTCCGCGGCTTCGATAAGCGCGTCTGGAAATCCGAAGCCATCCGCACTGCCGATGCCTCCGCGGTCCGCTTCACCATCGTCAGCCCCGACGGCGAAGAGGGCTACCCAGGCGTGCTCAGCGTGACGGTCACCTACACCCTGCCCGACGAGTCCAACGAACTGACCATCGACTTCGCAGCGACGACCGACGCCCCCACGGCCTG
>CAMBGQ010000079.1 GCA_945866215.1 Opitutus sp. GAS368 | reverse complement strand
TGCGCCTGAGACCGTCATCGAGAAGCTCAAGGAAGTCCTCAAGTCCATCGACTGTAAGGTCAACGAGGTCGAAAACCTCGGCCAGAAGGAGTTCTCCCGCGTCGTCGACCGCAAGTTCCCCTCCGGCCTCTACGTCCAGTTCCACTTCGAAGGTCCGGTCACCGCGCCCACCGCTTTCCGCGAGAAGCTGCGCCTCGACCGTACCATCAACCGCCTGCTCGTGCAGGTGACCAAGTAATCTCCGCCCCCGCCTCGCCGTGGCCTCTTCCTATAATCGCGAAGTTCTCGTGGGCAATATGACCCGCGACCCCGAGGCCCGCGCCCTCCCGTCCGGCCAGGCCCTCACGAAGTTCTCCCTCGCCGTCAACCGCTCCTACTCCACCAAGGAAGGCGAGAAGCGCGAAGAGGTCACCTACGTCGACATCGAGAGCTACGGCAAGCAGGCCGAGATCATTGCCAAGTATTGCGGCAAGGGCTCTGGCATCCTCGTCGAAGGTCGCCTCAAGCTCGATCAGTGGGAAGACAAGAAGACCGGCGAGAAGCGTTCGCGCCTCGGCGTCGTCCTCGAAAATTTCACCTTCATCGGCGGCAAAGCCCAGGGTGGCGAAGAGGGCGGTTCCGCTCCTCGTTCCCGCGGCGGCAACGACACCCCGGCTCCTTCTGGCGACCAGGGCGGCGACGACGTTCCGTTCTAATCATTTCCTCACCAACCTTATAACCCAAGCAAGACCATGGCATTCACCGAAGTTCTCCTCATCAAGCCCGTCGACGGCCTAGGCGCCGAAGGCGAGCAGGTCCGCGTCCGCGCGGGCTTCGCGCGTAATTACCTGCTTCCGCAGGGCATCGCGCTCCCCGTCAATCGTTCGAACACGAAGTACGTCGAGGCCCTCAAGAAGGCCCGCGAAGTCCGTGAATCGCGCGACCTCGAAGCCGCCAACGTGACCGCCACCAAGCTGGCCGCCATCAAGCTCGTCTTCGCCGTCAAGACCGGTGAAGGAGGCAAGATGTTCGGCGCGATCAGCACCGCTGAAATCTCCGCCAAGCTCGCCGAGCATGGCATCGAGATCGAGCGCAAGCGTATCCATCTCGGCCAGGGCCCCGTCAAACTTCTCGGCAAGCACACCACGAGCATCCGCCTCCATGGCTCCGTCATGGTCGAGCAGGAGTTCGAAGTCGTCTCCGAGAACCCGATCGAAGTCGCCGCCGAAGAGGCCCCCGAGCCCGAAGAGCGCGAGTTCCGCGACGACAAGGGCAAGAAGGCCCGCAAGCCCCGCAAGGAAAAGGAAGCGAAGTAACCCTTTGCTGCTTACCAAACAAAAGCCCGCCAAACGGCGGGCTTTTTTGTGCCTCGGAATTCAGGCAATCAGCGGGCCTTGATCCAGTCCGGGCTCACGATGGCGAATTCGAGATGGCCTTTGTAGAAGTTGAGCTGCCCGACCCATTTGACGGCCTCGCCCTTCTTGATCGCCTTCACGGCCTGCAGGAGCTTGGGGTCTGGCACGTAGACCGGATAGCGCGTCTCCCCGATCGTGATCGAAGGCTTCGTACCGCCGTTGCAGATGCCTTCGAGCAGGTACAGCTCGCCGATACTCTTGGCAATCTGTTCCGGACTCAACGTCGGCAGGGTCTTGGCGTCGTGCAGCTTGCTCCGGTCCAATTCCGCGGGGAACGCCGGTAGGCCAAGCGCCGGAGCGATTTCAGGGCGGGTTAGTGGCGAGGCGCCGGTTTCGGTGCGCAGGACGAATTCAGCTTTGACGGGGAAGTGATCGCTCACGCCAGCTCCGGGGCCGTAGTTGCTCAGGCGCCAGGGTACGACCGGGTAGGCGTGCGCGTTCAGGCCGGGGAGGATTATGGCGCCAAAGCTGCCGCCGACGTAGTCGACACCGTTGCCGTCCGCCAGCCCGCGCGAGATGACGAGATGCATGAGCGTGCCCCACTCGCCTTGGTATTCGTCGGACTTCCGCTCGGCGGGTTCGACGTCGAACCAGAGGTTGTAAAGGTCGGCGGCTCCGCTCGCTAACTTTCCGGCATCGCCCTGCGAACCAAGTACGTCTTGGATGCCGGTCTTGGGCATGTAAGGGTAGCGCTGCTTATGGTTGTAGTGGGAATTAAGGTCGCCACCGAAGACGATGTTGGCCTTGGGGTCGGCCTTAAGGATCTCGTCGAGGCGGGCGCGGGCCACGCCGGCATTCTGGATGCGGGTGGGTTCGGTCTGGGCGCTGCCGGCGCCGCTCTTCCAGTGGTTCGCAAAAACGAAGAGGGACTCACCGCCGAATTCCAATTCGGCTTCGACGATCGTGCGGGCTTCCTCCACATGATGCTGCCGAGTGCTCTTGATGGGCAGTCGGGTGAGGATGGCGCAATGGATGGCCTCCTTGGAGAGGTCGAGCACGTCGCCGAGGACGACCTTGTAGCCCGTCAGGCCTTCGTCTTCCAGTGCCTTCATGAGCCAGGCCTCGATCGGGGCGCCGCTCTGCTCGGAGGTAAGCTCACCTTTAAGGATGTCGCGGTAGTTCCGGTCGCGGTGCGCAGCCACGAAGGCCTCGGGCGTGATGGTGGTGGCCGGGGTGTGGTCGGCTTCGAGCTCGTCGAGAATCAGGACGTCGGGTCCGCGGCCATTCTCCGTGGCCTTCAGTACGGCCGCGAGGCGGCTAAGTTTAGCGGCCAGCTTCTCCGGGGTCCAGCGCTCGGCCGCGGTTCCGGTGACCGGGAAATTATCGTACAGCGAGACCGCATCGAGGTCGAAGAGGTTCTCCACGTTGAACGCCATCACGGTGCAGCGCTTCGCTGTCGTCGCCTTCTCTTCGGCGCGGGTGGCGTGCGACGCGAGCAGCGCGGCGACGAGGGCGAGTCCGGGCAGAATCTTTTTAATAAACATATGACCCACCACGATGGGCAGGCGTCCCTTAAACCCCATTGCGAACTCGGTGAAATCCACGTGACAGTAAGATGGCTTTTCACCCCATCGTCACCTTGGTGTAGCCGTAAATCCATGACATGCATCCGCCATCTTTTTGACGAAAACAAGTCACTTTCCGTGACATATTAATAATAGATAAGCAGACTCGGGCGGAGAGTATGCTGGTGTGCACCCGACCTTCCCCCGCTGTCCTCGCCGAGGAATTTTCCCTTTCGCCGCCTTGCTCGCGCTCGGCGCCGCGAGCGTAACGGCCGGCCCGATCAGTTTCGACGGCACCACGACTTACACGCAGGACTTCCAGTCGATGACGTCGGCGACGAACACTGTCGCCTTGGCCGGTTCGACGATGACGGAGGTATCGGCATTGACCGGCGGCGGTGGCGTGCAGGGATGGTATGTCTACGGGCAGAATTGGACGACGGCTTCGACCTCGAAATGGGTGGCGGGCGACACTGGGAGCGGAACCGGCGGCGGCTTCAGAGAGCTCATCGACACCCAGCCGACGGTGGGACGGGCGTTCGGTTCACTGGCTTCTGGTTCGGCTGGCGGATTTTTCGGATTGGTTCTGCAGAATAGCTCCGGTCAGACCATCAACAACCTGAGCATCGCGTACGACGCGGTCATGAATCGCAATCCCAACGGAACTACCGGTGTCGTCAACACTTACGCCCTGGGTTACGCGGTGAGTTCGACGGCAGTGGTGAGCGCGACGCAGGCGGCGGCGGGTGCAGCGGGTACCTTTGGTGCCTCGTTGAACTCAACCACGTTAGGCTTCTCGACACCTTCATCTGGTACAGGCGCGCCTAGCGCGACGGTAGCTACATATAATCCACTTTTAAAGATCGGGAACACCATAACCGGCACACTTTCGTCCTTAGGCTGGGGCGCCGGCCAATACCTCTACATCGCCTGGAGTGACCTTAACGAAGCCGGCAACGACGCAACCGCCGGCGTGGATAACTTTTCGCTCAGCGTACCTGTCGGCGTCCTGAGCCTCACTTGGGGTTTGGTCGTCGACGGTACTTGGGACTTAGCCACCGCTAATTTCATGGCTGGGGGGTCGCCCACCGTATTTGCAGCCGCCAACGAGGTCACCTTTGATAACGCCGCCGGTGGCATTATCACTTTGTCCGGCTCGCTGGCTCCCACCTCCGTCACGGTCTCCGCGGCGTCGGGCACTTATACCTTCAACGGACCCACCGCTGCGGATAAAATTACCGGAGGCACCAGTATCGCGAAGTCCGGCGCCGGCACCTTGGTGCTGACTTCCGCCAATGACTTCACGGGTGGCGTCGCCATCACGGGCGGTACGGTGCAGATCGACGGAGCTGGAAGATTGGGCACCGGCCCAATCAGCCTCAACGGCAGCGGCGCTACCCTCGTCAGCACCTCGTCCTCGGCCGTAGTGATGTCGGGCAATGCTCTCTCGGTCGGTGCCAGTGGCGGCACGATCGATACGGGTGCAAACGACCTAACCCTTGGTGCCCTGACCACTTCCGGGATGCTGACGAAGACGGGGGCTGGCAGCCTCACAGTCGGCACGGTGACTCCTAATGCCGGGACGGGTTTCACGATCAGTGCTGGTGACATCGTGTTGAGCCAAGCCTCCGGTACGGTCAGAATTTCCGCCCACACTTCTTTGACGGGCAACCTTGTGCTCGGTAGTGGAATCCGCTTCGACGTCAATGATGGCAAAGAGATTTCCGGTACTGGAAAGATCAAGGTCGCCGCCACCGGGGCGCTGATCTCCAACACATCCGGAAACCCTGGCGGTACGATTTCAACGGAGATCGCTTTGAATAGTAACGCCATCGCGTTCACTAAAGGAACCTGGGCCGGATCGGCATACACGCCCTCGACCAGTTTCCTTACCACCGTCGGCGGCACCACTGGCGGCGCGTTGAGCATATTTTTCCT
>CAMBGQ010000078.1 GCA_945866215.1 Opitutus sp. GAS368 | reverse complement strand
GGGCCAGGGTTGGGGCCGTGCTTACCGTCAAAGGCGACGCCCTTGGTTTGCATCCAGCCGCCGGTCCAGGCGCCAGCGCCGCGGAGCGTCTCAGTGTCGAAGGCGTAACCCGCTTCGCGGTTGCCGAGGTTCACGAGGACGGCCTTGTTCGCGGCGCAACCCTTCTGGTCGAAAGGGCTTTTGCCTTGGGTGTTATCGATCGAGGCCGACAGGAATCGACCGTAGTCCATCGCTTCCCACTTGGGGAGGGATGGGGCTTCCGGCTTCTTGGTCGCCTCTTGCGCGAGGCCAGTCAGGGCCACCAGCGTCAAGGCGAGGGACAAAGAGGTGCGGGTCACGAATTTCATAGGATAGGAAATGAGGTAGGGTGAGGGGAGGGTGGTGAGGATTGCTTAATTCGCACGAAGGTGTCCACCGTATTGGACGATGGGAAAAGGGGTTAGTTCCCTTAAGAAAGGCAGGTTCGGGCGGCTTTCTTCAGCCTTTGATCGAGAGCCCCCGCAGCCAGGAGATCCAACCAGCCGGCAATCCGCGGGCCAAAGCGCCGCGCACGATTTTCTCATGGTAGAGGCGCGAAGGTAGGTGTGGCCCCGTCGGGTCGACGACCTTATAGGCCTGGCAGTCGAGTGGGCAGTCTTCCAAGCCGGCTTCGAGCACGGTCAGCTTGACGCGTTTGTAGGGCGAGCCCTCGGCGTCATCCATGCGCTTCCAGTCATCGGGCGTCATCTCGTAGACTGCGCCCCAGACGCCGGGAGAATCCTGGTCGTCCAGGATGTCGGCCGAACCGCCGCCCCAAGTCGAGCTCGGGTGCGTGAACGCCAGCCGGTGTCTCGCCAGGAAGGCCTTGCCGCGGTAACTTGCGCCGGGGCAGCGGCGTTCCATCTGAGTCGAGTCCAGATTGGAAGCGTAGGCGAAGTAGAACCGGCTCATGCGAAGGGAGAGGAACTTTGCCCATCTCAGGCAGAGATGCAATCATGCAACCAAGGATGGGGGTCGGCTGGCATGGTGAACTGCTGCGAAGCAGGCGCGGCGTAGCCGCGCGGGGGGACTGCTGGCATGCTGCGAAGCAAAGGTATGACCCAAATCTGCAAGTTATTAACAGCCAGCCGCACGGACGTTGAGCGGCTATTCCTGAGATTGCTTCTCAGCAGTTCCCATGCGCTGAGCTTCGCTCAGCGGGCAATATCATTCCGGCCCAGGACGGTGATGCCGTGGCTGGAAAGGACGGAGGCGGCGAGTTCCTGCGCCTCCGTGCGGACGACAAGACCGTAGCGACCATTCGGACGGAAGAGGAACGGGTAGACGTAATGAATGTTGATCTCGGCCTTGAGTAGGACGCGGGTGACGTCCTTGAGCTGGGCTTCGGACTGGAGCTCAATGGCGATGACCGGGACGTCGTCATGCGCGAAATGGTGTTCATCGAGGATTTTTTCCGCCCGCTCGGGGTAGTCGACGACGATGCGGATAATCGTGGAATCGGTCGTGTCGACCAGGCAAAGCGCCATGATGTGGACGTCCGCCTCCGCCAAGGACTCGATCATCTCGTTAAGCCGGCCGACCTTGTTTTCCACGAAGATGGAGAATTGGCGGACGGGTCCGAGGTCAGGTTGCTGGGAAATATCGGCGGCCATCCCTTATGATTATCACGGCTCGACGACTTTTCTCCAGCCCCATCTCCCAAAGGGCATTTATAGGCTTGCATACATATTAATCTATCTTGATACAAAGATATGTCATTAATACTGTCGGTTGTTCTCCTCGCCCAAGCCCCCACCCGCTTGCCCGAAACGGTTGTGGTCGAAACCCGGCAGGCTAGTCCGTTGGCCGATGCTTCGCCTTCGGTCAGTCGCCTTGATGTCGCCGCGGCGACGGAATCGGGGCTGACCAGCCTGACCAGCCTGCTGGGTACCTCCCCCGGTGTCTATGCAGCCGAACAATCTGGAGAGGGCTCAGTCGGCTCGCTCTTCCTTCGGGGCACGAACTCCTCCCATTCGGCGGTGCTGCTCAACGGCCGCCGGCTTCCCCAAGGTTTTTCCAATTCCTACGAGATCGGACGCTACCGCATCTTTGGTTTGTCCTCCGTCGAAATCCTGCGCGGTCCGTCCTCCTCGCTCTACGGCGCTAATGCCCTCGGTGGCGTGGTCGATTTGCGCCAACCGTCGCCCCTCGCCGCCAAGGCCGGCTCCACGCTCGTCGCCGAAGGGGGTTCGTATGGTCGTGGCTCCCTGGGACTGGCTTTTCTTTCGAACAACGCGACCGGCCCGCAGGCGGCGACGCATGGTACCTCGGTCAGCGTCTCTGCTTCGCATGACGATGGCTGGCGTCCGAACGGCGATCGCGATGCCCTCAACGTCTACCTCAATCAGGAATGGCTTCTTTCCCCCGGTGTCGTCTTTGACCTCGTCGGTTCGGCTGACCGCGCTCATGCCGGCCTGCCTGGTCAAGCGGTCGGCGGCGTGGGAAGCCTGACGGATTTTCAGCGTGATCGCGGCTGGCTGCTTTCGCCTGGATTGCGTTTCCAGGACGCAAACACCACGGCCACCGTCTTCTGGGCGCGTGCGGGTAGCGCGATCTCCAGTGTCACGTCACCCTTCGCCAACCGTTATCTGCTGAATCGCGACGAGCTGACGGCCTTCGTCGACCATAAGGTGCGGGCCGATCTGACCTTGGGGTTTGGCCTTTCCTATGAGCGTACGAGTTTCGAGCAGTTTGATACCGCCGCAAATAGCCTGACCTGGGCGGATACGCATGAGAGCCTCGGCGTCTGGACGCGGGCTGACTGGCAGGTGTCTTCGGTCGGTCGCGTCCGTGCTTCCGTCCGCGAGGATCGCTTCACGGATTTCGCGGGTAAGACCACGGGCGAAGTCTCTTATTCGCATCGCTTCACCAAGGAACTGCTGGCTCACGCCAAGGTCGGTACCGCTTACCGCGCGCCTGCTGCCAACGACCTCGCCTACGGCACGCATCTGGGTCTGCCGCTGCGTCCGGAAAGTAATACCGGCACCGAGATCGGCCTGCGTCATGAGAACGCCGTCCCTGGCGCGCTGTCGTGGACGCTCGTCGCCTTCCGCAACGAACTCACCGACCTCATCGATTTTAATCCGACCAGCTTCCAGACTTACAATATCGCGAAAGCTCGAACCCAAGGGGTCGAGGCTGGTCTGGAGACACGTCCCGCCAAAGGAGTGCGAGTCTTCGGCGCGACCACATGGCTCGACACCGAGGTCCGTTCCGCCGATTACTACTTTAGTACGGGGGTGGCTGGTGATAAGCTGCTCCGCCGTCCGACGCTTACGCTCACGCTCGGCGTGGAAATCATCCCGAACGACGACTGGATCTTCGGTGCCTCCGCATCCCACCTCCGCGGACGCGAGGATTACGACTGGAATAGCAGCAGTCGCGTTAGCCTGCCTGACGCCACCTTCGTGCGCGTCTGGGTCCGCCGCATCCTCGCGGACGGTACCGAGCTTTCCCTGCGCATCGAGAACCTCTTCGGGGAAGATGCCCCGCCCGCCGCCCTAGGCTTCGGCGCCCAGCCCCGTTCGGCGTACGTGGGCCTGACGCGCAAGTTCTGACGCGAAGCTTCGTCAGAACCTGCGCGTGGGGAACCGCTGGCATGGTGAACTGCTGCGAAGAAGATTCATTTAGGGTAGTGGGCAGGTCAGGGGTGACGCTCTTCTTGGCGGAGGCGTTCCTGACGCATACGGATTGTGCCTCCCAAGAGTTGGCTGACGGAGTAAAGCCTCCGTTGCGTTGATTGGTACTCTGTCGATGTGAGGGCGCCGATATCGTGGGCAATCTCGAGTTGGGTCGCGAGTTCGGCCGCCGAACCTCTGGCGATGTAGAGGAAGCGGATGGCGTCCCGGTTGCTGCCGCGCTCGTCTCCCTCGGCAATATTCGACGGAACGGATATGGCCGACCGGCTGATCTGGTCGCAGAGGCCACGCCGGCGTGAGAGCGTCGGTCCGTCGGCGATTCGGAGGACTTCGATCGCCAGAATCTTTGCTTCTTTCCAGAGGTTTAAGTCGCGGTAGCTGCGGACAGCTTCACGTGGTGAAAGTGGGTCTTCGGGATGCATCAAACCAACCTGCCTTCGCGGCGTTTCTTACGCATCTCCAATCAACTGGTTACTTCAATCCACTTCTGGACACTAGATTACCCCTTGTCTCTGTTTCGCAGTAGATCACCAGTACCCATGCCGGCACGCGCTTGCGCGACTGATTCGCAGCAGTTCACCATGCCAGCAGTTCCCCCACGTAGTAAGCTTTGCTTACTGCGCTTACTTCGCGGGCAGCTTAGCGAACTCGATCACCGGCTCTTTGCCCGCAGGTACCGCGAGCATGACGCCGCGTTTACCATCGGTGCTCGAGTATCCCCCGGTGATCAGCGCCACGGAATTACCTTCGACAGCATGGCTGAAGTCTTTGCGGCCGAGCTCCGACGTGGCGCTGGTCTTGGCTTCTTTGAGCGCGATCCACTTACCGGCAACGTTGCGGATCCAGAGATTTGAATACAGGCACTGGCGTTCGACCTGGCCGTAGGAGCCCGACCAGTCTTCGACGAAGGAGTAGAGGCCGTCGAGTTTGGCCGCGGTCTTCGGACGACGGAACGACGTCAGGAAGCGCCACTGTCCGGTCTCGGCGAGCTTCACCCAGGCGGAGAAAATCGCGGCATCGCCATCGGCTTTCACGCCAAGCAGGAATGAATAGGTGGTATTGTCCTTCCAGGAGTAATCGAGATGGCTATGGCCGCCCGAGCCTTCGTGGTCGAAGGCCGAGGCGACGACGTCCTGGCCCTTGGCGACTGTGGTCACGACGAGGTCGCGCAGCTCATCGGCGCTGACCTTCTTGGCGTCGTTCTTCACGTAGCCGTT
>CAMBGQ010000077.1 GCA_945866215.1 Opitutus sp. GAS368 | reverse complement strand
TGGGCCATCTTGATCTGGATTTCCTTGGCGTTGGTCAGGTAGCGGCTCGTGACACCGAAGCGGCCGGAAGCGACCTGCTTGATGGCGGAGTTCTTCGAGTCGCCCTGTTCGTTGGTCCAAGTGAACCGCGCCGGGTCTTCGCCGCCTTCGCCGGTGTTGGACTTGCCGCCGATGCGGTTCATCGCGACGGCGAGGGTTTCGTGGGCCTCGGTCGAGATGGAGCCGTAGCTCATCGCACCCGTCTTGAAACGCTTGATGATGCTTTCGGCGGACTCGACTTCGCTGAGGTCGACCGGGGTGCGGGCCTTAAACTGGAGGAGGCCGCGCAGCGTGAAGATCTGCTGCATCTGGTCGTTCACCAGGCCGGAGTAGACCTTGAAGGTATCGTAGTTGTTCGTGCGGACGGCCTTCTGCAGGGAGTGGATGACCTGCGGGCTGAAAAGGTGGCCTTCGCCTTCGTGACGCCACTGGTAGTCGCCGCCGACCTCGAGGGTGGCGGGGGTGTCGACGCGCTCAGGGAAGGCACGGCGGTGGCGTTCCAGCGCTTCTTCGGCGATTGCGGCGACGTCGGCACCTTCGATGCGCGTGGCCGTGCCAGTGAAGAACTTGTCGACGACCTTCTGCTGGAGGCCGACGCATTCGAAGATCTGGGCGCCGAGGTAGCTCTGGATGGTCGAGATGCCGATTTTGGAGGCGACCTTGACGATACCCTTCGTGGCTGCCTTCACGTAGTTCTTGCAGGCGGTGTAATGGTCGACGCCGACGAGCAGGCCCTGCTTGATCATGTCGTCGAGGGTCTCGAACGCCAGGTAGGGGTTGATGCCCGCGCAGCCGTAGCCGATGAGCGTACAGAAGTGGTGCACTTCGCGCGGCTCGCCGGACTCGAGAATGAGGCCGACCTTGGTGCGCTTGCCTTCGCGAATCAGGTAGTGGTGCAGGCCGGAGACGGCGAGCAGGGGCGGGATGGCGGCGTTGCTGCGGTCGACACCGCGGTCGCTCAGGATGATGAGGTTGATGCCAGCGTCGATTTGCAGGCTGGCCTGGCGGCAGACTTCATCCATGGCCTTCTCGAGGCCCTTAGCGCCGGACTTGGCGTCGAAGAGGGTCGGGATGGTGACGGACTTGAATAGGCCGTGAGCGACGTGGCGGAGCTTGGCGAGTTCCTCGTTGGTGAGGATTGGCGACTGGAGTTCGATCAGGTGGCAGCTGGCCGGCTTGGGGTCGAGCAGGTTGCGCTCTGGTCCGATCGTCGTGACGGAGGAGGTGACGATTTCTTCGCGGATACAGTCGATCGGCGGATTGGTGACCTGCGCGAAGAGCTGCTTGAAGTAATCGTAAAGGAGCTTCGACTTGTTCGACAGCACGGCGAGCGGGATGTCGGTGCCCATCGAGCCCATGGCTTCGACGCCCTCCTTGGCCATCGGGACGAGCAGCTTGCGCTGGTCTTCAAACGTGTAGCCGAAGGCAAGCTGGCGCTGAACGGTGTTGCTGTGGGCTGGGGCGGGAGCGGCCGGGGCATCAGCGATGTCGGCGAGCTTGATGAGGTTCTTGTCGAGCCATTCGCGGTAAGGCTTCTGGGAGGCAATCTGCTGCTTGATCTCCTCGTCGGCGACGATGCGACCTTCTTCCATGTTCACGAGGAACATGCGGCCCGGCTGCAGGCGGCCCTTGGAGGCGATGTTGGCGGGGTCGATCGGGAGGACGCCGGCTTCAGAGCCCATGATGACGAAGTCATCCTTGGTCACGTAGTAGCGGGAAGGGCGGAGGCCGTTACGGTCGAGGGTGGCGCCGATCATCGTGCCGTCGGTGAAGACGACCGAGGCGGGGCCGTCCCACGGCTCCATCAGGCAGGAATTGTATTCGTAGAACGCCTTCTTCTCGGCGCTCATGGATTCGTGGCCGTTCCACGGCTCTGGAATCATCATCATCATGGCCTCAGGCAGCGAGCGGCCACCCATGACGATCAGCTCGAGGACGTTGTCGAACTTAGCGGAGTCGGACCCGTTGGGGTTCACGATCGGGAGGATCTTCGGAAGTTCCTTGCCGAAGAGCGGGCTAGCCAGGAGCGGCTCGCGGGCCTTCATCCAGTTGACGTTGCCGTTGAGGGTGTTGATCTCGCCGTTGTGCGCGATGTAGTGATACGGGTGCGCCCGTTCCCAGCTCGGAAACGTGTTGGTCGAGAAGCGCGAGTGGACGAGCGCGAGGGCGGTGTCCATCGACGGGTCGGCGAGGTCGGGGAAGTATTTGCCGACCTGCTCGGGCATGAGCATGCCCTTGTAGATGATGGTGCGGCAGGAGAGGGAGCTCGCGTAGTAGAACTCGTCCTTGCCGGTGGCGCGGATTTGGTGGTGGGCCTGCTTGCTCAGGATAAAGAGCTTACGCTCGAAATCTTGATCGGTGGCGCATTCAGCGGGTCGGCCCAGGAAGGCCTGGCGGACGACGGGCTCGCTGGCGACGGCGGTCTGGCCGAGGGAGGCATTGTCGACGGGGACGGTGCGCCAGCCGAGGATCGAAAGACCGAGGGATTTGGCGAGGTCGGTAAAGGTGGCCTCGGCGGCGGCGCGGATCTTGGCGTCCGGCGACACGTAGAGCATACCCACGCCGTAGTGGCCGGGCTTGGGGAGGTTGGCCGGGCCATTCTTCGCGAAAAACCCGTGGGGCAGCTGGAGCAGGATGCCCGCTCCGTCGCCGGTGTTCACCTCGCATCCGCAGGCGCCCCGGTGGTCGAGGTTCACCAGGATGGTCAGGGCCTGTTGAATGATATCGTGCGAACGCTTCCCTTTCATCTGGCAAACGAAGCCGACGCCACAGGCGTCATGCTCAAACTGGGGGTCGTAAAGACCCTGTTTTTCGGGAAGTCCGGGATTCTTCATTTCAGGTGTGAGCAAAGGTGTTCGTCTGAGCAACCGGTTGAACCGGCGGGTGCCTTGGCGGAGGTCGCAAGACATTAAATCAAGTGGGCAATTATCCCACCCTGTCAAAGGCAACTTGCCGAATGTCTGGGGGGGGCGGGAGCGTGGATTTAGGCTCGCCATCCTGCCCCGACAAACGCTCGGCCGCTTTTGGTTATTTTTGTTAGGAAAAAGCCCAAAGTAGGACACGTGGAAGCGCGCGCCGCCCGCCCGACGCCTCGGCCCGTCCACCTGCGTCTCCCTTGACTTTGCCGCCCGCCCGCCCGACTACCCAAGCCATGAAAGCCGACAACGATCTCTACCGCCAATTGCGCGAGTTGCCGGCCGCCCAACTCTGGACCGTCGAGGTCCCCAAATTCAACCAGCTCGGACCGAAGGAGCGCAACCAGCAGGTTGCCCTCGTCCGGGCCGTGGGTGTGGTCTTCTCGACTTCCCGTAATCCGGAGATGAAGGCCGCGGTGAAGGCTTGGATGATCAGCCTCCTGCAGGACCCTTCCGAGAAGATCCGTCGCTACGCCACTGCCGCCATCCCGAAGCTCGGCGGCGACGAAGAGTCAGAGCGCAAACTGATCGATATCTTAAAGACCACCGACGTTGACCGCGAGAAGAAGAAGGTCGCCGCCGCCCTCGAGAAGATCGGCGGCGCCGCGACGCTCAAGGCGGTCTCCGGCTCGGGCGAGAAGCTGATTGACGAACAGAAGGTCCGCGCGAGCGTGGCCCGCCAGGAGGGGCCGAGCCATGTGCGCCTTGACGCGGTCGTGCCGAAGCACCCGGGGTTACGCCTCCACCTGCGCTGCCGTCAGGGTCTCGAGTCCATCGTCGCCGACGAAGTGCGCGAAGACGAGGGCCGCGGCGGGAAGTTCCGCGTGGTCGAAGTCCGTGGCTGTTTCGTGGTCGTCGAACCGAAGGACGCCTTCACGCTCGGCGAACTCTATCAGCTGCGCTGCTTCGACACCGCCGCTTTCTCCCTCGCCTTTATCCGTGAGCCTGGTTCGGCTGAAGCGCTCGAGGTGCTGGCCAAGGCCATCGCTTCGCCACTCACCGAAAAGCTCATGTTGGCGCTCACGCAGGGCGCCGCCCGCTATCGCCTCAGCATGGTGTCCGAAGGGAATCACGACGACGCCGTCGCCAAGGTTGCCAAGAAGGCCTTTGAGCTGAATCCGCGCGTCCTCAACGACGCCCGGGAATCCCCGTGGTCCGTCGACGTGCATTTCGACGAACTCCGCGCGTTGGTCGAGCTGCGCCCGCGCATCTCGCCGAACCCCCGTCTTTATTACCGTACCGACGCCGTCAACGCTGCCTCGCACCCGCCGCTCGCGGCCTGTCTCGTGCGCGTCGCCGGCCGACAGGACAAGGAAATCGTCTGGGATCCGTTCTGCGGTTCCGGCCTGGAACTCATCGAATCCGCTTTGGCCGGCGGGGTAGGGCAGATTGTCGGTACCGATATCGACCCGGCGGCGATTGCGATCGCTGAAGCTAACTTCAAGGCCGCCAAGCTAACCGGCACCAAGGCCGCGTTCCACACGTCTGACTTCCGTGACATCATCCGCATCCCGGAGCTTGACCGCGGCAAGGTTTCGCTCGTGATCTCGAATCCGCCCCTCGGACGCCGCGTGCGCGTGCCGAACCTGCACGGACTTTTCACCGACCTCTTTAAGATCGCCTCGGAAGTCCTGCGGCCGAACGGCCGACTCGTCTTTATCAACCCGCTGCGTCTTTCGTCCGTCGATCCGACCCTGCGTCTGGAATCCAGCCGCACCGTCGACCTTGGCGGCTACGATTGCCGCCTCGAGGTGTACCGGAAGCGCTAAGCCAACTAAGTAAGCCTGCGACCGGGTGGTCGCAGGCTATTGCTTCTCAAATGGTGGAGGTGGTGGGAGTCGAACCCACGTCTTCCTACCCTTACGTCGTAACTTCTACATGCGTAGCTTCATCATTGATCTCGATCGCGTTTGGGGATGAGCACCCGTGCGACCTATCTGTATTCTCACTTACCCCG
>CAMBGQ010000076.1 GCA_945866215.1 Opitutus sp. GAS368 | reverse complement strand
ACAAGGCCGTGGCCCGCCAGACGGCCGCCGCCGCCAAGGTGCCCTGCGTGCCTGGCACCGACGGTCCCGTCGACAATCAGCGTGAGGCCATCAAGGAAGCCCAGCGCATCGGCTTCCCCGTCATCGTCAAGGCCGTCGCCGGCGGCGGGGGCAAGGGCATGCGCATCGTCCATAACGCCGCGGCTTTCGCGAAAGAGTTCGAAAGCGCTCGCGCCGAAGCCGACAAGGCCTTCGGTGATGCCCGCGTCTACATCGAGAAGTACATCGAGCAGCCCCGCCACATCGAGTTCCAGCTCCTGGGCGACGAACACGGCAAGGTGATCCACCTCGGTGAACGCGACTGCTCCGTACAGCGCCGCCACCAGAAGCTGATCGAAGAATCTCCCTCCCCTTTCCTCACCCCGAAGCTCCGCGAGGAGATGGGCAAGGTCTCCGTCAAGCTCGCCGAGACTATTGGCTACCAGAACGCTGGCACGATCGAGTTCCTCGTCGATAAGAACGGTAAATACTACTTCATGGAGATGAACACGCGCATCCAGGTGGAGCACGGCGTCACTGAAGAAGTCACGGACATCGACCTCGTCCGCCGCCAGATCCTCATCGCCTGCGGCGAGAAGCTCGAGCTCTCCCAGAAGGACATCAAGATGACCGGCCACGCCATCGAGTGCCGCATCAACGCCGAAGACCCGGCCCGCAACTTCGCCCCGAGCCCCGGCACCATCGGCCTGTATTACACGCCCGGTGGCCACGGCATCCGCGTCGACTCGCATTGCTACTCGGGCTACGTCATCCCGCCCCTCTACGACTCCATGGTGGCCAAGCTGATCTCGGTCGGCGCAACCCGCCAGAAGGCCCTGGACCGCATGCACCGCGCCCTCGGCGAGTACATCATCCGCGGCATCCACACCACGATCCCGGTTTGCCGCGCGATCATGAAGGACCCGGCCTTCCGCCAGGGCGGCGCGACGACGAAGTACCTCGAGGACTTCTTCGAACGCACCCCGAAGGAACTCTGGTCCGCCGCCCCGCTCACCTAAGCGGCCTTGCCGCCGACGATGAGCGCCCCACCGCGCCCGACCCCCGCCGCCACCGCCCGCCTCAAAATGGGCGGTGACTGTTTACGCTTCGCCAACCGTCTGTTCAAGTCGGCCGGCGTCGCCCACGGCCAAGGCTTCGTAAACGCCGAGGAGGAATCCCTGACGCTCATGGGCCATGCCACGGGCCTGGCCTGGGAGAAGCTCCCCTCTTGCTTCAAACGCGCCCTCACGGCCAAGGAGAAGGCCTCCTTCCTCGCACTGGTCGAACGCCGAGTCTTTGACCGCGTGCCTACCGGCTACCTCGTCGGCGAAGCCTGGCTGGGCGGCCTCCGCTTCCACATCGACGAACGGGTCATCATCCCGCGCTCCTACTTCGTCGAGCTCATCCCTGAGGCCATCCCGCAGTGGCTCCCGCCGATCGCCCAGATCACCGAGGTGGCCGATATCTGCACGGGCTCAGGTTGCCTCGCCGTCCTGCTCGCGAAGCGCTTCCCGAGGGCGCACGTCCATGCGACCGACCTTTCGGCGCCGGCACTCGAAGTGGCGGCCCTGAACGTAGCCGCCCATAAACTGGCGAAGCGGATTACTCTGCACAAGACGGACACCATGGCGGCGCTTGCCAAGGGGCCGAAGTTCGACCTGATTCTCAGCAACCCGCCATACGAACCTGAAGGCATCTACCGTCGCCTGCCGGCCGAATTTAAAAAGGAGCCAAAGGGCTCGCTGGTCTCGGGCAAAGACGGCCTCGACGTCATCCGCAAGCTACTCACGCAGGCGCGCGAGGCGCTGAAACCGCACGGTATCCTCGTCATCGAGGTCGGTGGGCTGCAAAAGGCGATGCACCTCGCGTGGCCGAAGCTGCCCATCATGTGGCTGCCCACAGCGGACGGCGCTGACTGCGTCTGCCTGATCCATGCTTCGGATCTACGACGCGAACTGCCGTCACCAAGCGCGCGGCGCGGGCGCTGATTCGAGCCGGTCCTGCGTCACCTTGGGTAGCTTCGGGAAGAAATCTAGTCCGGTAAGTTCTTCGAGTCGGCGGATACTCACGACGTAGCGGGTCAACTCGATGTCGCGCCATTTCTCTTCGTGCGGCACGAGGTAGGCGATGGCGCGAATCCCTTGGGCTGATTCGTCATATTCCGAGATGACCATCCAGAACGACGTCGGCACGGGGACGCGGCCGACCTGCTTCACGGACGGCGAGGAGATGACCGGACCGAGCTGGACCCAAACGGTGCCGTAACGCGCGCCGTAGCGCTTCATGATGCGCTGCTCCATGTCTTTCCACAGGCCGGCATTGAGCGCGTGGAGCTGAGGCACGATATTACTGAGGAGGAACGTCTCCCGCTGCGCCTCCTCGCCGTAGCAGACCGAGATCGCGTAGTTGGGCGCGAGGTGCCCGCGGTCGTAGCCCGAGCGGACGTATTCAGAAGTCGTCACCCGGGCCGTCGTGCGCACGTCGGACTTGAACGAGGAGGGCCGCTCGAGGTGCACGTCTTTATAAGGAAATACGCGATAGGAGGACCAGCGGGGCAAGGGCAGCGCATCGTCGTAGCCGACCGAGTAGCCGCGATTGGCGAGGTGCTTCAGTCCCAGGCGATCGGCAGGCTCACCATAGGGGGCCGTCGCGTTCTTGTCCGGTGTGGGCGCGGGGACGATGTCACCCTTCACCACTTCGGTGCCGTCGGCCAAGCGATCCAAGGCGTCGACGACCTTGCGGGGCGTCGTGCCGTCTTCTCTTACCGTATCGACCACATTGAGCACTCGCTGCTCGATGGCGATTTTCTGCGATCGTTCGGAGAGAACATAGACCAGCCCCAGCACGCCGACCGAAAGCAGGACAAGTAGGCAGACCCAACCGAGGAAGCGGAGCAGGTTCCGGATCATGTCAGCGCGTCAGGTAATAGCACTGCCAGGCCCAGTGGGCGACGAGCACGGCCACGAAGGCGATGCGGGCGCGACGGGACTACGCCGGCTCGATGAAGAGACGAAGTCGTAGCGTATCGCGTCGGAGCCAGAAAACTGCCGAATAAATCGTCCAGAGGGCGGCCAACGCGACGAGTAAGAAGAAGCCTGGGTGGAAGAGGAATGCCTGACCAAGATCCAGGTCCACCAGATTACGCGCGCAGCGCGTGCCACCGCAGCAGAGGCACGGCAGCCCCGTTAAGCGCATGAAGATACATTGCGGCAACTGCAGGCCCGACAAGAACCATCCCCAGGCGAAGAGCGCGCCACCGAGGAAAGCCGCCGGCCAGACGAGCTCGTGATTGAGCTCGCCCGGATAGGCAGGTCTGCGGATCAGCCGAAGCACCGTCAACGGGTGGCCAGCGCGCCGAGGCCAGCGAACAAACCGCTGCAGGAACAGCAACAGCAAGCGAAGGCGACGCAGAGGAAGATGACCGAAGCGAATACCATCCACGGATCAATGCGCAGTGCGCCACCCACGGCCCGGAAGTAGAGAATGACTCCCGCCAAGCCAAGAATCACCAAGGCGAGAGTATGCGCCCCGGACTGCGGAGCCAGCAAAGCCGCCGGGCACAGGACTGCCCCCAGTAGCATGTGGCCAAGCATGCTCGCCACCACGGTGCGACCTAGTTGGGCAGTCTTGCATGACTTCTCCCCGCATAAGCCAAGTAACCGCAATCCAACCCATTGGAGCAGCCCGATCGCCAGATACCAAAGGGGCATCAAGGCGACCCACAGTAGGCTCTGGGTCAACACGTCCGCGAAAGCCTTGGCCTCGGTCATGACCAAATAATCTGCGAGCTTGGCATACAGCCGACCAGTCTCTCCGGGCATGCCTCCCGCAATTTTCGCTAAATCCGATCCGGCCGTGCGCATGGCCTGGGCCAGCGCTTCAGCATGCACGACCCCTCCGATGATCGAAAAAATCGAAGCGGCCAAAAGAACGATCCAGATGAGCGGGAACGTCGGGAAAAACTCCAGTCGCGCATTGGTAAGAACGGCAGCCGGATTGCGGAACAGGGACACGAATGAGGTGAAGGCCGAAGCAAGGCTCTTGGAAATCTCCCAAGAAAAAGTCGTCTCGCCCAAGACCAGAACTGCTTCACCCGACACGGTCGCCGTACCCGGGGAAGCCGGCGCGCCGATGGTACGGAATTCGGACCAGTCACCGAGCGGCGTCCAGGCCGACATGCCGTCGCGCCAGGCGAGGTCGGAGGCGAGGAAGCGACCTGATTGCAGGCCGGCGATGATTTCTTCGGGGGCGAAGATTCCGAGCTGGGTAGAATTCCGGGCGACGTGAATCTGCATGGCGTTGAGTAGTCGCTAGGCCAGCCTGCCGCAAACCCAGAACATCTGGATACGGTTAGCCCGCCTCCCCGAAAAGGGTGGCGGGCGGTGAAAGTGGTGAGGAGGGCGGGACTCGAACCCGCGACCGGCGGCTTAGAAGGCTGCTGCTCTGAATCCAGCTGAGCTACCCCCTCATGAAAGTGACCGTATGACGGTCACCCCAAATGGGCAAGCCGTCAGCAGACTAGCAGATCAGGTCTCTGAAATTGCTGAAATCCGCCGAAAGACCGCTCGGCATGCCCTTGTTGATGACCGAGACGGCATCATGGGAATGCAGGGACTCAAGGTGCGAACAGGCGATGACGAAGTCGCGCACGCGGGCATCGGCATCGAATTGCTCGTAGACGACGCGGGCGGCATCCTCGACGAACTTGGAATAGGCACCGTTGAGTTCGGCGAAAGCCTGCTCGTCCTCGCGCTTTACCACGACTTGGGTCTCGGTCTGGAGGCCTTTAAGGCAAAGGTCCTTCATGTCCTCGACATAGAGGGCGCGTCCGGGTGAGACCTCGGCGACCACGCGGGCCTTAGAGCGCTGCGAGTGCGGGATGCCGTAGGCCAGGCGCTCTTCGCGGGCGTGCTCGGCGAGCTCGGCGGAGCAAGGGCAGGCGGACGAGTAGATGAAGTCGAAATGGACGTAACGGCGGAGGCGGTCGAGGTCGTCGATCGTGCCTTCGAGGACCGCGCGGTAATACTGCCAGCCTTCGAGACCCGAAC
>CAMBGQ010000075.1 GCA_945866215.1 Opitutus sp. GAS368 | reverse complement strand
GTCCGCTCGCACAACCGCACCCACACCTATGAATAGCACCCTCAAGTCCATGCTGATCGCCGCTGCCGCCATTACGTCGGTTTCGGCTTTCGCCCAAGACAAAGCCACGCTCGATCTTCTCGTGAAGAAGGGCATCATCACCGCTGAAGGGCGCGCCAAGACCCTCCAGTCTGCCGCCGCTACCAAGACGGAGTCCGGTATGGACCGCGTCTTCATCAAGGAAGCCGGCGCCAACCGCCTCACCTTCTCCGGCCGCATTCAGGGCCAGTGGGAAATGGCTGACTATACCCAGACCGCCGCGGGCGTCGAAACCCAGGCCGCCGATCTGAATAACTTCATGATGCGCCGCCTCTACCTCGGTGCCAAGGTCGATGTCGGCGCAGGTTTCTCCGGCGAGCTCGTCTGGAACTTCGGCGACAACTCCAACGCCTCCAGCACCAGCACCGTCACGTCCAACGCCGTCAACGCCGGCGGCACCCCGGCCACGACCACGGTCGCGACCTCGACCACCGTCCGTGCCGGCGCGGCTGATAAGGCCGTGGTCACCTTCGAATCCGATCTCGGTAAGTTCGATATCGGCTACCAGAAGGTTCAGTTCGGCCAGGAAGAGAACACCTCCTCCTCCGGTCTCTACACCGTCGAGCGTTCGATGGTCACCCGCTATTGGGCTGAGTCCAACAACGGTCGTCGTCTCGGTTTCGGCGCCCGCCACGTCGGTCTCCACTACTCCAACAAGGTCGTCATCGGTGAAGGCGGCCCCGGCACCCTTGCTTACGGCGCCGCGATCGTAGACGCCGTCCAGGGTTACAACAGCACCGGCGTGAACGACTACGGTTACTACGGTAACGTCTCCTTCGACTGGAAGCCCTTAGGTACCACGATCGGTATCAACTACGGCCTCACCCCGTCGGCTGCGGCTTCTTCGTCGGCCGTCACCGCTCTTAATGGTAAGATCGCCATGGCCGAAGGCTTCAACCCGTACTTCAAGTACGTAACCGGAGACCTCACGGTCGTCGGTGAGTACATCGTCACGGCCCTTGACGCTTCTTCTGGCACGGTCGCCAGCGCAACCGGCGTGGACCGCGATCCGAGCGGTTACAACCTCACCCTGGCTTACAAGCTCTCCGAGAACCTCGAAGCCGTGGCGCGTTACTCCGCCCTCGACACCGATGGTCGCGGTCAGCAGGCCGGTGATGGTTTCCGCGACGTCAATACCTCCCCCCTGACCGCCGCCACCTACGACAAGTCCAACAGCATCTTCGTGGGCCTGAATTACTACTTCAACAAGAACAACGCGAAGATCCAGTTCGGTTACGAGAAGGCTAAGCTCGAAGGTCGTATCTCCGGTTACGGCGTGGGTGGCTCCGCTACGGTGGTTGATGCCGACCATGCCGACGCGGATATCTTCCGCCTCCAGGCTCAGGTTCTGTTCTAAATCCTAGGATTTAAGGCTTCATAGCGCGAGGGCCGGCAGGGATGCCGGCCCTCTTTATTTGGCGGAATCACCGAACAGCCGGGCCATATGGTCCGGGCTGTTTCGTCTTCATGATACGACATGGCGGACACCATCACCCGTGCCCAGCGCAGCGCCCTGATGGCCAAGTTGCGGGGGCGAGCGGCAACGCCACCACCAAAGGCGCCTGGGTGCCCGTGCTGAAGGCTTAGGCGTGATCGGGCTGGGCGCCGTCCGCAGGCGAGAGCGCCAGGGCATACGCGCAACCTGCGTCGGGCGGGCTGGCAGGTCTTGCGCCGGTGGGAGCATGCGTTGCGCGCGAAGCCGCTTCCGGTGCTGGTCATGAAGCCGTGGCGCCTCTTTACGTGGGCACAAAAAAGCCCGACCGGGCGGTCGGGCTCATCGGTCGGCTCAGGCCGGGCTCAGAGGGCGCGGTAGTTGGGCGACACGTTACCGGCGCCCTTGGCCTGCTCGCGGAGACGGCGATTCTCTTCTTCGAGTTCGGCGATGCGGGTGATGGCCGCCGCGGTCTTGGCGTTGGCTTCGCGGAGGGCGGCGGAAGCGGCTTCGAGGTCAGCTTCGGCCTTCTTCTGTTTGGCGATAGCTTCCTTCAGTTCGGAGCCGTCACGGAGGCGGGCGAGTTCGGCGGTGAGTTCGTTGACGCGGTTGGCGGCTTCGTTTCGGGCCTTCTCGAGCTCGATGGCCTTCACGGCGGCCTTGCCGGCGTCTTCCTTGGCCTTTGCGAGGTCGGCGGTGGTCTGCGCGGAAGCCCTGGCGGCGTCGGCTTTCGTCTGGGCGAGGGCGGCGTCGGCCTGGGTGGCGGCCTTCTTCGCGGCGGCGGCTTCTTTGGCGGCCTTGTCGTTCAGGGCGTTGATGTCGGCGACGCTCTTGAGGCGGGCTTCGGTGGCTTCCTTGCTGATCTTGGCGGCACGGGCGTTGGCTTCTTCTTCACCGCTCCAAGTCACGATGGCCACGCCACCGAAAGCGGCAGCGATGAGGATGAGGATGATTTCGCGGGTCTTCATGGATGATGGGTATGGTGCATCCTTGTCCGGCATGTTCCGGGGGTCAAGAGCCTACCCCTTACTTACGACAGGCGGTTCTTGTAGTCCGCGTAACCGAAGCGGCGGATGACGTGAGTCTGGCCGGAGGCGGGGTCGAAGCTGGCGATGGCGGGAAGGGGCACCCCGTTGAAGGTGGTGTTCTTCACGAAAGTATAATGAGACATGTCCATGAAGACCAGTCGCTGGCCGATTTGGAGCGGGGCGGGGAAGGAGTAGTCGCCGATAACGTCGCCGGCGAGGCAGGTGACGCTGCCGAGGCGGTAGGTGTAGGGCAGCTTGCCGGGCAGGTCGGCATCCATGATGTCGGCCCGGTAGGGCATCTCGAGGGTGTCCGGCATGTGGTTGGTCGCCGAGATGTCGATGATGGCGATATCCATCCCGTTATGGACCAGATCGAGGACGGTGCCCACTAAGACGCCGGTGCCGATGCCGATAGCCTCACCGGGCTCGAGGTAGACTTGGAGGTGCTGGCCCCAGCGCTGGCGGAAGTCCGTGATGACGCGGATGAGGCGGTCGAGGTCGTAGCCCTCGCGGGTGATGTGATGGCCGCCGCCGAAATTGACCCACTTCATCCGCGGGATGAATTCGCCAAACTTTACTTCGAAGGCCGCGACGGTGCGCTCGAGGACGTCGGAGCCCTGCTGGCACATGGTGTGGAAATGGAGTCCTTCGAGTCCATCGAGGTCGGCCGGTGACTTGATCTCGGAGCGCAAGGTGCCGAGGCGGGAGCCAGCGGCGCAGGGGTTGTAGAGTTCGACGTCGACCTCGGCGTGCTCTGGGTTGACGCGGAGGCCGAAGGACAGCTTACGACCGGCGGCCTGGGCGGCGGCTTTGTGGCGCTTCCATTGCGTCGGCGAATTGAAGGAGATGTGGTCCGCCACGCGCAGCAGGTGGGCGAACTCCTCGTCCTTGAAGGCTGGCGAGTAGGCGTGGACCTCGCCGCAGAATTCCTCGCGGCCGAGGAGGGCTTCGTGGATGCCGCTGGCCGTGGTGCCTACGAGGTATTTCGAGATGAGCTTCGCCTCGCTGAACTGGGCGAAGCCCTTGAGCGCGAGGATAATCTTGGCGCCGGAGCGGTCCATCACCGAGCGCAGGATGCGGAGGTTCTTTTCCAGCAGGCCGCGATGGAGGACGTGGCAAGGGCTCGGGACCTGGCTCAGGTCGACCTTGCGGAAAGCTTCGGTGAGGGCGTCGGACACGGTGGTGAAATTGGGAGCGACGGGGGGCGGTGCAAACGAAAAGCCCGCTTTGCGGCGGGCTTTGTCGGCGGCCACTCAGGCGACCGGGAGCTCCTGCACGTGCCAAGGCAGGCCACGCTTCGTGAGTTCTTCCATGAACGGGTCCGGGTTCATCTCTTCCATATTCCAGACGCCGGGCTTGAGCCACTTGCCGCCGGCGAGCATCGCGCCACCGATGGCGGCCGGGACGCCGGTCGTGTAGCTGATTGCCTGGGACTTTACTTCGGCGAAGCATTCCTGGTGGTCGCAGACGTTATAGATGAAGACCTTGCGGGGCTTGCCGTCCTTGAGGCCCGTGATTTCGCAGCCGATGCAGGTCTTGCCCTTGGTCCGGGGGCCCAGCGAAGCCGGGTCGGGGAGGAGCGCCTTGAGGAACTGGATCGGGACGATCTGGCGGCCTTGGAATTCGATCGGGTCGATGCGGGTCAGGCCGACGTTCTCGAGGACGCGTAGGTGCGTGAGGTAGTTTTCGGAGAAGGTCATGAAGAAGCGGATACGCTTCAGGCCCTTGATGTTGATCGCGAGCGACTCGAGCTCCTCATGGTAAAGAAGGTAGCTATCCTTCGGGCCGACGACCGGGTAGTCATACACGCACTTGACGGAGAGAGGGTCGGTTTCCTTCCATTCGCCCTTTTCCCAGAAGCGTCCGCGCTGGGTAATCTCGCGGATGTTGATCTCCGGGTTGAAGTTCGTGGCGAACTTGTAGCCGTGGTCGCCAGCGTTGGCGTCCATGATGTCAATCGTCTCGATCGTATCGAAGAGGTGCTTCTGGGCGTAGGCGCAGAAGACGTTGGTCACGCCGGGGTCGAAGCCCGAGCCGAGGAGGGCGGTCAGACCGGCCTTCTCGAAACGCTCGCGGTAAGCCCACTGCCAGGAATATTCGAACTTCGCGAGGTGGGGCGGCTCGTAATTGGCCGTGTCGACGTAGTGGATGCCGGCGTGGAGGCAGGCGTCCATTAGGTGGAGGTCCTGGTAGGGCAGGGCGACGTTGATGAGCAGGTCGGCGCCGAAGGACTTAATCAGGGCGACCGTGGCCTTGACGTCGTCTGCGTCGACGGCGGCGGTGCGGATTGTGCGGCCCGTGGCGGCCTTGACGTCGGCGGCGATGGCCTTGCACTTGTTCTCGTTGCGGGAGGCCAGCATGACGTCCGCAAAGAACTCGGGGGCCATGGCGCATTTGTGGGCGACGACGTTGCCGACGCCGCCGGCGCCGATGATCAGGACTTTCTTGCTCATGGGTGACTGATTTCTGTCCACTCGGGACGGAGGGGGAAGCAAAAAGGATGCACAGTCCCGCCAAGGATGGGTGGCGCTCCGGTGACGCCCTCCGGACAGCCCTTTCCGGACCGGCGAACCGGTTGGAAAGTAAGCCCTTTTGGCTGGCGGGATGGACGAGACTCGAACTCGCGACCTCCGCAGTGACAGTGCGGCGCTCTAACCAACTGAGCTACCACCCCGGTAGCCAAAAGGAAGGGTAAGAAAGGTTTCCGGGAGGGGGTCTGTCAAAC
>CAMBGQ010000074.1 GCA_945866215.1 Opitutus sp. GAS368 | reverse complement strand
GTCAGCGTACGGGCTGATGCCGCTCGTGCCCTGGAATTCCTTGGTCGGGACGATGGGCGTGTGCGGTGCGTTCAGCGGGATATAAATGAAGAATGGCTTGGTCGGATCGGCCTTCTTTTGCGCCTCGATGAAGGCGATGGAGTGGTCGATAACGGAAGGCAGTACATCGACGGCCTCGAACTTCGATCCGGCCGGACCCGAGCGCAGCCAGGTCTTAGTCGCGCTCGGGATCTCCGTCACGCGGCGATCCTTGATCCAGACGAACGGCGGCATGTCCAGCGAGGCGCTGATACCGAAGAAGGTGTCAAAGCCGTGATCGACCGGACCGTCCACGATGTCGCGACCGTAGTCCACCGAGGACGCATCCTGGAAGGCCTTGCTGAAGTTACCGCCGTCGTCGGCAACACCGCCGTTCTTCAGCGGGAAACTCATCCCGAGATGCCATTTCCCAAAACAACCCGTCGCATAGCCCTGCTGCTTGAGCAGGCCGGCGAGCGTCAGACGGTCCTTCGCGATCAGCGGGGTCGAGAAACCGCCGAGCACACCGGACTGGAGTTTGGTGCGCCAGTGGTAACGACCGGTCAGCAGGCTGTAGCGGGTCGGCGTGCAGACGCCGGAGGACGTATGTCCGTCGGTGAACCGCACTCCGCCCTTGGCCAAGGCATCCAGGTGCGGGGTCGCTATCTTGCTCAGCGGATTGTTGGCGCCGAGGTCGCCGAAGCCTTGGTCGTCGGCCAGGATGACGATGATGTTGGGCCGGTCGGCGGCGACGAGACCAAGACAGGCGAAGACGAGAAACAGGGGCAGCCTCATGAAGGAAAGTTGCCTGGCGGTCGAACGCGGGCAACCAAAAAAAAGCCCTACCTCAATACTTCCGCGAAGAGGTGATAGGCCTGCTCACGGGCGGAATCGGGAAAGTCATGCGGGCCTTCGGGATGGATGACTTGGAGCGCAGCGGGTGCGCCGAGCAACGCGTATACCGGGCGGGCGGCGGCGGCGATCTTGTCCACGCTCTGCCAATGGAAGTTGGCGTCGCCGAGCGAAGCGCTAATCAACACGCGGCGCGGTGCCAAGGCGCCGATCATCTCATGGAAGTCAAAAGGGATCTCCGTCAGACGACCTGTGTATTCGGCCAGGCGGGGCATGTAGCGCGGCTGACACCAGCCTTTACCGAACTGCCAGACCGACGCGGCGCCGGCGTAGTAATCGAGATACGAATCGAGGCCGCAGCTGCTCACGACGACCTTAAGCCGATCGTCGAAGACCGCGGTGTAGACGGCGTTGTGGCCGCCGAGCGAATGTCCGATGACGCCGTAGGAGCCGCCGCGCACGTATGGCAAGGAATCAAGGAGATCGAGGGCGCGGACATTATCCCACACGGCCTTCATGGTGCCGCTGGCGTAGCCCAGGGCGACGAGGTCCGGCCGGTAATCGGCGAGGTGCGGATAAGCCGGCGACAAGGTCACAAAGCCGCGCTCTGCTAGCTCCGCGGCATATTGCCGGTTGGCCTTGCCGCCGAGTCCGACCACGACACCCACACCCACCTTGTCATCGGTCGGATGAAGGCAAAGGACGGCGGAAACCTTGGCGCCCTTGGCTAGCGCTGCCTTGGGCACGCAGAGATAGGCAGGCACTCGACTCCCCCGCTCCGATTGATAAGTGATCTTGCGGCGGACATATGAACCCATGTCGTCCTCCTTCTCGACCTTGATCGTCAGCGGCACCTTACGCTCGGCGCCAGGCAGTTTGCCCATCACGGCTTCCATCCCACGCACAATCTCAGTGCGGCGGCCCGACCAGCCAGCGGCGTCGGCAATCGGCAAGACGGCGCCATCGGCGTCATGACGGACCAGAAGATTATCCCGCGGAAGTCGCCTGTCGGCAGGTGAACCATTGAGATTAAGTCGGGCCACATAGGCATCACCGCTTCCCGTGCTCGTCAGGGAAAGATGATCCAATTGCTGCGTTCCGGAATAAGCGCCGGCGAGGAGTAGGCCGCCGCGTTCGTCCATCACGTTGACATAGGCGTTATCCGAAACGGTTCCGCCGGACTGAGTCAGCCAGAGTAGCGCGCCCGTTGCGTCAAACTTGGCGACATAGACATCGGTCGAGCCACGACTGCGAAGGCTCTTACCGCCGAGAGAAAATACCTCGGAGAATTCGCCCGTCAGGAAAGCGTTACCGGCCCCATCGGTGGCGATGCCCAAGCCATAGTCGATACCGGGCCCCTGCCCTGCCCGACTCCAGAGCAGTTTGCCGGCGGTGTCATAGTGACAGAGCAATGCATCGGAGTCCTTGGCGTTGGTCGTGGCATAAGTATCGGCGCCGACGACGGCCTTACCCTTGAACATCCCGCTGGCCCAGACACGTCCTTGCGCGTCGCAGGCGAGCTCATGGAACAGACAGCCGGGTTCGCCCAAGTGCTGCGTCAGCCAGAGTACCTGACCGTCGCGATCGAGCTTGGCGACGAGCGCCGACGTTCCCTTGGGCGAGGATAGCGGCTGGGCACCGAATACGCCGAGACCTGCGCTGAGGCCGCCGATATAAATATTGTCGCGCCCGTCGACCACCACGCCGTGGGCGGAACCGCTGGCTTTACCGGTCGCCACCTTGACCCAGACGAGTTCGCCGTCGGCGTGGTATTTCGCGGTAAAAATATGCGCGCCGGGCTCGTTGGGCACGACCACGTCGCCAAACGTGGCCTCGCCGACGACCGCGCCGGCGACGATCACGTCGCCACGGCTGTCGACCGCCACGCCATGTCCGTAGTCATACCCTTTGCCGCCCGCCGTACGGACCCATCGGAATCTGCCGTCCTTATCATAGGACACCACAAAGACGTCGTAGTCTCCGCGTCCGAGGACGACATGTCCGTCGAACTCGGCCGACGCGCCCTGGAAATGTCCGGTCACGTACGAGTTGCCCTGCGCGTCGGTCGCCACCGCATAGGCACGGTCAATCAATGGACCGCCCGAGAGCCTCGACCAGAGACATTTTCCGCGGGGATCGAGTTTCGCGACGAAGACGTCATTGAGACCAAGCCCTTTATGCGACGCGGCGCCGAAGTTGACTTCGTCCGCGCACTCGCCGGCGATGAAGACGTTGCCTTCGCGATCAACATTCAGCCCGCGCACCTTGTCGGCCTTGGGGCCGCCACCAGAAGCCGCCCAGTCGAAGACCGGCGCAGCCGTGAGGCTGATGGTCAGGTGCAGGAGCAAGAAGACAGGGAAACGCATAAACGGCCGGGGTCAGGCCTGCCTCTAGCCAAACGTACGGACCATTATCTGCAACCTGAACCCTTGGGCTATCTTGTTTGCCTCCGGAGCCGGGCGCCCCTAACCCTACCCCCTCTCTCCATGTCGTCCCTCCTCGGCCACTCTTTCATCGGTTTCGCACGCGGTCAGTCCACCGCCGCCGCCTACCGTGCGATCAATCCTGCCACGGCGACCGCCCTCGAGCCGGACTTCTTCCCGGCCACGGCCACCGAGGCCGACAAGGCCTGCGCCCTGGCCGCCCTGGCCACCCCAGCTCTCGCCGCGCTCTCTGGCAAGCAGAAGGCTACCTTCCTCCGCGACATCGCCACCCGCATCGAAGCCGCGACGCCTTCACTTGTCGCCCGCGCCACGCAGGAAACCGGACTCCCCGAGGCGCGTTGCCAAGGTGAGATCGGCCGCACGATGGGCCAGCTCCGTCTCTTCGCCGACCTCGTCGAGAAAGGCGATTGGCTCGACGCACGCATTGAAACTGCGAATCCGGATCGCAAGCCCCTACCGAAGCCTGACCACCGTTCCCTGCTCCGTCCGATTGGCCCCGTCGCCGTCTTCTGCGCGAGCAACTTCCCCTTCGCCTACTCCGTCGCCGGCGGCGATACCGCTTCGGCCTTCGCCGCGGGCTGTCCAGTCATCGTGATGGGCCACCACGCACACATCGGCACCGCCGAGATCATGGGCGGCCTCATCGTCGAAGCCGTCAAAGCTAACCACTTACCTGAAGGCACATTCTCTCTCCTGATGGGCGAAGGACGAGTCATCGGCCAGCAGGTCGCCAAGCACCCGGCACTCCGCGCCATCGGCTTCACCGGCTCCCGCGTCGGCGGACGCGCCCTGATGGACACAGCCGCGGCCCGTTCGACGCCCATCCCGGTCTACGCCGAGATGAGCAGCGTCAACCCTGTCGTCCTACTGGAAGGCGCCCTCGCCTCCCGTGGCGAAGCCATCGCCACCGGCCTCGTCGGTTCGTGCACGCTGGGCGTCGGCCAGTTCTGCACCCAGCCCGGACTCATCGTTCTGACCCGCTCCGCTGCCGCCGAATCATTCATCAATAAACTCTGCGCGCTCGTCACGGATTGTGCCGATGGCGTCATGCTCACCGCCGGCATCCATCAGGCCTACCAGAAGGGCCTGACCGCCCGCGCCGCCCAGAGCGGCGTCAAGGTAATCGCCCAAGGCAAGTCCAGCGGACAACCCAATCGCGCGATCCCCACGCTCTTCGCGACCGATGCCAAGACCTTCGTCGCCGACGGCTCGCTCCAAGAAGAGATCTTCGGTCCGAGCTCGCTTGTCATCTGGTGCGCCGACCAACGCGAAGTCGACGCGGTCCTCGGCGCCCTGCACGGCAACCTGACCGCGACCGTCCACGGCACCGACGCCGAACTCGGACAGCACGCCGCGCTCATCGACCGACTCGAGGCCGTCGCCGGTCGCGTGGTGGTAAACGGCTTCCCTACCGGCGTCGAAGTCTCGCATGCCATCGTGCATGGCGGACCTTATCCTTCACTATCCGACGGACGCACGACCTCCGTCGGCTCGAACGCCATCTACCGCTTCACCCGCCTGGTCTGCTTCCAGAACTATCCGGACGCCGCCCTGCCCGCCGAATTGCAGAACGCCAACCCTCTCGGCCTCTCCCGCCTCGTCAACGGCACCCGCTCGAGTTCCGCGCTCTGACACCCCTGCCCCTACCGCTATCCCTATCCCTCTTTAGTCCCATGTCCCCCCTCGAACTCCAGAAGGTCCTTTCGTCCGGACTGCTCTCTTTCCCGATCACCGACTTCAAGGCCAACGGCGACTTCGACGCCGCCGGCTACGCCAAGCGCCTGCAGTGGCTCGCGCCCTACGGCGCGACCGCGCTCTTCGCTGCGGGCGGCACGGGCGAATTCTTCTCCCTCGAGCCGAAGGAATATTCGTCTATCATCAAGACCGCGGTCGACACCTGCGATGGCCTCGTGCCGATCCTGGCCGGTGCCGGCGGTCCGACCCGCGTGGCGATTCAGTATGCGCAGGAAGCCGAACGCCTCGGTGCCAAGGGCATCCTACTCCTTCCACATTACCTGAC
>CAMBGQ010000073.1 GCA_945866215.1 Opitutus sp. GAS368 | reverse complement strand
AACAGTGGCGTCTGGTCGATGAAGACCGACGGTAGCGACATCCGCTGGCATGCCCTAGGCTGCGCCGATAATCCGGCCAGCATCGACTTTACCCCGACCGGCGAGGTCGTGGGCACCGTCGACCTCTATTTTGGCAGCCCGCGCGTCGATACCCTCATGCAGTGGCAGCTCGGCGGCGTCTATGAGCGCCCCGACTTCCTGCGCATCATCGCTGACCTCCCGCGCACCCACGAGCGTATGCCGATTCTCAAGGAACTCGGTCACGTCGTCCCCAGCGGCTGCGCTTTCTGGAAGAGCGGTGACCGGATCGCACCCGCCGACCACCCGCTTTCATCCGGACCGGACAACCTCCACCTTCTCGTCTCCTACTACAATTCGCAAAAAATTGTCCGTTTCGAACTCAAGCCCGAGGGTTCCACTTATCAGGCGACCGAGCACGATTTCTTCACCCTCGATCGCAAAGGTGCGCACCTCTCCGACGTCATTGAGGCCCCGGACGGCTCGTTGCTGATCGTCGACACCGGCACCTGGTATTCGCATTGCCCCTCGAGCCTGCAGGGCGTGGCCAATGTCCCTGGCGCGATCTACCGCGTCCGCCGGACCGCGGAAGGGAAGGCCGCCCATGAGGCCGTCGCCAAGGCGCACCGTCCTTTCGCACCCGCACCGGTGAAGACCGAGGCCGAACTTCTCGCCCAACTTTCGTCCGCCGATCAGGCCGTGGTCCGTCGCGGACTCGAAGGCCTGACCTTCCGCGAGGCCAAGTCGCCGGCCATCACCGCGGCCATCCGCGGCCTCCTGGCGCGTGAGGCTGACCTCGTGCTCGAGCACGCCATCCTCACCGCGGGTATGCGTCTCGCTGGTTTCACCGCCGCCGACCTCACCACGGTCAAGGGCCCGGTCGCGCAGGCCCGTCTGCTTCGTATTGTCTCGCAGACCCGCACCAAGGAATCTGACTACGGCGATGTCCTCAAGTTCGCGCTCAGCCAGGCGGATGCCGCTGACACCGCCCTCGCCAAGAATGCTTTCCTCGCCCTGAACAAAGCACCCGACGCTGATGCAATTCTCGCCCCGGTTTTCGTTCAGTGGCTCGCTCAGCCTGCGCCCTCTGCGACGCAGGTCGCCGCCATGGGCAAGTTCGCCACCGTCCTCGCCGCGCAGCCCGGCGTCGCCAAGGGCATCGCCCAGATGCTCGCGCATGAGAAGGTCGCCGTCCGCCAAGCCGCGCTGCGCGCCATCGCGGCCCAGCCCGGCAAGGTGAACTCTAAGGATTGGCTCGCCGCGCTAGAAGCCCAGCTCGCCAAGGGCGCTTCGCCGCTCCTGCTCGACGCCCTCGCCCACGTGAAGGACCAGCGCTTCGACGCCGCGCTCAACGCCATCGCCGCAGACTCCGCCAAGCCGTCGTCGCTCCGCCTCAAGGCGCTCCTCGCGCTCTCGAGCGGCGGCGAAGACCTCAGCGATGCCGCGTTCAAACTGCTCACCGACCTCTTCGTCGATCCAGCAAATCCTGGCCTGCGCATGGACGCCGCCGCGCGCCTTGCCAACACGAAGCTGACCCCGGCGCAGTGGGATGCCTATCTCGCGCTGCTGCCGACCGCCGGTCCACTCGAGCAGAGCGAACTCCTCGTCGCGCTGGCGGTACCGCAAAACTACAAACGCATCTCCAAGGACACCGGTCGCAAAATCGCCGTCGCCCTCAGCAAGTCGCCTTTGCTCGGTACGTTCCGCCAGGATCTCGTGCGCAAGGCCTTCGGTTTCCTGCCGCGCGAAATCTACGAAGTCCTCGAGCCGTCGTTTGACGCCGCGCTCGCGGCCAACGAAGCCAAGCAGGGGCGGCTCGTTCCGCTGGCCCAGGCCGCCGTCAAGCAGGGCGACCCTGTCGCCGGCCGCGCCGTCTACGAATCCGGCCGTGGCGCCTGCCTCGCTTGCCACAAGATCGGCGACAAGGGCAACGAGCTCGGGCCGAATCTCACCAAGATTGGGGGCATCCGCGCCGAGCGGGAAATCGTCGAGAGCATCCTCTTCCCGAGTTACAACATCGCCCGCGACTACGACCTCAATTCGTTCCAGCTCACCGACGGTTCCAGCGTGCTCGGACTCATCCAGGCCCGCTCCGCCGAGGGCGTGACCGTCAAGGAAGCCTCGGGGCAAGTCCGCCTGCTAACCAACGAGGCCATCGCCTCTTCGACGCAGCTGACCACGAGCCTCATGCCCGCCGGACTCGACGGCATGCTCGCGGAGAAGGATCTCCTCGATCTCGTGGCTTATCTGCGATCGCTCAAATAAGCGAAAGCGCGTCGCGCTTTCGAGTGGGCATGTGGGCAAGTTGACACGTGGGCACGGGGTAGGGTCGGGACCGCGTCACGACATAGGGCCGCCGCAGGGCGGCCGAGGGTAGGGGCGTGGCTTCGCCGCGCCCTCCAGTAATGGAGTGCACGATGAATCGTGCCCCTACCTGCGATGCATCGCGGTCTCTAGTTTTACCCTAGGATCCACAGTCCCAGCACCGGGAGGGCGAAGATGAGGAGGCAACCGCCGGAGCGCGGGCGGGAATCTTCGTAGAGTGAGCTGGTGCGCTCGTCGACCTCCCGTTGGATCTTATCCTCGATGTCGGCCTCGAGGTCTGGCGGGATACCGCCCTCGCCGTATTCGTCATCGTAGCCATCTTTGTAATCCGGGTCGTCGGGTTCGTCGTTCATGAGGCCCATGTTATGCCCGCAGGGGGGAGGAGCGCAAGGGGGCGGCCCGTCATAACAGGCTGGAGCATCGGCGGGGAATCCCCACGCTGACGGCAGTATGGCGACCATCCTTTGCATGAAGTGGGGCAAGAAATACGGCCCGGAATACGTCAACCGACTCCATTCCATGGTGAGCCGCCACCTGACCATCCCGTACCGCTTCGTGTGCCTGACGGACGACAAGACCGGGCTCAACGCCGGCATCGAGACGTTTCCGATTCCCAGCCTCGAGCTACCCGCTGGCGCCCCCGAGCGTGGCTGGACCAAGCTCGTTTCTTTTTCGCCTGCGCTGAACGCACCTGGCGGCCCCGAACTCAAAGGCGACATCCTCTTCCTCGACATCGACATCGTCATCGTCGGCAACATGGACTCGTTCTTCGCGCAACCGGGCGACTTCCTGATCATCCGCGACTGGCAGAAGGGCGACTACACCGGCAACTCATCGGTCTACCGCTGGCGCGCCGGTACGTATCCCGACGTTCTCGAATTTTTCCGCGCCAACCTCGATGCCGTGCGCAAGCGTCATCGCAATGAGCAGGAGTTCCTCACCGCGCACCTCAGCGCGCAGGGTAAGGTTAGCTACTGGCCGGAAACCTGGTGCCGCAGCTTCAAGAAGCACTGCGTGAAATATTTCCCGTTCTCGTTCTGGCAGACGCCGGAGATTCCCGAAGGCGCCAAGATCGTCGTCTTCCACGGCCTGCCGAATCCGCCGGACGCGCTCGTCGGTCGCAGCGGCAAGTGGTATCGCCGCGTGCTACCCACGGCTTGGATCGGGGAGAATTGGAAATAAGAGGTAGGGACGTGATTGCCATCACGTCCGTGGGCGGACGGATATCGAATCGGTAGAAGACCTACCCTGATCGACGCACGTGACGATGCGAACGGCGGCCATGGCAATGGCCGCCCTACCTAAACAAACAGGGCAGCACGCGGTGCTGCCCCTACCTTGAAAAAAGCGCCTTCGTGCTTACTTGCTCTCTTCCGCGGCCTCGTCGTTGGTGGCTTCTTCCTTGGCTTGGGCCTGACTGCTCAGGATGGGCTGGGCGAAGAGACGACCATCGGGGAGATTGGCAATGTAGCCTTCGCCGATGAGGAACGAAAGATCCGTGAGCACCTGCGCCTTAGCGGCGGGGTCGGCGCTCTCGCCGGCGAGAGCCAGGACGAGGTCCTTGGCCTGCTGGGCTGGCTTGCGGTCGAGCGCGTCGAAGAGCTTGGCCATCGGGTCGCTGAAGGTGGCCTTCGGGTCCCGGCAGCGGCGGCGGACGTGGCAGGCGTAGGTGATGCCCTTGGAGCCCTTCCTGTAGAGGTGGAAGCCCTCCTTGCGGAGTCGTCCGCGGATGCCGTTGGCCGTGTCGAGCGGGAAGTCCCTTTGCTGTTCGAGGGCGTAACGGACGGAGTCTCGGAGCGGACCGGGGTTGAGCTCTTCGAGGAGGCGGCCGGCGAAGCGGACCCACGGGTGGCTCTTCACCACGAGGTCCTTGCGGAAGGCCTGAAGGAAGCCGCGGGCGGCGTCGAGGGATTCGAGGCGCTCCGGCTCGCCTTCTTGGCGGTCCTTCGGGGCGTATTCGCTGCGGACGGACATCGATTTCAGCCAAGCGTCGATCTGTTCCTGTTCGCGGACCATCTCAAGGCGGCCCTTGAAGGCGTCGAAAGGCACGTTGGGGCAATGGCGCGAGTGGTGTTCGCGCAGGTTGCGCTGGTAGCTGTGGTGCGTCGGGGCGCCGAGTAGCTTGCCCGTCTGCGTGCATTTCGCGATCATCAGGAAGGAACCCTTGGGAGCATCGACTGCGACTTCGACCACGTCGAAGAACTTGTCGAGATGTCGGGTCATCACGTGTGAGACCGCTTCGGCCTCGGTCAGGAAAGGGTGACCGTCGGGGACGGAGACGGCGAAAAGGGCGTCGGGACGTTGCTCGGCTTCAGGGTGGCGGATGACGATGGAGAGCCGGTCTTCCTTGTCGAGGATCAGGCGGGCGACCTCGAAGAGTTCGTAGGTCATCTTGCTCTTCTTCATCGCGCCACCGAGGATTTCGAATTTCGCGTCGTCGGGGAAGAAGGCGCTGGCGACCACCGGACGGAAGGCCGGGGTGTCATCGTAACGGGAAGGACCGCGATCGTCGCGACGCCGGTCGTCGTGGCGAGGCCCGCCGGGGCCGGCACCGGGGCCGTCGCGGCGTGGTCCACGGCTCTGTCCGTCGCGAGGCGGACCGCGGCGTTCACCGCCGGGACCATCACGGAAACGCGGCCGTTCGCCATCGCGGCGAGGCCCCCCGTTGCCGGAGCTGACCTTCTCGGAGGGACCACTGACCCAGGATGGCCCGAAACCAAGGGAGGAGAGGTCCAGTTCGAAGGACTTTTCCTTGGGAGGGTTGTTTTCAGCCGGGTCGGAGGACATTGAGGGAATGAGCGTTGGGAAAGATGACCGCTTGGCAAGCATCAGCATAGTCGCTTTTTCCTTGCGCCAGCCGTTGGGAGTTCCAGCGTCCACTTTCCTTTATTGCTCAGGTGGTGGAATGGCAGACACGCATGCTTGAGGTGCATGTGCCGCAAGGTGTCCGGGTTCAAGTCCCGGCCTGAGCACCAATTTAGGCTGGGTCGGTCCGGAAACGGGCCGGCCCTGTTTTTGGTTCACATCAT
>CAMBGQ010000072.1 GCA_945866215.1 Opitutus sp. GAS368 | reverse complement strand
GCGGGCGTCGGGCCTTCGCCGCGGTTGGAGGCGTCCTTCCGATGGGTCGCCCCGGTGAGCGCTTCGATGACGGCTTCGAGCTTGGGCCAGAGGCCGATGAATTCTAGGGCCGGATTGAGCAGGTTGGTGATTGGGCAGTAGAACGTATTCTTCGGATCCGTGTGGTGCAGCGCATGCTGGCGAGGGGTCTGGAGAATCCAGCAGTCCTGTAGGAACGAGACGACTCGGCCGTTCTCGGCGCGCGTCTGGTGCGACCATTTATGAACCTGGTTAGCGTTGATGCTCAGGAGGACGAAGAGCCAGACGTGCCAGGTGAGCACGCCTGCCCAGGCGGCGCCGCCAACGATCAACGCACCGATGAGCAGGAGGTCCCATGAGCTCTGCCACCAGGTCAGCTTGGTGAAGAAGCGGGGGTAGTGGTGATGCACGATATTCGGCCTGATCACCAGCGGGCCGAGTACCGGGGTGTCCTCGGTGCCATAGGCGTCTTCCAGCCAATGGATGACGCCGGCCAGGAAATCAGCCAGCAGGATGACGCCGAGGGCTTGGAGGAGGATCTGGAGGGTATGCATGGCGTGTTTGTCGCCGGCTATTTTACCTCCTCCGGGCCCAGGACCGTTAATCGATATTCTTGATACTACCTATCACCCGGGGGGATAAAGGGCGTTGCTAGCCCCTTTTATGCCGTAAAGATGCCCAAACCCCGATGAACGTCCACCACCTCGAACTATTCTATTATGTGGCCAAGCACGGGGGCATCAGCGCCGCGGTCCGGCACATCCCTTACGGCATCCAGCAGCCGGCCGTTAGCGGCCAGATGGCCGCGCTCGAGTCCAACCTCGGGGTGCGGCTCTTCGAGCGAGTGCCGTTCCGCCTGACCGCCCCGGGGCGCAAGCTCTTTGCGCAAATCGAGCCCTTCTTCGCTGGACTGGACGGACTCGAAGATCAGTTACGTGACGCCGACCGTCCGGAACTCCGTCTCGGCGCGTCGGAGTTCGTGCTACGTCTACACATCCCGACCGTCACGCAGCGGCTACGTTCCCGTCATCCGAAGCTCCAGCTGAGCCTGACGCCTGGGTATCAGGTGCAGTTCGAGACCTGGTTGCGTGAGGGCGTCATCGACCTCGCGATTATCCCGCTCGACGCGAAATCGCCAGACCGGCAAAGCCAGCTCCGGCTCGCCCGCGTCCCGCTCGTCCTCTTGGTCCCGAAAAAATCCCGCTGGAATGACGCCGCGGAAATCTGGAAGCAGAAGAAGATCGCCGAACCGCTCATCGGTCTGCCGGCCACCTCGAGCGTCACCCGGAGCTTCCTTCGGGATCTCCGTCGTCTCGGGGTCAAGTGGCCTCTGTCGGTCGAAGCCACGTCGATGGAGATGGTCACCGGCAACGTCGCCGCGGGCATCGGCCTCGGCGTGAATCTCGCCATCGTTGAAGCCATCACCGATCCCGGAGTGCGCGTGCTCCCGCTCGAGGGCTTTGCGCCTATGGAGGTCGGCCTGCGCTGGACCGGCGTGCTCACGCCTTTGCTGCGCGATGCGATCCTCGAGCTGCAGCGGTATACGCGCGAGACCTGGCCGGCCTGGGCAATCGACGACGTGCTCGTCGAGCCTAAGAAAGCGGGCCGGCGGAAAGCCTGACTCAGCGCTTCGCGAGGGCCTGCGTGATTGCCACGCAGGCAAGCGCGGCGTTCTCGGCGCGGAGGACCGTTGGGCCCAGCACCACGGGCATGAACCCGGCGGCGCGGGCGGCGGCGTATTCCTCCGAGGTCAGGTCGCCTTCGGGGCCGATGAGCCAGGTGACTTTTGAGGCCTTCGTGAAATCGAGGTGAGCGACCGCTTCGGCGTCGAACTCCAACGAGCCCGTGAGACGCAGTTCGCCTTCGCCGGCGGCGGGCAGGCGTTCGATCCATTCGCGGAAACGGACTGGCGCGGCGATTTCCGCGCGCCACGGATGCCCGGACTGCTTGCACGCCTCGACGGCCTGCTGCTGCCAGCGTTCACGGCGCGTGCGGGCGCGGTCGGCATCGAGCTTCAGTTCGCAGCGGGCGGTCTCGAGTGGGATGACGCCGGCGGCGCCGGCTTCGCAGCAGGAGCGGACCAGGTCGTCCATCGTGCCGCCCTTCGGCATCCCTTGGGCGACGTAAATCGCGGGTGAAAGCGGATCGGCCACGCGGGCGCGGATCACTTCGACCATCGCGCCATCGCCGTCAGCGGAAGCGAGTTTACCTTCGACCACCAGTCCTTCGCCGTCGAGGAGGACGACGGCGTCGCCCCGGCGGGCGCGGAGGCTACGGACCACGTGGGCGGATTCGTCGGCCGAAAGCTTCACGTGGGCGCCGGGCTTGCAGGCCGGGGCTTGTTCGTGGTCGATCCAGACGCGGAGAGGGCTCATCAGGCGAGGGCGACTGGGCGGTCGTAGGAAGGATCCCAGTCTTTCCAGACGGTTTCGTAGCCGTGGGAGCGGAGCATCGCGGCGACCTCGTCGGGCGAGCGGTCGTCTTCAATCGCGAATTGTTCGAGCGAGGCCTCGCGGCCTTCGGCGTAGCCGCCGGGGTTCGTGTGCGAGCCTGCGCTCATCGCCGTCACGCCCACGCGGCAGGCATGGTCGCGAAACTTACGGCTCTCGCGGGTGCTCAGCGTCAGCTCGACTTCGGAGCTCAGCAGGCGGAAGGCGCAGATCGCTTGGACCAGGTCGCGGTCAGTCATTTCGACCTTGGGCTGCAGTTCACCTTCGTGCGGGCGGATGCGCGGGAAGGAGACGCTGTAGCGGCTCTGCCAGTGTTTGCGCTCGAGCCAGCGGAGGTGGAGGGCCGTGAAGAAACATTCGGCGCGCCAGTCCTCGAGGCCAAAGAGAGCGCCGAGGCCGATTTTATGGACGCCGGCGGCGCCGACGCGATCCGGGGCGTCGAGGCGGTAGGCGAAGTCGGATTTCCGGCCCTTCGGGTGGTGGACGTGATACGTCTCGCGATGATACGACTCTTGGTAGACCAGCACCGCGTTGAGGCCGTGGCGGCGGAGTAGGGCGTATTCTGCGGTTTCCATCGGCTGTACCTCCATCGACAGCGACGAGAAGTGCGGGCGGAGGAGGTCGAGGGCCTCGACGAAGTAAGGGACCTCCACCTTGTTGGATTCACCCGTCAGGATGAGCAGGTGGTCGAAGCCCAGCTTCTTGAGGGCGCCCGCTTCGCAGAGAATCTCGGCTGGGTTGAGGGTGCGGCGCGGGACCTTGTTGCCGGCCGAGAAGCCGCAGTAGGTGCAGACGTTCTGGCACTCATTGGAAAGATACGCCGGGGCGAAGAGCTGCATCGTGCGGCCGAAGCGGCGGAGTGTGCGTTCGTGGCTCAGGCGGGCCATGCGCTCCAAGTGTGGGGCGGCGGCCGGGGAGATCAGCGCCTTGAAGTCCTCGAGGTCGGCCGCATCCGCTTCCGCGCGGGCGAGCGCGCGGAGCACGTCGGCCTCCGTCTTCACTTGGACCGAGGTGAGGACCTCGTCCCAAGGATGGGCGGCATGGACTTCGGCGAAGGACATCGGCCCATCACTGTGGGCCAAAAACTGCGCAGAGCAAGGGCGGGCGCGCGCTCAGAGCGTCGCGGCGTAGCCGGCGGCGTCGAGGAGGGCAGCCAGCTCGGCTGGATTCTTCACCTTCACCTTGATCATCCAGGCGCCGCCGTAGGGTTCGCGGTTCACCAGGTCAGGGGAATTATTCAGGTCAGCGTTAGCCTCAACGATTTCGCAGGAGATGGGGCTGTAGAGGTCGGAGGCGGCCTTGACGGATTCCACCGTACCGAAGACATCGCCGTGGTTGAACGACGCGCCGACCTTCGGGAGGTCGACGAACGTCACGTCTCCGAGCGCAGCCTGCGCGTGGTCGGTGATGCCGATGACCGCGGTGCCGTCGGCGGCGACCTTGATCCACTCGTGGTCCTTGGTGTAATGGAGGTCGGCGGGGACGTTGCTCATGGCTTCTGGGTAAAGTGAGTGGAGATTATTTCAACCCTTCACTTCACGAAAGGCTCGGTCGCGAGACGGAGCGGGAGGCGGTGGCCGCGGATATCGACCGTCAGCGTGGCGGAGGCCGCGTGGCCGGCGGCGACGAGGGCGGTGCCGATCGGCTTGCCGAGGACTGGGGACTGCGTGCCCGAGAGCACTTCCCCGACGGGCGTCTCGCCGGAGAAGACCACCGCGCCTTGGCGGGCGATGCGGCGATCATCGAGCGAGAAAAGCACCACCGAGGAGACCGGCCCGCCTTGGGCTTGGCGATGGAGCGCCTCGCGGCCGATGAAGGCTGGCTTCGTGAACTTCACCGTCCAGCCGAGGCCAGCTTGGATGGGCGAGATTTGCGCGGAGATCTCGTGGCCGTAGAGCGGGTAGTTCGCCTCGAGGCGAAGCGAGTCACGAGCACCGAGGCCAGCCGGGACGAGCCCGTGGGGCTTACCGGCGGCGAGGAGTGCGCGGGCGACCTTTTCGGCAGCGGCCGCCGGCAGGTAGAGCTCGAAGCCGGGTGAGCCGGTGTAGCCCGTGCGGGAGATGAGGCACCCGGCGGCGCCGGCAACTTCGCCGAACACGAAGCCGAAGCGTTTGATCGAGGCGAGCGGGGTGGAGGTGACGAGCGCGAGGATTTTTTCGGCCAGCGGGCCTTGGAGGGCGAGCTGCGCCCAGGCGGCGCACTCGTCGAGCACTTCGACCTGATGGGAGCCGATGTGGGCGCGCATCCAGGCGATGTCTTTCGGCGCATTGGAAGCGTTGAGGCAGATCAGGAATTCATCTTCGGCGAGGCGGTAGACGATCAAGTCATCGACGCAGCCACCGTCGGGCTGGCACATCACCGTATAGCGGGCCATCCCGACCCGGATTGTGGCCATCTCGTTGGTCATGATGCCGTCGAGGAACTTCGCCGCGTCGCGGCCGCGCACGCGGGCTTCGCCCATGTGCGAGACGTCGAAGAGCCCGGCCGTCTGGCGGACCGCCATGTGTTCCTCGATGATGCCCGTGTATTGCACCGGCATCTCCCAGCCGGCGAAGGGGACGATGCGGCCGCCGAGTTCGACGTGTAGGGCGAAGAGAGGCGTGCGGGAGAGCAGTTCCGACATAGGCACGTTAAGGTGCCAGTCTGGGCGGGCGTTCCAACAAAAAAGCCCGGCCGAGTGGCCGGGCTTAGTGGGGCGAACCGAAGGCCTTCTCAGAGACCGAGTTCCTTGCGGAGATCGGAAAGGGCGGCCTTGTATTCTTCCTCCGTGATTGCCTTCGAGCGGCGGCGGTTCTCGAGGAGCGCATAACGGGAACTGAATTCGGAATACTTCAGGGCCTCGGCCTTGGACTTATTGGCTTCGGCGACCTTATTGGCTTCGACGACCTTGGCGTTGGCGTCGGCAATCTTGGCTTCGGCGGCGAGGCG
>CAMBGQ010000071.1 GCA_945866215.1 Opitutus sp. GAS368 | reverse complement strand
ACCGTCGAAGCCGGCACGCCGAATACGCATGCCGACCAGATCGAGTGGTTCTGCCGTCATCTCAGCAACCGCGAGATGGCCATCGTCTCTCTGCACACGCACAACGACCGCGGCACCGGCATCGCTGCCACCGAGCTCGGCCTGATGGCCGGCGCGGACCGCGTGGAAGGTACGCTCTTCGGTAACGGCGAGCGCACGGGCAACCTCGATATCGTCACCGTCGCGCTGAACATGTTCTCGCACGGCATCGACCCGCACCTCGACTTCCGCGACCTCGGCGCCATCCGCGAGGTCTACGAGCGCGTGACCCGCATGAGCGTGCACGACCGCCACCCCTACGGCGGCGACCTCGTCTTCACGGCCTTCTCGGGCTCCCACCAGGACGCCATCAAGAAGGGTATGGATCGTCGCGCCAAGATCGGCCACGACGCCCTCTGGGACGTCCCCTACCTCACCATCGACCCGATGGACATCGGCCGTTCCTACGAGGCCATCATCCGCATCAACTCGCAGAGCGGCAAGGGCGGCGTCGCCTACGTGCTCGACCGCGAGTTCGGCTTCGATCTCCCGAAGCTGATGCACCCGGAAGTCGGCAACCTCATCGGTAAGCACGCCGACAAGCACAGCAAGGAACTCTCGCCCGCCGAGATCCACGACTACTTCCGGAAGAACTTCGTCAACGTCGCCGAGCCCCTCGAACTCGTTTCGTTCAGCTCAAAGCCCGTCAACAAGCAGACCGTGCGCTGCCAGGCCGAGGTCCGTCACGACGGTGAGACCCTCACCCTCACCGGTGAAGGCAACGGCCCAATCAGCGCCCTCGTGCACGCCCTCGAATCCAAGGGCTGGGCGAACTTCTCTCTCAAGGATTACCGCTCGCACGCTTTGACCGCCGGCTCGGAATCTTCCGCCGCCGCCTACGTTTCCCTCCAGTCCAAGGACGGCCGCACCGTCTGGGGTTGCGGCGTCGATGCGAACATCGAGCTCGCCGGCCTCAAGGCCCTCGTCAGCGCGGCCAACCGCCTCGAACGATGACCATCGAGACCATTGCTGCGACCGACATCGAAGCCGAACGCGCTCGAAACTCGCTGCTGCTCGACGTCCGTTCGCCTGCCGAATTCCGCGGCGGACATGTCCGCGGCGCCGTCAATCTTCCGCTCGAACTGGTCACTGTCGCCAAAGTCGGCGAACTCCGCGGCGTCGACACCTCCCGCCATGTGGTACTCCTATGTGCTGCTGGCAAACGCGCCACCATCGCGGCCGAACGTCTGACCGGCAAAGGCCTCCAGCTCCTGGTGGTCACCGGCGGCACCGCCGCTTGTGCGACCGCGGGACTGCCTCTGGATAAGATTTCAAACGGGGTCATTTCCATCGAACGCCAGGTCCGCATCGCCGCGGGCACGCTGGTTTTCGGTGGCGTGTTGCTCGGCGCCAACGTCCACCAGGGCTTCTACGGCCTCAGCGGCTTTATCGGCTTCGGCCTGATCTTCGCCGGCGTCACCGACTGGTGCGGCATGGGATTGCTCATCGCCCGGGCGCCGTGGAATAGGTGAGGTAGGGACAGCACCACGTGCTGTCCTAGCGCATACGTTTCGGGTGGCAGGTGGCAGCCCCGGGTGGCGGGTGGCAGGAGATGCCTTGGGTAGGGCGGCGATTGCCATCGCCGCCGTTCGAAACCAAGGCCGGGAGTCGTCGGATTTTAGCCTAGCTCGGCCTAAACCCTAAGCTGCGGTCGCGAACGGACGTGATGGCAATCACGTCCCTACCTATTACATGCCCCCTGCTCGAAGGCTATGCCTTCGAGCCCTCGCTCGACTTTTATCCCCAGACGTGTAGAACTCCACCATGTCCAAAAAGCCTGCCAAGCAGACCAGCTACCCTGTGTTCCTGAAGGAACTGCTCGAAGCCAAATCCCCGACCGGCCACGAGTTCGCGGCCCAGAAGGTCATCGATGACCACGTGGAGAAGTCGGCCGACAAGTATTCCAAGGACGCGCTCGGCAACCGCATCGCGGAGCTCAAGGGCGACGGCGGCCCCACCCTGATGTTCGCCGGCCACATCGACGAGATCGGCCTGATCATCTCGCACGTCGACGACAAGGGCTACCTCTACTTCGAATTCCTCGGCGGCCACGACCAGATCATCCCTTCCGGGCGTCGCCTCCACATTCTCACCCGCAATGGGCCTGTGCTCGGCATCACCGGCAAGCGCGCCGTGCACCTGCTCTCGCCCGAGGACCGTAAGCGCGTGCCGGAGCGTCATGACATGTGGATCGATATCGGCGTAAACAACCGCACCGACGCCCTCGCAATCGTCCGCATCGGCGATCCCGCCATCTACACCGACGGCCCGGAAATCCTCCGCGGTAGCATCGGCGTGGCCCGCGCGTTTGACGACAAGGCCGGGGCCTACGTGTGCATGGAAGCCTTCCGCCGTCTCTCGAAGGAGAAGAAGCTCTCCGCCCGCGTGGTCTCCGTGGCCACTACCCAGGAAGAGATCGGAACGCGCGGCGCGCAGGTCTCTGCCCAGGGCATCAACCCCCAGGTCGCCATCGCCGTCGACGTCGGCCATGCCACCGACCACCCGGATGCCGATAACCGTAAGTTCGGTCGCTTCACCCTTTCCGGCGGCCCCATCATCGCCCGCGGCCCGAACATCAATCCCATCGTCTACGACCAGATGGTCGAAGCTGCCGAAGCCATCGATATCCCTTACCAGATCGGCGCCGAATCGCGCCCGACCGGCACCGATGCCCGCGCCATCCAAATGGCTAACGGCGGCGTCGCCTGCGGCCTGCTCTCTATCCCTCTCCGCTACATGCATACCCCCGGCGAAGTCGTCGACCTCGCCGTCGTGGAGCAATCCGTCCAGCTCCTCGTCGAATTCGCCCGCCGCGTGAAGAAGAAGCAGAGTTATAGTTGGTAAACGCGCGTAACAAATCATTCCCGGGTGGCAGGTGGCAGCCCCAGGTGGCGGGTGGCAGGAGCTGCAGGCTGCATTAGGTAGGGCGGTGATTGCCATCGCCGCCGTTCAAGACCGAGGCCGAGAGTCGTCGGGTCTTAGCCTAGAGCGGATGTCAGCCCTATCTGCCGTCGCGAACGGACGTGATGGCAAACACGTCCCTACCTCATCCCACCCCGCCACCTGCCACCCGAGGCTGCCACCCGCCACCTGAAGCGAGACATGCACCCCCTACCCCTATTGGTTTCTGACATTTGCACTCACCCCTATTCCCCCCTTTACTCCCCCCATGCCTTCCCCTGCCATCGTCTGGCTTCGCCTCGACCTTCGTCTCGCCGACAATCCATCGCTTGAGGCCGCGGTGAAGCATGGTGGTCCGGTCATCCCGGTATTCATCCACGATCCCGAGGCCGAAGGACATTGGCAGCCCGGCGGCGCATCGAACTGGTGGTTGCACCAGGCGCTCGAAGATCTTGCCGAACAGTTCGAGAAAGTCGGCTCACCGCTCGTCATCCGATCCGGCGATTCGCTCGCCGAACTCAAGCAGCTCGTAAAGGAGACCGGTGCGGAACTCGTGACCTGGAATCGCCGTCACGAGCCCCTCATCATCGAACGCGACACCCAGGTGAAGACCTCACTGCGCAACGCCGGCCTCAAGGCCGAGTCGTTCAACGGTAATCTTCTGCATGAGCCGCACACCGTGAAGACCCTCGCCGGTAATCCCTTCCAGGTCTTCACGCCCTTCTGGAAGAACTGCCTCGCGAACCTCAAGTTCGGCACGCCCCTCAAGGCCCCGAAGAAGCTCACGCCTTTTGAAAAGCCCCTGAAGTCCGTCGCGATCGCGAAGCTTGGCCTGCTCCCGAAGATCAAGTGGGACGGCGAGTTCCCCGCGGCGTGGGACCCGACGCGTAAAGGCGGCGAGAAACGCCTCCGCGACTTCGTGGCCGCCCCGGTGAAGAATTACCCGACCAACCGCGACATCCCCAAACTCGACGGCACCTCGCGCCTTTCGCCCTACCTGCACTTCGGCCAGATCTCACCGCTCGAGATTGTCGATGCCGTGCGTACCGCCGGACATCTCGGTGTCATCGGTGGCGATAAATACGTGGCGGAGGTCGGCTGGCGCGAATTCTCCCAGCACCTCATCCATCACTTTCCCGAGACCCCGGATCGTCCGCTTCGCAAGGAGTACGAAAAGTTCCCGTGGCAGCCGAATAAGAAGCACCTGCGTGCATGGCAGATTGGCCGCACCGGCTACCCGATTGTCGATGCCGGGATGCGTCAGCTCTGGCAGACCGGCTGGCAGCATAACCGCGTGCGCATGATCGCCGCCTCCGTGCTCGTGAAGCATCTACTCCAGCCCTGGAACGATGGCGCCAAGTGGTATTGGGATACCCTCGTCGACGCTGACCTCGGAGCGAACACCATGGGATGGCAGTGGGCCGGCGGTTGTGGGGCCGACGCCGCTCCGTATTTCCGCGTCTTTAATCCCGTCCTTCAGGGCGAGAAGTTCGACCCCGAGGGCGACTACGTGCGCCGCTGGGTGCCCGAACTCGCCAAGCTCCCCGCCGAGTGGATCCACCAGCCCTGGGAAGCCCCCATGCACGTCCTCGCCGAAGCCGGCATCAAATTGGGTAAAGATTATCCTGTTCCGCTCATAGGCCTGACCGAGGGTCGGGATCGGGCGTTGAAGGCGCTCAAGGCCTTAAGGCCTTGAGAGGGGACACGTGGGCAAGTTGACACGTTGACAAGGGATGCAATGGGTCGGGGCAGCACCGCGTGCTGTCCTAGTGCATTCGTTCCGGGTGGCAGGTGGCGGCCCCGGGTGGCGGGTTGCAGGAGTTGCATCGGGTAGGGACGACCATCCTTGGTCGTCCGCGGCTGAGCAGGGATGCTCGGCCCTACCTCAAGACACTCCCCAGCATCCTATCCGGTCTCCGGTCTCCCTTTGAGCGGTTCATCGGAAAGGCGACGGGGTACGTCCCGACCCCCTCACTCGGTGCCCCAAAAAACTAGAGGCAGTGTGCCAACGCACACTGCCTCTAAGGTATTAAACCGCTGCCACGGCAGCGGATACTAGCCGACTTAAGCGCTGTCGCGGGTATTCTTTTGAACGGCGACTGCGCCGAAAAGGGCAAACATGAAGGAGAAGGCGTAATAGCCTTTCTCGCTCGGCAGGAGACTTGCATTAAACAAGCCTACCACGAGCAAGAGAATGGACATAATCAGAGCACCCCAGCAGACGCCGAAATAAATATCGCTGACGGGAATGTTATCCAAGCGGTCTCTGACGCTTTTCTGCAGGGAGACAGCTGAAAATAGGCCGAACATGAGAACGACGAAGTAAAACCCTTTTTCGTTAAGCATCATGTCCTTGGATTCTGCTCTCCAAAGGCCGATCAAGTAGCCAAGCGAACCAACGATGAGAGCCATCCAAGAGGCTCCGACGAATGCGGGTGAGGGTTTTTGGGTCATGTATTTGTTATTTGGGGTGTGTATGAGGAATA
>CAMBGQ010000070.1 GCA_945866215.1 Opitutus sp. GAS368 | reverse complement strand
ATGTACGGCATCCCGAACATGAAGCTCGATAAGAACGAGGTCGTACTCCGCCGCATCAAGCTCCTCGAAGCCGAAGGCGTCACCTTCAAATGCGGCGTCAACGTCGGCGTCGACATCACGCCCGAACAGCTCCGCAAGGACTTCGACTCCGTCATCCTGACCGTCGGCGCCACCAAAGGCCGCGACCTCCCCCTCCCCGGCCGCGACGCCAAGGGCGTGCACCTCGCGATGGAGTTCCTCGCCGCCAATACCAAGAACCTCTTGGACGGCCTGTCCCCCGACGCGTCCTTCACCGCCAAAGGTAAAGACGTCGTCATCATCGGCGGCGGCGACACCGGCACCGACTGCGTGGGCACCTCGCTCCGCCACGGCTGCAAGTCCGTCATCCAGCTTGAGATCATGGCCAAGTCCCCGCTCACCCGCGCCAAGGACAACCCCTGGCCGGAATGGCCCAAGACCCACAAAGTCGACTACGGCCAGGAAGAAGCCGCTGCCAAGTATGGCTCCGACCCGCGCGTTTACCTCACCACCGCCACGAAGTTCGACACCGACACCCAGGGTAACCTCCAGGCTGTCCACACCATCGAAGTCGAATGGAAGAAGAACGATAAGGGCGTCTTCGGCCCTCAGCCGATTGCTGGCACTGAGAAGGTCCGTCCGGCTCAGATCGTCCTGCTCGCCATGGGCTTCATGGGTCCCGAACAGCCGCTGATCGAAGCCTTCGGCCTCGAACGTGATGCCCGCTCCAACGTCAAGGCCGAGCACGAGAAGTATGTGACCAACCTCCCCGGCGTCTTCGCCGCCGGAGATTGCCGTCGCGGCCAGTCGCTCGTCGTCTGGGCCTTCAATGAAGGCCGCGGCGTCGCGCGCGAGTGCGATAAGTTCCTCATGGGCAAGACCGAGCTCCCGTAACCTTAGCGCCAGCCGTTGCACTAAGCCCGACTCCTCCGAGTCGGGCTTCTTCATGTCGGGTCGGTGACGGCCGATGTGATGCCACCGACACACGGCCGTGCGGAAACGTCACACGACGTCCGCATTCATATCGTAAATAAGACAACTGTGCGGCGAAGTCCGCTCACTTCACGCACCTGTAACTTGTTATAAAGTAATCCGCCACAACCACGGAAAATTCCGTCACCTCACCGACGAAAAGTCTTAACTGACCGGCGCGATTACGAAAGTGCAACGGTCGTCACACTGGAGAGATTCTCCCGCGTGCGCAAACCGTCCTCCATCGACTGGCTCCTAGCCGCCGCACGCCTGAAGGACTCCCCTTCATCACCTCGAATCAGTTCCCAAAGCTGGCGCCGCGGACTTCCTTATCTCGCCGCAGGTTTGATCCTTGCCGCATTCGCGCCGCACGCCTCAGCGCAGACGTCTTATACGTCGACGTCTTCGACAGGTTCATGGTTTTCGAGCCGGTGGAACAACACCAGCGACGCTTCTCCCTATACCTCCGCCTTCGCATCACTTAACGCAGCATATTTCGCGGCCGGCACCTACACGTTTACTAATGGCGGCACTGGCAGCGTTGGGAATGTTACCCTAGCCAGCGGCGCAACTGTTACTTTCTCAGCAGCATCGGGCACTTGGGGAGCAGGCGGCACCGTTAAAACTTTTGATATTGGAACCGGATCAGTTTTTAATATAGGATCACAAGCTATTTCAATTGCAGCTGGGACCGGGTTCATCAAGACTGGCGCAGGCACCCTAGCCTTAGGCGGAGCAGCATATACGGGCGGATTTACACTAAGTGCCGGAACGCTCATCATACAGGGCGTTAATGCCATGGGTGCAGGTGGAGCGCTCGCCCTTAACGGCGGAACTGTTGCCGCCAATAGTTCTACCAAAACTTTGACTGGTAAATACACAGGGGGCATCACCATTGGTGGGAATGTACAGTTCGGTGAGCTTTCAACCGTTAATTCACTTGCTGGCAGTTCATCCAACCTGACGTTCTCAGACACTATGAATCTTGGAAGTCTTGTTAGAACTTTGACCTTGGGAAATAGTGGAACGATAACATTCGGCGGGGTCATTTCCAACACCGGATCGGGGGGTATCACCTTCGCCGCCAACGCGAACACTGATGGCCGGTTCGAAATTACCAACGCAGCCAATACCTTTACCGGCGACGTCAACATCACAGGTGGTGAAGTACGATTTACGGCCGACGGAAGCATCGGCAATGCCGGGAATGACATCATCCTCGATGGCGGGCGGTTTGGTAAGGCGAGTGATACCACTACAGTTACTCTCGGCGCTGGAAGGGACATTTTTGTTGGAGACGGTGCTGGGACTTCAATCAGTTCAGCGGGTGCGGGCACTCTGATCTACAACAACGCCATCGCCAACAAAGTTGGTGAAATCGGTTCATGGGCCAAGCAAGGCGGCGGCACCCTTGAACTCGGAGGAGTCAGCACCTACACCGGTAGCACCTTTATCAACAACGGGATCCTTAAAATCACGACCGGAACCAACCGCCTCCCCACCGGAACCGTCGTCTCCATCGGCCAAGCCTCAGCAGCTAATCTTGGCACGCTCGATCTCAATGGGCAAAACCAAGAGATTGCGGGCCTCGTATCGACTGCCGGAATTAATGCTACTGCCTCAAAGAATACGGTGACATCGACAACGGCGGCCACCCTGACGATGAACGTACCGGTCGGAGTCACCCGCACCTACGGAGATGGGACGGCGCTAAACTCTGGGGTGATCACGGGCGCCCTCTCCCTTGAGAAAATCGGGAGCGGCACTCAGGTGCTGGGTGATGCCAACTCCTACAGCGGTACCACCACCATCTCGGCGGGCACCCTGCAGGTCGGCGCGCTCGGAGCCGGCGCCATCATCAACAACGCCGCGCTCATCTTCAATCATAGTGGCCCTGTCACGGCGGCCAATGTCATCAGTGGTACCGGCAATGTGACGAAAGCCGGAGCTGGTATCCTGACCCTTTCGGGCGCCAATACCTACACGGGTACGAGCACGATCTCGGCGGGGACGCTTCTGGTGGGTCACCTCACCGCGCTCGGTACGGGCGCCATCACGGTCAACGGCGGCACGCTCGATCTCAACGCAACCACGATTGGTCAGATCGCCAATGTCATCAGCGTCACCAGCGGCTCGGTCATCGGGGGGATCGCCGCCTCGGCCGCTCCCACGTCTGGCACGGTCCCGGTCACCACGGTGCTGACGGGGGCCGCCGACCTGACCAAGACCGATGCTGGTACCCTGACGCTGAGCACGCCCCATTTTCACACGGGAGCGACCGTGGCCAACGTGGCCGGAGCGGTCATCAGGGCCAGCCACTTGGCCGACACGGGTAGCTCGCTCGGTGCCGGCACCTTGACCGACCCGACCAAGCTCCAACTCGGCGCCGGCGCCGTCCTCGAGTTCACGGGGGCGACCACCACCACCAGCACGCGCAGCTTTACCGTGACAGATTCGGCGGGTATCACCACCGCCGCTGGGGCGGCCGGGCTCACCTTCACCGCCGCAGCCAAGATTGCCCTGGTCGGTGCGACTCCAGCATTGGCGCTCGTCGCCAATAACTCCGTCACTAATTTCTTCCGCGCCAGCCTGACCGACGCGGATATCGCCGCGGGCAACGGCCTCAAGACCCTCACTATCGACGGCGCCGGCGTCTGGGTCATCGGCGGAAGCTCCAATCGCTTCAAGGGTGATATCCGTATCGACGCAGGTGCGGGCTCCACAATCGGTCTCGAGTCAAGCGCGCTGCCCAGCGGCGCCGGGACCAACGTGGTCATCGCTTTGGCAAACAACGCGCGTGCTCGCTATGAAGCGGGCAACACCGACGACCTTTCAGGCCAACTCAGCCTCGTCGCCGGCGCCACCGGCAAACTCGACCTCGGGAACAACAACGTTGTCTTCAACTCGGCGCTGGCCGTTACCACCGGCACCGGGAGCACCGCGACCCTCTCGAAGGAAGGCATCGGCAAGCTAACCATCGCGACGGAGAATAACACCAACCTCAACGTCGCGGTCACCGCCGGAACCTTGGTCGTCAATAGCTCGCTGGGTAATGTCACCCTCGCGTCCGGGACAACTCTCGGCGGTGCGGGTACCGTCGGGGCGGTCACGACCGTCTCCGGCTCAACGATTGGTCCGGGCAATTCCCCCGGTAATTTGACCTCGAGCAGCTTAGCGCTTGTCGGTGGCTCGATCTTCCAATGGCAGGTCCAGGACGCCACCGCCGCCGCGGGCACGGGCTACGACACCCTCACGGTCACGAATGCACTCGATCTCTCTGGCGCGAATTCCGGCAACCGAATCATCCTCAATATCTCCTCGCTAGCCGGTAATGGCAACGGCACTGCCCTCGGTAATCCGCTGAATTTCGGCCCCAGCTCCATCCGCCCCTTCACCTTCGCCACCGTCGGCTCGCTGAACCTCGGTTCCAACACCAACATCAACGACGCCTTCACCATTACTGTCGGCGATTTCAATTATACCGACGGCAGCACCTCAAACGCCGGCCTCTGGTCGCTCAGCTACGCGGACAACGCCATCACCCTCACCGCGGTGCCTGAGCCTTCCACCTACGGACTCGGCCTAGGCGCACTGGCGCTGGCGGCCGCGGCAATCCGCCGCCGTAAACAGAAGGCCAAGGCCTAAGGCCGACCCGAGGGCGAATCCCCTGGCACACAACGGGGGTGTCTGAGATTGCCCCGTAAGGGTGCCACACCTAGGTTGCGAGCGTGAGCACGCCCTCCCTCGAAGCCCTCCGGTCCGTCGCCCTGGCCACGGCCATCGCCGCCGGCGACCTGCTCGCCAAGGGCGCCCAGATGAAGGTCAACGCCTCCACCGATGACGACGTGAAGATGCAAGCCGACGTAGATTCGGAACACCTGGTCCGTGATATGCTTAAGGCCACGGGTATCCCAGTCATCGGCGAAGAACTCGGGGGTGACGCTTCTCTCTTCGACGGCGACAGCCTCTACTGGGTCGTCGACCCGCTTGACGGCACCTATAACTACCTCCGCCGCCAACCCTCCACCTGCGTCTCGCTGGGCCTGATGCGCGGCAAGGAACCGGTGCTCGGCGTGATCCATGACTTCACTGGCAAGAAGACCACTCTCGGCGTCGTCGGCGAAGGCAGCTTCGTCAACGGCGTCCGCATCACGCCCGGCTGGGTGACCGACATTAAGGATGCCTGCATCATGACGGGCTTCCCCGCCGCGGCCGACAAGTCGGGCCCTGCGATGCAGCTCTTCGTCCTGCAGGTCGGACGTTATAAGAAGATCCGCATGATTGGTTCCGCCGCGCTCGCCCTCGCCTACGTGGGCGAAGGCCTCGCCGATACTTATTATGAATCCGGCACGAACCTCTGGGATGTCGCCGCTGGGCTCGCCATCATCAAGGCCTCCGGCGGATATTTCCGCCTTGTTCCGACGGGTAAGCGCCCGCTGAACTACGACCTCTGGGCCTCGGGCCGCGAGGAGTGGACGCGGTAAGGCCGCGCCTTAGGCGTGGACAAGAGGCCTGATAAGGCTAGGTTTCCGAGGTGCTCCTCGCCTTCACTAATCCGATTAAAGAAGCCATCATCAAGAATACGGTGGAG
>CAMBGQ010000069.1 GCA_945866215.1 Opitutus sp. GAS368 | reverse complement strand
GAGCGGCGGCGGTTCTCGAGGAGCGCATAACGGGAACTGAATTCGGAATACTTCAGGGCCTCGGCCTTGGACTTATTGGCTTCGGCGACCTTATTGGCTTCGACGACCTTGGCGTTGGCGTCGGCAATCTTGGCTTCGGCGGCGAGGCGTTCGTCGGCCAGAGTCTTCTCGGCGACCTTATTGGCTTCGGCGGCCTTGGCGTTGGCTTCGGCGACCATGGCTTCGGCGTTCTTGGCAGCATCGGCCACGGTCTTCTCGGCGACCTTATTGGCTTCGGCGATCATGGCCTCGGCGTTCTTGATAGCGTCGGCTTTCGCTTGGGCGAGAGCCTCGTTGGCCAGGGCGGCGACGGCTTTCTGTTCCTCGAGCGCCTTTTGAAGGTCGGCCAGACCCTTGGCCGCTTCGGCCTTGGCGGCGGCGGTGGAGGCGGCGGCGGCGCGGGTGAGTTCATCGGCGCGCGCATTCAAAGCCTTGATCGCGGCGTTGGAATTGGACTGGGCTTCGTTCAAGGCCTTGATTTCGGCGAGGTAGCCCTGCTCGAGCTGGCCAATGTTTGCGGCGGAGGGCTGTGCAGCGATTTTGGCCGAGGCGACCTTGGTCTTCGCGGCAACGACGTTGGCCTCCGGGCCGGCGAGGGCGAGGCGGCGGGCTTCGACGGTCTGTAAGTTCTTTTCGGCCTGGGCGCGCGCGGCGACGACATCGGCGTTGGCTTGCTTGAGGGCGAGCTCGGCTTCGGCCAGCTGGGCCTTGGCAGCGGTACCCCCATTGCCAGCCTTGGCGGCGGCGATGCTCTTGGCGATGTCGGCCAGGCGGGCTTTGCTGGCGGCTTCCCGGGCGGCGAGCGCAGCCTGGATCTTGGCGGCGGCTTCCTTCGTGGCGGCGAGGTCCGACTTCAGGTTTTCCTTGGCGACGTCTTCGCCGAGAGCCTTCTTGGAAAGGTCCTTGAATTCCGGTTTATCGGCAGCGGGTATGCCCGCTTCGCCGCCGGCCGGCACCTTCGTGAGGTTGACCCTGACCGAGGCGGGGAAGCCGAACTCGACGCCATCGCTGGTGGTGATGAGGCGCGGCTTGAGCTCGGAGGTCTCGGTGAGGAAGCCGCCCTTGCCGACTTGCAGTTCATAGTTCTTGGTCCGGTCGACTTTGATCGTCGCCGGGGTGCGACCGACGGCTTCGCCGTTGAGACGGACGGCGGCGGCGGTCGGGTTCGATGAGATGACGATGGTATCGACGTGGGCTGAATCGACGGAAGAATTGCAACCGGTGATGGCCGCGCAAAGAGCAAGCAAGGTGACGGGGATACGCATAGATACGGAGTTAGGGGTGGGAGATTTGCGTTTAAATGTGCCTCTGTTTCAACACCTAATCGCTTCATTAGCCCAAAGGATTGACACCTTCGCCCTGTGAACAACCCTGTGAATAGGGAAGTCAGCCAGCATAGCTCAGTTGGTAGAGCAGCCGCCTTGTAAGCGGCAGGTCGTCGGTTCAAGTCCGACTGCTGGCTCCATTCCCTTATGTTTTTGGGCTTAAATCGACTCGACGGTTTATCTTGAGGGCGGCGCTTCCCAGTTTGGCCCGAAGCGTAAGGCGTCGGCCATCCGGATGACCGGGCGCACGGCGGCGACATCATGGACGCGAATCATCGAAGCCCCTTGGGCGATACCCCAGGCGGTCGTGACGTCATTACCGGCGCCCCGGCGCAAGGGATCCATTTCGCCGAGCACCAGACCCAACGTCGACTTTCTACTCGTGCCCAGAAGCACCGGAAAACCGAGCGCGGCGATCTTCGCGAGGTCGCGTACGAGCATGAGGTTCTGTGCGGGCGTCTTGCCGAAGCCGAAACCGGGATCTGTCCACAGCTGCTCGGGCGGCATGCCGGCGGCACGCGCGCCGCGCAGCGAGGTGCGCAGATCCTGGAGGACCTCGGGCCAGAAGTCTCGGTAATCGGCCTGCTTGCGCCGGTGCATCAGGATGAGCGGACAGCGCAGGACCGCGCAGGCCGCGCCCATCGGAGACTCATCGCCGCGGGCTTCGAATCGTCCTCCCTCGACGTCGTTCACCAAGTCGGCGCCGGCCTCGACGGCGGCGCGGGCGACGGCGGCCTTGTAGCTGTCGACCGAGAGCACAGCCTGCGGGAAGCGTCGGCGCACCGCGCGGACCGCCGGGAGCAGGCGGACGAGTTCCGTCGCGGCCTCGATCGGCGCGGCTCCTGGGCGCGTCGATTCCGCGCCGAGATCGAGGACGTCGGCGCCGGCGGCGAGGAGCTGTTCGGCGCGTTCGAGGATGGCTTCCTCGGTGGCGAGTTGCCCGCCGTCCGAAAATGAGTCCGGGGCCAAGTTCATGATACCCATGATCAGGGTGCGCTGGCGCCAGTCGGGCAAAGAGGTGCCGTGAGGGCTCGTCCAAGACATGGATTGGGGGTTAGACTCTGGTCGGCTCGGTGCAATCCCCAAGGCGGTCGGGGTAGAAGAGGGGCGGGGGCGGTATCATTAGCCCGGTTGATGGAGTTATGTTGAACATAAGTCGTTGATTGTGATTAGTTTATGTATATATCCAATTCACCGGCTTCAATTGAGGGTAATAAGGGGCTTTTTTACCCTGCAGGGTGCTTGCAAATCAGAACCTTTTTATGAAGTTTTCGATGTCTGTAACACGCTCTTTATGTTTTCTCGCTTCTTTAGTCGGGCAGGTCTGTTGGCCTTTCCCCTCTTAGCCATCCTCCTCGGCGGCTGCTCCAAGGAGGACCTGACCGTGCGCCAATCGACCCTGGACCCCAAGGGTCCGGTGGCACAGGTCCAGTTCGATGTCTTCATGGACACCGTCTGGCTGGTCGTGGTCCTTTTCGGCTTGGTCGGCGGGATGCTCGTCTACGCTGTCATCAAGTTCCGCTCCCGTCCTGGCGATGAGCTCAAGCCAGCGATCGTCGAAGAAGGCCACGGTAATCCCTTGATCGAAATCGGGCTCATCACCGCCTCCATCGGGTCGCTCGTCTTCATCGCCATCCCCACGTTGAGCGCCATCTGGTATACCGACGACGTCCCGGCCGAATCCGTCCCGCTGTCGAAGCTCTCTGCTTGGTATCCGCGCGTCGAAGGTGCGCGCGAGAACTATGCGGCGACCGTCGAGGAGCAGGTGCTTGAAGTCGACGTCGTCGGCAAGCAGTGGTGGTTCCGCTTCGAATACCCCCAGCTCGGGCTCACTAACGACGCGAAGCATTCTGTCCCGAACGAGCTCGTGATCCCAAAGGGTAAGGCCATCCGGATCAACCTGCGCTCCGAGGACGTCATCCATTCCTTCTGGGTACCGAAGATCGCCGGCAAGGTCGACCTCATGCCCGGTCGTAAGAATCACATGTGGATTCAGGCCGACCAGACCGGGCACTACTACGGGCAGTGCGCCGAATTCTGCGGCGATTCGCACGCCTATATGCTTTTCCGTGTCGAAGTCCTCGAGCCCGAGGAATTCGCCAAGTGGGTGCAGCGGCAGAAGGCCGATGCACCGCCCGTCGTCGCCGGCAGCAAGGCCGAGCTGGGCAAGGCACTCTTCGCCGCCAAGAGCTGCGTCATGTGCCACAACGTCGGTGGCCATTTCGGCGCAGGTGCCTTCGGCCCGGACCTCACCCACCTCGCCTCGCGCAAGTCGCTCGCTGGCGCGTGGCTCGACAACCGCGACCCCGTTAAGCAGCGCGCGCTTGAAAAACAGACCGGCAACACCGAGGACTCCGTCGAGATTGATCCCGCGACCTTCAAGGCTAACCTCATCAAGTGGATCGGTTCGTCCGGTGTCGCGCATGGCGCCGACGGCAAGCTGACCAAGGACGTCAAGCCCGGCAACCGCATGCATTACTACAAGATGTTCAACGTCGCCGGTCTCCGCGAGACCAAGCAGACCTTCACCGATGAGGAACTCGATCACCTCGCCGAGTATCTTCTCACCCTCAAATAATTCTGACCGAACTTTCCTGCCATGTCCCACGATTCCCATCACGCTCCGGTCGCCTGCAAGACTGAGCTGGCGCCTGAGCGCAGCGACCTCGGCCTCATCCGTCCCGACCGTACGACCGGCTTGATGGACTGGCTGACGACCGTCGACCACAAGAAGATCGGCATCCTCTACGGAGCTTTCGCCATGTTCTACTTCCTCGTGGGCGGCGTCGAAGCCCTCGCGATCCGCACCCAGCTGGCCCGCCCGGACAACGACTTCGTCACGGCGCGCATGTATAACCAGCTGTTCACCATGCACGGCACGACGATGATCTTCCTCGGCGTCATGCCGCTGTCGGCCGCGTTCTTCAACTTCCTCGTGCCGCTGCAGATTGGTGCCCGCGACGTCGCCTTCCCGCGCCTCAACGCGTTCTCGCTCTGGACCTTCGTGTTCGGCGCCTTCGTGCTGAATGCCTCCTGGCTCTTCGAGTTTGCGCACCTCGCCGGCTGGCTCAATTCCTTCGAATGGCACAAGGCACTCGTTTACACCGACTTCGCTCCCGCCAACGGCTGGTTCAGCTACGCGCCGCTCTCCGGTACCTTCGGGCAGAACGGCCAGGCCTTGCGCTTCACCGGCGTCGGCACCGATTTCTGGATCATCGGCATCCAAGTCCTCGGCATCGCCTCGTTGGCGGCGTCCTTCAACTTCATCTGCACCATCATCAACATGCGCGCCAAGGGCATGACCATGATGCGCATGCCGGTCTTCACCTGGATGACCTTGGTCACCGCGGTCCTCATCATCCTCGCCTTCCCGGCCATCACCGTCGCCCTGATCGAGCTCATGTTCGACCGTACCTTCGGGGCCAATTTCTTCAACCCCTCCGCCGGCGGCCAGCCCGTCCTGTGGCAGCACCTGTTCTGGATCTTCGGCCACCCGGAGGTGTACATCCTCGTCCTGCCCGCGATGGGCATCGTCTCAGAAGTCCTCCCGACCTTCTCCGGCAAGTCGCTCTTCGGCTACCCGATCGTGGTCTTCTCCGGTGCCGTCATCGGCTTCCTCGGGTTCGCCGTCTGGAGCCACCACATGTTCACCACTGGCCTCGGCCCCGTACCGACCGCCGCGTTCGCGCTCCTCACGATGGCCATCGCCGTCCCGACGGGGGTGAAAATCTTCAATTGGCTCGGCACCATCTGGGGCGGACGCGTCCGCTTCACGCCGCCCATGGTCCTCGCCCTCGGCTTCATCTGGATGTTCATGTGCGGCGGTTTCTCCGGCGTCATGCACTCCGCGGCACCGGCGGACTCCCAGCAGCAGGATAGCTACTTCGTCATCGCGCACTTCCACTACGTACTCCTCGGCGGCGTGCTCCTCGGCCTGATGGCTGGCCTCTACTTCTGGTTCCCGAAGATCTTCGGCCGCATGCCGAACGCCCCAATCGCGTACATTGCCTCGGGCTTGGTCGTCCTCGGCTTCAACCTGGCCTTCGGTCCGATGCACTACCTCGGCCTGGCTGGCCAGCCGCGCCGCACGCACACCTACCACGCCGGCAACGGCTGGGAGACCTGGAACTACGTGGCCACCATCGGCGCCTACATCCTCGGCATCGGCGTCTTTATTGCCTTCGTGAACCTCGTCTGGACTGCCTTCCGCGGCAAGAAGTGCTCCAACGATCCGTGGGATGGCCGCACGCTCGAGTGGTCGCTGCCTTCTCCGGTGCCGGAATACAACTTCGCCCAGGCTCCTATCGTCGCCACGCGCGACGCCTTCTTCGAGGACAAGCATGGCCGCAAGCGGATCGGCTTCGAGAACGACGGCGGCGAAGCTGGTGTCCACATGCCCAGTCAGTCCTGGATGCCGATCCTGGCTTCCGCGGGCTTCCTCTTCATCGGCTTCGGCATGCCGATGATGGCCATGGGCATCCCCCATGCCGGCTGGCTCGTCATCTCGGGCCTCGGCGTCCTCTTCCTCGGCATCTG
>CAMBGQ010000068.1 GCA_945866215.1 Opitutus sp. GAS368 | reverse complement strand
GGTGGGCGTGCAGCGGGCTCTTCGCCGGCGTCGCGGCATTGGCCTGCCTACCGCACCTCGGCGTGATCCTCATGTCGGTCTCCGGCCATTGGCATAACTCCGTGCTGCCGGCCGAACTGACGCTGGCACACTGGCAGGAAGCGCTCGGCAGCGCCTTGGTCGTGCCTTCAATCCAGAACAGCCTATCCTACGCCGGCCTCGCCACCATCATCGCGGTGGTCATGGGTGTCGCCGCCGCATGGGTCATCGCCCGGTCGGACCTGCGTATCCGCCACCTGCTCGACACCCTCACCATGTTGCCGCTCGCCGTACCGGGTCTCGTGTTAGCTTTCGGCTACCTGTCGCTGTCCCAGGAAGGCAAACCCTTCGCCATTCTCGTTGGCGCCGGCGGCAGCCCGCTCCTACTCCTCGCACTCGCGTACGCCGTCCGACGCCTGCCTTATGTCACGCGAGCGGCGATTGCTGGCCTGCAACAGTGCGACCCCGTGCTCGAGCAGGCCGCGCGTTCCATGGGAGCCTCGGGCTGGTCCACCCTGCGCCGTATCTCCCTGCCCTTACTCGGGGCGCACCTCGCCGCCGGAGGCGTGCTCGCGTTCGCCTTCTCGATGCTCGAGGTCAGCGACAGCCTGATTCTCGCCCAGCGCGCAGAGCATTTCCCCATCACCAAGGCGACCTTCTCCCTCATGAGCGCGCTCGGTGACGGACCGCAACTGGCCGCGGCCCTCGGCGTCTGGTCCATGGCGTTCCTCTCGGCTGCGCTCATCGGCGCCTCGTTGCTCAGCGGCAAGCGCGGCGGACTAGGAGGGGAATAACCTGTCTTTCGACTTAGGCCTTGCGCCTACGCCGACGGACCGCCGCAGCCGCGAGGAGGAGCGCTCCGAGACCCAAGCCATAGGTCGAAGGCTCGGGCACGGCTGCCGTGAGCGTCATCGTCGTCGTGTTTTGATCAAAGGACATCGACCAAAGGCCGGCGTTGGACGACGTGCCGTCGGAATAACGGAACTGCGAGACGTCATACGTGAACAGGTCAGCGATATTGGTCCCGAACGTCGGCGGCGTCACCGAGGAAGCGGTCGCGAAGGCGAACGTATAGAGCGACCCCTTATTCATGGCCAGGGGATTACCGGCGGCGAGATCGCCAGGGCTATTGAAAGAAATAATCCGCACCACGACCTTGTTCGAAGTCGATGCGGTGCTCAGGTCGAGGCCCGTCGTGAAATTGAAGGTATCGTAGCCGAAACCGGCCAAGCCAGCGGCGTTGTTCAACTTCCATTCGATGACGGAGCCGCCCGCCAACGTCGCCGTGTCATTGGTGGTCAAGGTCGCGGCGTTCAGCTGCGTGGTCGAGGTCGCGGCGGCAATCACGCCACCGGAGTTGACGGTGATCAGATTAAGCTGACCATTGCCAGAAACGCGTCCGCCGGAGTTGACGGTGACGGCGTTGCCGATGGAAGCTCTGACGAATAACTGTCCGCTGTTATTGACGACGACCGCGCCCGTACCCAACGCCGTGCTGCCCGTCACCTGCAGCGTGCCGGCGTTGACCGTGACTCCACCGGAAAAATTGCCGGACCCTGAAAGAGTCTGCGTATTACCGCCCGTCTTCACCACCGAGATGGTGCCGGTGCCGTTCGAGATGTCACCGGAGAAAGCCGCCCCGGGGCTAACCGTGCCGCCCAGCGTCAGGACCGAGGCGGAACCCGCCGCGTTGTTGACGATCCTGAGGTACTTGATAGCCGTGACATTCGCCCCGTCGGCGACGTAGGCGAGCTGCTGATTCTTGCCGTTAAGGTCCATCACCGGACTGCCGAGGCCCGTCTTCGTGCCGACGATTAGGCCCGTGCCAGTGGGGAGGGCATTATCAACGCCCAGCACGACGCTACTGGCGCCAGTGATGCCGGGCGTATTGGCATTGATGGTCGTGTTTCCGGTGTAGGTGCTAGCGCCGGTCAGGGTCAACGTACCCGTGCCGCCTCCGGTGAAAGAGTTATTCGATAGGTCGATGTCGGAATCACCCGAAAGGAAATAGATGCTCAACGCGCCGCCTTTAGTGCCGCCGACGGTGGTGAGGAAACTGGTCGAAGGCGTGTATGCCGACCCGGCCCAGGTTCCTTTGGTGAACGCGATAGCGTTACTATTCAAAGCGATCTCAGTTGAAATCGTGCCGCCGATATCATCGGATGTGTGGGAGATCAGCGCGCCGGTGGCGGTCACATTGATTTTTCCAGTACCGGAAACGGTGCTGCCACCATTGACGTCGAAGCGGATTCCGCTATTCAACACGAGGTTGCCGGTCAGGGTAGTGTTCGCAAAGACCTTCACCACGCCCGAGGCCTGACCGAGGATCAAGTCGCCGGCGCTGACCGTGAAACCCGCCCCAGCGGAAGAAGTAACCGTGCCGACCGTGAGGCTGCCCGCTCCTGTTTTCGTCAGAAGTCCTGAAGTGGTCAGGGCGCCGAGCGTCAGGCTGTTCGCACCCGTATCAATCGCGCCACCGCTCGCACCGACCGAAAGAGCATTGGCCGACATCGACAAGGCCGAGGACGAGGTGCTGACAAGACTGGCGCCGATGCCGTTGAGGCTGATCGGGCCGGTGCCGAGGCGACCCGCCCCATCGATCTGCACCGTACCGCCGGTGATGGTGAGGCCGCCGGTGAAGTCGTTGGCGGAAGTCAGCACCAAGGTGCCGGCGCCGGACTTTGCGATACTGGTGCCTCCCGTAATTTTATCCGCAGCGGTGGGGCCGTTGAAGATGTACGTGCCCGACGCCGCGGAGACCTTGACGGAGGTGGGAGCCAGCGAGCCAGACAAAGTGATAATGCCACCGGCGGCGTTATCAAAGGTGACCTCGTTGGCGGCTGCGAATGCGGTGGGCGATCCACCAGCCGTGAAATTAGCGGTGGCTAAGTCCCAAGTACCGTCAACGACCAAACCCCAAGTGAGACTCAGTACGCCGACAGGCACTCTGATGGAAAAGTTGTCCACACCGGCGGTTGCGTTGCTGCCGCCTTCTTTAAGGTCATTCCAGGCGATGTAAAGGTATTGGCCGGCGCCCCAGCCCAAGGACGAAAGTGTGCCGGTTATGGTGTTACCGATCTTAAAGAGAGGATTATTCGTGGCTGGCGTCGTGCTAGGTGCACCAGTACCAGATGAAGGTGTCGAGAAGCCTAACGTGGTCGAGTTCAACGCGGCACCAAAGGTACCCTCCGTACCCGCCGCCGCCTGCGTCGCGCTCACTACTGCCGAAGAACTTACCGCGTAACCAAGGGCGAAAGTGTTGACGACACCGGTAGCTCCGTTGGGATTGCGATTCATGACCGCGTCGTACGCGATGCTCAGATTGTTGATGGTCTGACCGGAGCTATTCTGCAGAACCAATCCAAAAAAGCCGCCAGCTGAACCAGAAGCCAGCGAACCGAACGCCCGTCCCACTGTCGGCTGGGTGTCGATAAGCTCTCTGAAGCCGCCGGTGGTGCTACTGCCAGTATCGCCCGCCACCCATTTCGCGGCCGACGCCGTCGTCCAGTTCTGCCCGTAGACATACCATCCCGCGACGCCCTTGCCCGCTTCCACGCCCGCTCCGGTCAGCGAGGATATTTCCGTCATCGTCGAACCAGCGATGGCGACGGTGTTCGTCCCCGTCGTCATCGACTGGAAGTCCTGCGTGTAAGTCGTGGTGCCGTCGAAACTGATTGGGCCAGCCGCCGCGCCTGCGGCGCCGAGCGCGAGTAAGGCGGAGAAGGGGAAAATTCCTCGGCGAGGAAGGCGGACGGCGATTGGACTCACACCGACATACTCTCCGCCCGAGTCTCCTTTTCTATTATTAATATGTCACGGGGAGTGACGTGTTTTCGTCGGGAAAGCGGCGGATGTGTGTCATGGTTTTTCGGCTACGCCATGGTGACGGTAAGGTGAAAAGCCACCTTACTGTCACGTGGATTTCACCGAGTTCGCAATGGGGTTTACGCTCAGCCTACCCATGGTTGTGGGTCATATGTTTCTTAAAAAAATCCTGCCCGGCCTCGCCCTCGCCGCCGCGCTGCTCACGTCACACGTCAGCCGCGCCGAAGAGAAGGCGACGACGGCGAAGCGCTGCACCGTGATGGCGTTCAACGTAGAGAACCTCTTCGACCTCGATGCGGTATCGCTATACGATAATTTCCCGGTCACCGGAACCGGAGTCGAGCGCTGGACCCCGGAGAAGCTGGCCGCTAAACTTGGCCGCCTCGCGGCCGTACTGAAGACCTCGGAGAATGGCCGCGGCCCCGACGTCCTGATCCTCCAGGAGCTCGGGGCCGACCACACCCCAGCCACCACCATCACGCCCGAGGCCTTCGTGGCCGCGCACCGCGATCGGAACTACCGCGACATCCTGAAGGGTGAGCTCACCCCCGAACAGAGCGGAGCGCCCATCGAAGCCTGGCTCATGAAGGCACTGGAAGACGAAGGCCTGACGGGCTATAAGCTCGTCCTCGGCGACGTGCTCGACCTCTCCAAAGAGGCCATCCATTGCGCCATCCTCACCCGCCTGCCTATCAAGACAACGCGTCAGCATCACCTGGAGGAGGCCCGCACAATCGTCGAAGCCGAATTGGAATTCGGCGGCGAATCGCTGTTCGTCTTCGCGAACCACTGGAAGAGCGGTGCCGGCAGCGCCCAGACCGAACCCACCCGCATCCAGAATGCCGGCGTGGCCCGCACCCGCCTCGACGAAATCCTCAAGGCCGACCCCAAGGCCAACATCATCTTCGGAGGCGACCTCAATTCCCATTACAACCATAAGCAGCGCTACCCATACATGCCCAAGACTGGCATCCAAGACGTACTCGGTTCGCAGGGCGATGCCGGTAAGTTGGCGAGCGGGGCCGCCGACCTTTACAACCTCTGGTTCGACGTCGAACCCGCCGAGCGGAAGTCCGACGAGTACCAAGGCGAGTGGGGCACGCTCATGCATCTCGTCATCTCGCGCGGACTGGCGGACGGCAACGGTGTCGACTACGTCGGCGGCAGCTTCGGCGCCATAATCCTCCCCGGCCTGAACGCCCACACCTACCCAGTCGTACCCTGGCGCCTGAGCAACTACGGCCCCGGAGCCGGCGTGAGTGATCACTTCCCCGTCAAAGCTGAATTCGTCCTGCGCACCGAAGCCGGCGCCTCGCCGCTGACCCGCCCCGAACTCGCTCCGGCGCTCGGCCTACCCGCGTTCCCCGCGGAATTGGACCGGAGCAAGCTGCGCGACGCCAAGACCCTGCCGACTTTGAGTCCAGAGCAGATCACTAAAAGTATCGGCGAGCTTTATCTGCTCGAGGGCATCTGCAACGGTGGCACGAAGCCTTCGATCACGATCGGGGAGACGCGCTATCCGGTCTACGTGCCAGACCCCAAGCTCCTGCAGGCCGTGAAGGCGATTAAGAAGGGCGTGGCCGTCAAATGGGTCGGGCAGCTCAACTTCTACAAAGGCCACCTCGAATTCGCCATCGTGAGCCCGGACTGGATTAAGGCGCGCTGATCGCCCGAGCATCCAGGCACAAAAAAGCCCGCCATTTGGCGGGCTTTTGTTTGGTAAGCAGCAAAGGGTTACTTCGCTTCCTTTTCCTTGCGGGGCTTACGGGCCTTCTTGCCCTTGTCGTCGCGGAACTCGCGCTCTTCCGGCTCGGGGGCCTCTTCGGCGGCGACTTCGATCGGGTTCTCGGAGACGACTTCGAACTCCTGCTCGACCATGACAGTGCCATGAAGACGGATGCTCGTGGTGTGCTTGCCGAGAAGTTTGACGGGGCCCTGGCCGAGATGGATGCGCTTGCGCTCGATTTCGATACCATGCTCAGCGAGCTTGGCGGAGATTTCAGCGGTGCTGATTGCGCCGAACATCTTGCCTCCTTCACCGGTCTTGACGGCGAAGACGAGCTTGATGGCGGCCAGCTTGGTGGCGGTCGCGTTGGCGGAATCGAGATCGCGCGCCTCACGGACTTCGCGGGCCTTCTTAAGGGCCTCGACGTACTTCGTGTTCGAGCGGTTGACGGGGAGAGCGATGCCCTGCGGGAGCAGGTAATTACGCGCAAAGCCCGCGCGAACGCGGACCTGCTCGCCTTCGGCGCCTAGGCCGTCGACGGGCTTGATGAGGAGAACTTCGGTGAATGCCATGGTCTTGCTTGGGTTATAAGGTTAGGGAGGAAATGATTTAGAACGGGACGTCGTCGCCGCCGCCCTGGTCGCCAGAAGGAGCCGGGGCGTCGTTACCGGGGCGGGAACGCGGAGCGGAACCGCCCTCTTCGCCACCCTGGGCTTTGCCACCGATAAAGGTGAAATTCTCGAGGACGACGCCGAGGCGCGAACGCTTCTCGCCGGTCTTCTTGTCTTCCCACTGGTCGAGCTTGAGACGGCCTTCGACGAGAATACCGGAGCCCTTACCGCAATACTTGGCGATGATCTCAGCCTGCTTGCCGTAGCTCTCGATGTCGACGTAGGTGACTTCTTCGCGCTTCTCGCCTTCCTTGGTGGAGTAGGAGCGGTTGACGGCGAGGGAGAACTTCGTGAGGGCCTGGCCGGACGGGAGGGCGCGGGCCTCGGGGTCGCGGGTCAT
>CAMBGQ010000067.1 GCA_945866215.1 Opitutus sp. GAS368 | reverse complement strand
GACATCAAGCTCCTCGACGAGGACGAGGTCGAGACCTACCGCAAGAAGGTCGAGGACTCCGAAGAAGAGGCCGCGCGCACGGTGCCCGTCGACGCTCCCTACGACCCGTTCAACGTCTACCTCAAGCAGATGGGCCACAAACCCCTGCTGACCCGCGAACAGGAAGTTGAGATCTCCAAGCGGATCGAGGACGCCGAACTCCGCGCCCAGGAATTCCTGTTCTCCTGCTGGCTCACCCTGACCTACCAACTCGAGCTCGCGCTCAAGGTCCTCCGCAAGGAAGAGCGCTTCGACAAGGTCGTCATCGATAAGAAGGTCGAGTCGCGCGACGCCTACTACAAAATGCTACCCAAGGCCACCGACGAGTGTACCAAGCTTAAGGGCAAGCTGGATAAGTCGTGGCAGAAATACCTCGACGAAAGCGACGTCCCGAAAAAGGCCAAGCTCCGCGAGGCCCACGGCAAGATCGAACGCACCCCCAAGGAGGGCTGCAAGGACATCCTCCGTAAGTTCTGCTTCAAGATGAAGCTCTTCGAGGAATGGCTCGAGCTGCCCGACATCAAGGGCGACATCGAGGACGCCCGGAACCTGGTCGAGCCGACCATGGTCGCCCGTGGTCCGGTCCGCGCCAAGAAGGCCGTCAAGCCGGAGATCTCCGCCTCCCGTACCCGCGAGATCGAACTTCGCTGGCGCCTCTCCCCGGCCGAGCTACTCCACCTCACCCGTAACGTGCGTAAGCACCTCGACGAAGCCCAACGCGCCAAGACCGAGATGGTCGAGCATAACCTGCGCCTCGTCATCTCGATCGCCAAGAAATACCAGAACCGCGGCCTGCTCTTCACCGACCTTATTCAGGAAGGTAACATGGGCCTCGTGAAGGCCGTCGAGAAGTTTGAATACCGGCGCGGGTACAAGTTCTCCACCTACGCCACCTGGTGGATCCGCCAGGCAATCACCCGCTCCATCGCCGACCAGGCCCGTACCATCCGCATCCCGGTCCACATGATCGAGACGCTCAACAAGGTCATGCAGGTCCAGAAACAACTCACTCAGGAGCTCGGCCACGAACCGACCGCCGAGGAGGTCGCCAACGAGATGAACATGGCCATCGATCGCGTACAGCAGATCATGAAGATGGCCCAGCAGCCGATCTCGCTCCAGTCTCCGGTGGGCGACGGCGAGGACACCTCCCTCGGTGATTTCATCGAGGACAAATCCGCGGAGAACCCCTCCGACACCGCCTCCACCCGCCTCCTCCGCGAGAAGATCGACTTTGTCCTGCGCTCCCTCGCCGAACGCGAGAAGGAAGTCCTCATCCTCCGCTTTGGCCTCCTTGACGGAGTCCAGCGCACGCTCGAAGAAGTCGGCCGCCACTTCAAGGTGACCCGCGAACGCATCCGGCAGATTGAAGCCAAGGCACTCCGCAAGATGCGCCACCCGACGCGCATGCGCCAGCTGCAGGGCATGTTCGAGGGCGAGCTCGATACGACCGGCCCAGGCTTCGACCAGTTCATTTCCGAAGAGGACAAGGCCGACCAGACCCCCGGGCCGCTCTCCCCCGGCGGCCTCCCCGGCGGCCTTCCCCCTAACTCCGCCCTGGCCGCCTTCCTCGGCAAGCCGCCCGAAGGCCCTGGTGCTTCCAGCCGTTCGTGAACCGCTTACGCACAGTCTGTCTGCTGCTTGCGCTGCTGACAGGCTGTGCTTCCGCCCCGCCTCCGCTGAGCGAGGAGCCGAATCCCTTCGCGCTACCGGCGGGTTCGCCCAGTAACGTCCGCATCGGTTTCGTCCAAGGTTTCCCGCTGACCAGCCCTTCGGTCCCCGTGTTGCTCCTACCCGGAACCTTGGTGCAGGACAAGATGACCGTGGTCACCCGCGACCCGCGCCTCAACCCCACGGCGATCTTGGAGATCACCGCGCTCCAGGGCCGAATCGCCGTGGCCCGCATCATCCGCGGCCAGCCCCAGCCCCGGGACGAGGTCGTCCTACCCTCGGCGGAGCTCAGCGAACGCGCGCAGGCGCTCCTACCCTAAGCCCCGGCTCTTGACCTCGGCAGGGCGGAAGCACACGTTGCACCCTCCATGGCAAAGACTCAGGCAGGCATCGTCGGACTTCCCAACGTGGGCAAGTCGACCCTCTTCAACGCCCTCACGCGCTCGCGCAAGGCCGAGGCGGCCAACTACCCTTTCTGCACCATCGAGCCCAACGTCGGCGTAGTCCTCGTCCCCGACGAGCGCCTGCCGAAACTCCAGGTCATCGCCGGCACCAAGGTCGTCATCCCCGCCACGATCGACATTGTCGATATCGCAGGACTCGTCGCCGGCGCCTCCAAGGGCGAAGGCAAGGGCAACGACTTCCTTTCCAATATCCGCGAGTGCGACGCGATTATCCACGTCGTCCGCTGCTTCGATAACGACGACATCGTCCACAGCATGGGTAAGGTCGACCCCGTCCGCGATATCGGCGTCATCGAGACCGAGCTTATCCTCGCCGACATCCAGTCCGCCGAGCAGCAGCTCGACCGCAACCAGAAGAAGGTCCGCAGCCAGGACAAGGACGCCATCGCCAACGTCGAACTGCTCGCCCGCCTGGTCAAGCACCTCAACGAGAACCTGCCGGCCTCCGCGCTTGACGTCTCCGACGACGAACGCGCCCGCCTGAAGACTTACAATCTCCTCTCCTCGAAGAAGGTCCTCTTCGCCTGTAATGTGGCCGAAGCCGATCTCGCCGACCCTTCCAAGAACCCCCATGTCGCCGCCGTCGCCGCCGTCATTGGCCAGCGCCATGGCTGCGAGCACGTGGTCATCTGCGCTCAGGTCGAAGCCGAACTCTGCGACCTCTCGCCTGCCGAGGCCACGGAGTTCCTCCAGTCCCTCGGCGTCACCGACTCCGGCGTCTCCTCGCTCATCCGCGGCGCTTACCACCTCCTCGGCCTGGCCACCTACTTCACCGCCGGTGAAAAAGAGGTCCGCGCTTGGACCTTCCGCCACAGCATGACCGCCCCGCAGTGCGCCGGCGTGATCCACACCGACTTCGAGAAAGGCTTCGTGAAGGCCGAAGTGGTCTCCTACGAAGACCTCGTGAAGAACGGTTCGGTCGCCGCCGCCCGTGACGCCGGCCGCTATCGCCTCGAAGGTAAGTCATACCTCTTTAAGGATGGCGACGTGGCCCTCTTCCGCTTCACGGACTAAGGCCCTCGCCCTAATACCCCCCTAAAAGGACGCGAAAAGCGTCCTTTCTTTTTGCTTTGGGCGATTACACCGCAACCATAAGACATGGTCCTTGTCCCACCCTCCATGCCCCGTCGCCTCCTCGCCCTCGCCATCCTCCTAACGGGCGCCCACGCTTCCGCCGCGGTGACCCGCCCCAATATCGTGTTGGTAATCGGTGAAGACATGGGTCCGGATACCGGCGCCTACGGCTGCAACGACGCCATCACCCCCAACATGGACCGGCTCGCCAAGGAGGGCGCCCTCTTCACCCGAGCTTTCACGCACACCGGCGTCTGCGCCCCCTCGCGCAGCGGGATGGTCACCGGCCAATACCCGCTTAAGTATGGTGCGCAGAACATGCGCTCCAAAGTCGTGAACCCGCCTCACCCTTTCACCGAAAAACTCCAGTCCGCGGGTTATCATGTGATGTGGCCCGGCAAGACGGACTTCCAGGGCGTGCCGGAAAAGAACCTCGCGAACGACCGCAAGAACTGGGTCAACCCGGCCAACCGCCCGGCCGCTCCGCTGACCGCCAAGCCAAAGGAACCGTTCTTCGCCTATTTCAACGACTCCGTAAGTCACGAGAGCCAGGTGCGTGCCTCCGACGCGGAACACGCCAAGAACACGTCGGCCCTCAAGCCCTCCGATCGGCGCGACCCAGCCAAGGTCGAACTCCCGCCCTTCTATCCGGATACCCCGGCTGTCCGCCGCGAGGTCGCCCACTACCACGAGCTCGTCACGGCCGTGGACTACTCCCTCGGACGCGTGCTCGATTGGCTCAAGGCCCACGACCTTGAGAAAAATACCATCGTCATCTTTACCGGTGACCACGGTCGCGGCATGCCGCGCTTCAAGCGCTCGCCGAAGGATACGGGCACGCGCGTCCCGCTCATCGTCCGCTGGCCCGGCCAAGTCGCCCCCGGCACCGTGCGCGAAGATTTCGCCAGTTGGATCGACTTCGCCCCGACCGCGCTAACCGTGGCTGGCGTGCCCGTGCCCGCCGAGTTCGATGGCCATTGCTTCCTGCCCACCGCCGCCAACCCGCCGAAATACGCCTACTCCTTCCGCGACTTCATGGACGAAAGTTTTGATAAGGTCCGCTCCGTCCGTGACGCCCGCTATCGCTACGTCCGCAACCTAGCTCCAGGCGTCGACGAGGCTGGCAAGGTCGCCTACCAAGAAATCGGCCAGACCATGCAGGAACTCCGGCGCGTGCAGGCTGAGGGTAAGCTGACCCCGGTCCAAGCCCTCTACTTCAATCCGAATCGCGCCCCGGAAGAGCTCTACGACACCCAGAGCGACCCGTGGGAAGTGAAGAACATCGCCGGCGATCCGGCTAATGCCGCCAAGCTCGCCGAACTCCGCGCCGAGTGCGATGCCTGGCTCGCTCGCTGCGGACCCCTCGCTGCCCTCCACGCCGATGAGCTCGTGCAGCGTGGAATCATCGAGCCGCGCGACCCGAAATACGAAGATCGCCTGAAGACAGGCCAGCACGAGAGCACCAATCCCGCAAAGAAAAAAAACGCCGGCAAAGCCACCAGCAAATAATTTACCCCCTCCTTTATGCGCCCTCTCCTCCTCCTGTCCGCCTCCTTCCTCGCCTTCGGCTGCAAACCTGCCCCGCAGGTTGTCCGCTATAAGGTGGAACCCGAAGCCGCTCCGGCCGCCGCCGCGCCCGCGACTGCTCCGGCCGCCCCCGTCGCCGCCCAGCCGGCCCCCTCTCCGGCCGTCGCCGCGCCAATGGTTGCTCCCGCCTCGATGAAGGCAGAAGCGGCCGGCTTCGACGCCCCCAAGTGGGCGAAGCTTCCTACCGGCTGGTCCGTCGGTCCGGAAAACTCGATGCGCAAGGCCACCTGGATCGTCTCCGGCCCGAACGACAGCAAGGCGGAGATCGCCGTGACGGTCTTCCCAGGAAACGTCGGCGGCCTCACCGCCAACGTGAACCGCTGGCGCGGCCAAATTGGCCTCCCTCCGGCCAGCCCTGATGAAATCTCCGGCTCTGCCCAGACGGTCAAGGTCGGCGGACTCGAGAGCCAGCGCTTCGTGATGACCTCCACCGACGGCAAAAAGTCGGTCGACGCCGTCTTGACCGCCAAGGACGGTGCCACCTGGTTCTTCAAGATGAACGGCGAGACCGCTGCCGTCGAAGCCAATGGCGCCGCGTTCGTCGCCTTCCTCTCCGCCTCCCAACTCCCGTGAACAGCGAAGAACACCAAAAGAAGGCCGACAGCGGCCGGCGCCTCGTCGACACACTGGCATCGCTCAAGCTGACGGTGCTCCTGCTCATCCTGTCGATGATCCTCATCCTGCTGGGGACATTCGAACAAGTCCACTGGGGCATCTGGCATGTCCAGAAGGTCTACTTCAGTTCCTGGCTCTGCTTCTATCCGATGGACCCGACGGCGACCTTACGCATCCCGTTGCCGGCCGGCTTCACTCTCGGGGCCCTGCTGATCATCAACCTGGCCTTCGCCCACGTCCGCCACTTCAAGGCGACCGCCGCCAAGGTCGGCAACCTCATGATTCACGCTGGCCTACTCCTTCTGCTGGGCGGAGGCTTCGTCACCGCGATCTACCAGGAGGAGTCCGCGATGATCATCCCCGAAGGCGAGCAACGTAACTACTCCGAAGCCTTCCGCGATTTCGAGATCGCACTCGTAGAGAAATCCACCGCCGGAGACGACGTCGTCACGATTCCTGATTCAATCCTCCGCGACATCGCCGCCAAAAAGACTCCCTCCTCCGTCGAACTCCCGGGCACTCCTTACACGCTCGTCGTCCAGACCTACCACCCGAACGCGATGATCCGGGCCAAATCGCAGATGAGCGACGGCATCGACCTCAAGGCAACCCAAGGTATTGGCGCTCGCACTGAGCTGACCTACAAGCCTCTCCCGGAAAGCTTTGACGACAACAAGCCCAACGCTCCTACGGCCATCGTGGAGCTGAAGACGAAGGATAAGTCGCTCGGCATCTGGGTCCTTAATCTTAACCTGACGGAATCTTTCGACGCCCAGACCTTCGTAGACGCTGGTAAGACCTACGATCTCTCGCTCCGCCGGACCCGCTACTACGTCCCCTTCACAGTACTGCTGGATAAGTTCACCCACGAGAAGTATCCGGGAACTGAGACGCCCAAGCGCTTCGCCAGCGACGTGACTCTCAAGGAAGGAGCGAGCTCCTTCCCCTTCAATATCTCGATGAACCAACCGCTCCGCCATGCTGGCCTGACCTTCTTCCAGTCGAGCTTCGGCAGCACCAAGGACGGCAAGAGCCTCAGCGTACTTCAGGTCGTGCGCAATCCCGGCTGGCTCATCCCCTACATCTCCGTCGCGCTGATGTCCCTCGGCCTCATCTGGCACTTCGGCGTCTCCCTGCTGCGCTTCCTCCGCGGTCGCAGCGCCAAGGCGGCCGCTGTGGTCTTAGCCCTCGGTCTCCTCACGCCCGCGGCCTCCGCCGCGGACGCTACTTGGGATACGCGCTCCTTCGGCGATATCCCGGTACAGAGCGGCGGGCGGATTGTACCGATTCAAACCCTCGCCACGGGATCCTTGCTCCAGATGCGCTCGCGCACCTCGATCAGCCTCTCGAAACTCGAACGCGTCGCCTTCGGCCAGCCTCCGTCCACTTGGACCGCAGAACAGCGTGCAGAAATCGCCAAAGAACTCCCTGCCCTCTCGACCGAACTCCAGGCGCTGCT
>CAMBGQ010000066.1 GCA_945866215.1 Opitutus sp. GAS368 | reverse complement strand
TCGGAAAATCGAGTTCGACGAGCACATATTGGGAGGCGGCCGCAGCGAACTCCGCGGACTCGAAGACGATCTTATGGAGCGTCTTACAAGGTGGGCACCAGTCGCTGCCGGTAAAATCGACCAGCACAGGCTTGTTCTCCTTCACGCCCTGGGCCTTGGCGGCGTCGAGGTCGGTCAGCCAAGTGACTTCGGCACGTGCCGTGACGGTCGCGAGCAGAAGTAGGGTCAGGATGAGTTTTTTCATGGGTAATTATTTCTTATCCTTGTCGGCGGCCTGGGCGGCGGCGACTTGGGCACGGAACTGCTTCAGCTCGCCGGTCAGGTCAGCGGGATTATCCGCGATGATTTCGTCGAGAACCTTGAGCACGGCGCTATGGTCGCCCGGTTTGCAGGCCTGGACGCTACCCACGCGGGCGTTGACGGAGAGGTTCACCTTGGCGGCGCCGGTGACGGCCTTGTCCTTGATGAACTTGGCAATCGCGGCCTCGGCGGCAGCGAGGTCTTTCTTCTCAAGATGTGGGGTGATGAGGACCTCGAGAGCCTCGCCGTAGCCACGCAAGACGACTTCGTCCTTCTTACCCTGGGCGAACTTGGCCTTCCCGGCTGGAGTGTTGTCCTTCAGTAGCTCGGCGAGATGGGCGAGGTACTTGATCGGTCCGCCGGCTTGGTAGCCAGTCTGGGCGAAGGGCTCGCCATTGGCGTCGAGCAACAGGATCGTCGGGAAACCCTCGATGCCGAACTTCTCGGAGAGGGCCTTGTTCTTGGCTTTCACCTCGGCGCTCTGCTGCTTCTTCTGAGGGTAGTCGAGTTCGACGAGCACGAAGTCCTTGGTCGCCGCGGCGAACTCCTTCTGGTCGAAGACTTCCTTCTTCAAGCGGATACACCAGCCGCACCAGTCGCTGCCGGTGAAGTCGACCAAGATCGCTTTCTTCTCAGCCTTGGCGACCTTGATGCCCTCATCAAGGTCGGTCAGCCAAGCATCGGCGGCGGAAAGGGAGAGGACGCTCAGGCACAGAGCGACAGCGGCGAGGAAACAGCGGGGCATCCCTCAAGGATGCCTTGCCGCTTAAACGTGGCAACCCTGCGTTGCCAATATGAAGTTTATCCCTCACTTAACCCCCATGGCCGGCACCCGTATCTTCCTCGTCGACAATGGCTCCTACGAGCCCACAGCTACGTTAGCCCTCCGCGGACTGGCCCAAGAAGTAGGCAAACTGATCGAACAACCGGTTCTGCCAGTCTCGACCATGCACTCGACCAAGATCGACCCTGCCCTGCTCGGCGGCGTCCCGGCGGTCATCTTCGAACACGCCGTCCAGCAGGCGAAACTCGACGGCATCGAAGAGATTGTGGTGCTTCCGCTCTTCATCGGACCGAGCCGGGCGATCACGGAGTATCTCCCCAAAGTCTTCGCCGACGCCCAACCAGGAACGATGAAGCTCGCCATCCGTGAACCGCTCTTCGGCCCCGAACTGGTGAACATGCTGAGCGACAACCTGAAGTCGACTGGATGGACCAAGGGCAGCGGCACGGTTCTGCTCTGCGATCACGGTTCGCCCATCCCCGAGGTGACTCGTTGCCGAAACCTCTTCTCCGTCGCACTCCGCAATCAACTCGGCCTGAAGGACGATGAACTCATCGCCTGCTCGATGGAACGTCGCGAAGGCGCGGAATATGACTTCAATAAGCCCTTACTGGAAGACGCCCTGCAGGACGCCAAGGGCGAGGCGGTCATTCTGATGCTCTTCCTGCTCCCTGGCCGCCACGCCGGAGCCGAAGGCGACGTCGCGACCATCGCCAAGGATCACGCGCCTGCCGGCCTGCGCTGGAAGCTCAGCCCCCTGCTCGGCACGCACCCCGCCCTGCCGGCGCTGCTCTTCAAGCGGCACCTCATCACCTCCAGCTTTAAGTCGGCCAAGAATATCGTCATCGGGACCATCCTCCTCATGGGACTCCTGCCGGTGTTAATCGGCGCCCTTGCGCCCGAAGACATGGACCTCGGCGGACGTATCATGCTTTGGCTCAGCGGAGTCGCCGTGATCTTCACCCTGCTCTTCTTCACCTTCCGCGGGAAGGCCTGAACTCAGGCGAACGCGGCGATGCGGCCCATCAGGCCCGCATGACGGGGCGGAGCGACGACCGCGCCAACGACCGCGATGAGCGGGGTGGGCAGCACGGAAACATCGACCTTACCTGAAGCGAGGTCGGTCAGCGTGGTGAGGACATCCGACGCGCCATCCTGCGAGACCTTCGAAAGTAAACGGATCGGCAAATCAGCCTGAGCGCCGGCGGCGATGAGTTTCACGGCGACGGACGGCAGCGCCTTCGCGCCCATGTAGAGACAGAGCGTGGCGCCGGTCTCGATGTGCGCCTTCCAATTCTGATCAGTGCCATCGGCGCAGTGACCGGTAAGGAACGTGACGGAAGCGGCCTTGCCGCGATGCGTCAGCGGGAACGCGGCATCCGCACCCGCAGCGGTCGCCGCGGTAATGCCCGGAACGACTTCGAAAGGAATGCCCTGGGCAGCAAGGTGGTCCATCTCTTCGCCGAGACGGCCGAAGATACCTGGGTCGCCACCTTTGAGCCGGACGATGAGACCACCCTGTCGAGCTTCCCGCACGATGACGGCGTTGATCTCGTCCTGCGTCATCGAATGCACGCCACAACGCTTACCGACGGGCACAATCTTCGTGGCCGACGGGATCTCTCCCAAAAGAGCATCGCCCGGCAAGGCATCATGAATGACCACATCAGCCTGTTGAAGCAGGCGCAGCCCCCTCACGGTGATCAGGTCCGGGGCTCCGGGTCCTGCTCCGACAAAGACCACCCTGCCTATATTGCAATTAACCATGGTTTCGACTTGACCCCAATATATGTAATCATAACCCATCTTATCAAGTATTAAATCATGGAAACTCCTCCCAGCAAGCCCCTGGCCAAGAATGAACTCCTAAAGGCCGATAAACCCGACCTTTCGGGCACGATTCGCGAAACCCTCGCCAATCCCGAGGCCGACCGCTTCAGCGGCGACGACGAGCAGTTCATCAAGTTCCACGGCATCTACCAGCAGGATGACCGCGATAAGCGCAAGGTAGCCAAAGAATTCTCGGTCATGGTGCGCACGCGTCAGACCGGCGGCATCGTCCCGGCTTCCCAGTACATCGTCTACGACGAACTCTCGAGTCGCTTCGCCAACGGCACGCTCCGCATCACCTCCCGCCAAACCTTCCAGTTCCACGGGGTACTACAGAAAGGCATCGGTTCGCTGATCAAGTCGATCAACGACGCCCTCTCCTCCACCCTCGCCACCTGCGGCGACGTGAACCGCAACGTGACCGCCCCCACCAACCCGCCCGTCGACCAGGTCGCCGTGCAGGTGGATGAAGATGCGTTCGCGATCACCCGCGCGCTCCTGCCGCGCACCACCGCCTATCACTCGATCTGGGTCGATGGCGTGCAGGTCGACCTCGGTCTCGGCGACAAAGTCTCCAAGGCCCGCGCTGCCACCGACCAGGCTAACCCCTACATGCCGCCGCCCGCCGACACCGATGACTCCGGCGCGCCTGCGGATGCGCTCTACGGCAAGACCTACCTGCCGCGTAAATTCAAGACCGGCTTCGCCATCCCGCCAAACAACGACACGGACATCTTCACCAACGACCTGGGCTACGTGGCCATCGTCGAGAACGGCCAGCTCATCGGCTACAACCTGCTCGTCGGCGGCGGTCTCGGCACCTCCCACGGCAACAAGGCCACCTACCCTCGCCTCGCCGACGTCATCGGCTTCCTGACCCGCGAACAAGTCGTCGAAGTCGGCGCCGCCGTCGTCGCCATCCACCGCGATTGGGGCGACCGCACCGACCGCAAACACGCCCGCATCAAATACGTCCTGCAGGAAAAAGGCGTCGCATGGTTCCGCGCCGAACTCGGCCAGCGTCTCGGCGCGCCGCTCCCGACCGCCAAGCCCTTCCTCTTCCGCGGCCAAGGCGATGCCTTCGGTTGGTCCAAGCAGCTCGATGGCAACTGGTTCCTCGGCCTCTTCGTCGAGACCGGCCGCGTCAAGGATGCCGGCGACTACAAGCTGAAGACCGCGCTCCGCACGATCGCCGAGAAGTTCGGCCCGACCTACCGCCTGAGCGCGACCCAGAATCTCGTCCTGTCCGATATTAAGGAAGCCGACAAAGGCGCCATCGAGCAGATGCTGCATGATCACGGTTGCGCCATCGTCTTCAACCCCGGCTTGATCAAGGGACGCGGCATGGCCTGCCCGGCTCTCCCGACCTGCGGCCTCGCCCTGGCCGAATCCGAACGTGTCTTCCCGAAGTTCCTCGCAAAAATCGAAGAAGGTCAGGCCGCCGCCGGCATCGCCAACGAAGAACTCGTCGTGCGCATGACCGGTTGCCCCAACGGTTGCGCTCGTCCCTACAATGCCGAGATCGGTCTCGTGGGCAAAGCCCCGGGCAAGTACAACATCATGCTCGGCGGTAATCGCGAAGGCACCCGCCTCGCTCGCCTCTGGAAGGAAGCCGCCTTGGTCGACGATATCCCGGTGCTCATCGGCGAACTCTTCAAGCAGTACGCCAAGGAGCGCCATGCCGGTCAGGCCTTCGGCGACTGGGTCGACCAGGCAGCCGTCTGGCCCGCCGCTCCCGCCGCCTAATCCCGATATGGCCGACCTCAACCCAGCCCGGATCCCGGAACTCGACGCCCGTCTCACGACGCTGGCGCCGGTGGACCGTCTCCGCTGGGCCTACGAGACGTTCGGCGCCCGCGCCGGCATCGGCACGAGCTTCCAGCCTGCCGGTATCGTCATCCTCCATCTTGCCAAGACGGCCGGGCTGCCGCTCCAGGCCTTCACGCTCAACACGGGCCTGCTCTTCCCCGAGACGCTGGCCTTCAAGGCTAAGCTCGAAGCCCACCTCGGTATCATGGTCGAGGAAGTACATCCCGCCCAGACGGTCGAACAGCAAGCCGCCCAATATGGCGCCGAACTCTGGAAGCGCGATCCCGAGAAGTGCTGCGAACTCCGCAAGGTCGATTCCCTCGGTAAGAAGCTCTTCGACCTTGATCTCTGGATCACCGGCATGCGGCGCGACCAAAGCGCCGAACGCTCCGCGACGCCGGTGCTCTCGTTGGCGGTGCGCCCCGATGATTCCGACGTCTGGAAGCTCAACCCGCTCGTCGACTGGAGCCGCGATCAAGTCTGGGCCTACCTCAAGGAGCACGGCCTGCCCCATAACGTCCTGCACGACCGTGGCTACCGCTCGATCGGTTGCTACCCTTGCACCTTGCCTACTTCCGGCGGCGACGAACGCGGCGGCCGCTGGCCCGGCTTCGATAAGAAGGAATGCGGACTCCACACGCGTACGAAGAAAGGGTTGGGCGGTTAGCGGCTAGCGGTTGGCGGATAGGAAAACCACCTCAATCCAAAAACCTCCCCTCCTCACTTTACACCCTCTTTCCTAACCCCATCCGCTAACCGCTAACCACTTCCACCTTACTTCCGTCTCTCTGTGTTCCCAACCGCTAACCGCTTCCACCTTTACTTCAGCCTCTCTGTGTTCCCAACCGCTAACCGCTAACCGCCAACCGCTTTCTTCAGCATGTCCCGCAACGCTCAAAACGACCACCTCACGCGCCTCGAACAGACGTCGATCCACGTCTTCCGTGAAGCCTTCGCAAACTTCCGCTCGGTCTGCATGCCCTGGTCCATGGGCAAGGATTCCAACGTCCTCATCTGGCTCGCCCGCAAAGCGTTCTGCGGCAAGATCCCCTTCCCGCTCCTGCACATCGACACGACCTACGAGTTCCCAGAGATGTATGAGTTCCGCGAGAAGGCCAAGGTCATCCATGGCGTCGACCTCATCGTCCGCGTCAACGACGACGCAATTCGTCGCGGTATCGGCTACTCGACCCACGACCCGGTGACGGTGACACATGAGCTCAAAACCGTGCCGTTCAAGGCCGCGATCGACGAGTTCAAGTGGGACGCCCTCGTGACGGGTATCCGGCGCGACGAAGACCCGACCCGCGCCAAAGAACGCTGGTTCTCCCCTCGCTCCGCCGAAGGCAACTGGGACTACAAGGACCAGCCGCCGGAATTCTGGGGCCAGTTCGCCAGCACCGCCCCTGACGGCGGGCACGTCCGCGTCCAGCCGCTCCTCGAATGGACCGAGCTCGACATCTGGGAATACATCCGCCGCGAGAACATCCCGAATCCGACCCTCTACTTCGCCCGTGACGGTAAGCGCTTCCGCTCCCTCGGTTGCCACCCCATCACGCACCCGGTCGACAGCCCGGCCAGCAATATCGACGAGGTCATCGAAGAACTTAAGCTGACCAAAACCAGCGAACGCTCCGGCCGCGCCCAGGACCATGTCGGTCGCAACTCGATGCAGGAACTCCGCGCCAAGGGTTTCATGTGAGCCACTTAGATACAATGCACACCCAATCCCTTTCCCAGCCCGTCGGCGCCCTCGCGGCCTCCGCCGAAGACCATCGTAAGATGCATGTCGTCGTCGTCGGCCACGTCGACCACGGCAAGTCCACCTTCGTGGGCCGCCTCCTCCATGACACCGATTCCCTGCCCAACGGCAAGCTGGAGCAGGTGCGCAAGAACTGCGCGACCGAGGGCATGGAGTTCGAATACGCCTTCCTCCTCGACGCCCTGATCGAAGAGCAGGAACAGAACATCACCATCGACACTACGCGCATCTTCTTCCGCACGAAGCAGCGCGCCTACGCGATCATCGACGCCCCGGGCCATAAGGAGTTTCTCAAGAACATGGTGACGGGCGCCGCCAGCGCCTCCGCCGCCCTGCTGCTCATCGACGCCAAGGAAGGCGTGATGGACCAGTCCCGCCGCCACGCGTTCCTACTCTCCCTTCTGGGCGTGAAGCAACTCGTCGTGCTGGTGAACA
>CAMBGQ010000065.1 GCA_945866215.1 Opitutus sp. GAS368 | reverse complement strand
CCGGTGATTACGATCGTGCCTGCCCCCGTGAGAGTAAGATTCGACTGACCGGAACGTAGACCGCCCGTCAAAGTCAGCGTACCCGCCGCGGCGGTGATCGTCAGGTCATCGTTGAAATACACCGAGGCTTGGATTTCGTCGCTACCGGTGCCCGTCTTGTTGATCGCCACGGGCGCGGAGCCAGGAGCGTCCATCACGATGGTGCCGATGCCGAGAGTCCCCACTCCCAACGTCCCCGCGCCAGGCTGGGCCAAGCCCAAGATGCCGGGCGTGGTGATGAGTCCAGGTGCGATGATGAAAGCATCCGACCCCACGCTATCCCCAATATTCAAGGTCCCGAAAGTGACGTTGGCATCGAGCGTAATGGTCTGTGGACCCAAAATATTGACATTGAGATTAGCGATATCACCGATGCCGTCCGGAGAACCCGCATCGCCCACCCAGTTAGCTTTGTTGGTCCAAGCATAATCACCGGTATTGGCTTTCGTCCAAGTGAAGTTGGCGGCGCGCGCGGGTGTCGGCGATCCGACGGCGAGAAGCGCGGCCGCGACCATCAGCGAGGCACGCGAGAATAAGGGACGAGGCTTCGAACTTTTCATTAGAGTAAATTAGGTGAGGCCACTGGGGAGTGACATCTTTTGGGGGTAAAGAAATTCTGGGGTGAACCCCTTATCGGCACAACCGAAATTGCTGCATTTTGACCTTCTCTGGGTGACATCCCTGTGAACACGTGGGGGTAATCGATTATTTTTAGTAAAAATAGATTAAAATCAGTCAATAATCATAAAATTGGGTCTATTGATGGGTTTAATTGATTATTCAGTCATTTATAAGTTATTAACATGCCATTTAATCAAATAGGTCAGACTGGGCGGCTCGGGGTCGGGGCCAGGCAAGTAAAGCCCCCACCCTACCCCACACGGCGCATCTGCGCCTAAGGGGGACTGGATGATTGGCTGGCGCCCACATTTTCAGGTCTCGGGTCTCAGTAATCAGGCGCCAGGTCCGGGTAATCGGGTTCAGATTCGGGCCCTGGACCTATACCTGCACCTGAAGACCCGAACCAGAGACCTGAGGGCCGAAAGACAACGCGCCAAGGGGAGACCGGAAACCGGATGATCGACCGAGGCCAAAGGTAGGGCTGACCACCCTTGGTCAGCCGCGGTTGAGCGAGGGAGCTCAACCCTACCCTCTTCAGGCTATGTCGTGACGCAGTCCCGACCCTACCCGATGCAGTCGCTTTGCGCTCGTTTCGGGTGACAGGTGGCAGCCCCAGGTGGCGGGTGGCGGGTGTGAAGTGTTGCCTTGGGTAGGGACGTGATTGCCATCACGTCCGTGGGCGGACGGACGTAGGAATGGTCAAAAACTCTACCCGGCTCATCGCACGCGGCTCGACGAACGGCGGCCATGGCAATGGCCGCCCTACCCAAGGCATCACGCTCAAAGGAAAACCGGAGAGCGGATAATGAGCCGGAGTCCGAGGTAGGGCTGACCACCCTTGGTCAGCCGCGGTTGAGCGAGGGAGCTCAACCCTACCCAAAAAACTTCAACACCTGCTCGGCCAACAATGCCATCCCTAGCCCAGAAAAACCAATGAGGGTCTCGGTGATCGTCCACGTGCGCAGGGTCTGACCGACGGTGAGTCCGAGGCATTCCTTGACCATCCAGAAGCCGCTGTCGTTGAGGTGCGAAAGAAAGAGCGAGCCGCAGCCGATGGAGATAACCATGAGCTCGGGACTGGTGCCCGGATGGGCCGCCAGGACGGGCGCAATGAAGCCCGCGGCGACGGTGATGGCGACGGTCGCGGAGCCGGTGGCGACGCGGATGAACGCCGAGACGAGCCAACCGTAAACCAATAACGGCAGACCCGCCGAGGCCGCTAATTCGGCGAGTTCCTTGTCCACGCCCGCCGTGCGCATGACGAGCGCGAAGCCGCCGCCGGCGCCGACGAGGATGAGCGTCATACCGATACCAGAGACGCTCTGCTCGGAGAATTTCAGGAGCTCGCCAGGGGAGCGACCGCAGCGCTTACCAAAGGCCCACATAGCGAAAAGCACCGATAAAAGCAGGGCGATCACGGGGTGACCGACAAAGAGGCAGACCTTGCCCCAGAGGGCTTCCTTGGCGTGCAGGAGCTCGACCAGCGTGCCCCCCAGGAGCAGTATCACCGGCAACAGCACGGTAAAGATTGTCAGACCAAACGTCGGCAAGGTCTGGTTCGCGGAGACCGACGGCGTGAACTCGGGGGTGGCGACTTCGACCCGCTTGACGGCGATCTTTGCGAAGATCGGACCGGCGATAGCGGCGACGGGAATCCCCAGCACGAGTGCCCAGAGGATGACCTTACCCATGTCCGCATGGAGGGCCTCGATGGCGATGACGGGACCGGGGTGCGGCGGCATGAGTCCGTGCATCACGGACAAGAAAGACAACAGCGGCAGCACCAGCAGCAGGAAGGGTTTACCGGTTTCCTTCGCGAGGGTGATGACGATCGGCAGGATGAGGAGCAGGCCGACGGCGAACCAGGTCGTCATGCCCACGCAGAGCGCGAGCAGGATGATGCAGAGGCCGATGCGCGAAGGACCGAGCGTCTTAATGAACTGCTTGGCGAGCACCCCTGCCCCGCCCGATTCGGCGAGGAGTTTGCCGAACACAACTCCAAGCACGATGATCGCGCCCGTGCCGGCCAAGGTGTTACCGAAGCCCGTCTGGAAGGCCTTCAGGACCGCGGCCATCGTCAGCGGGGCGACACCGATTACCTCCAGTTGCGTCGCCACAACTATCGCGCCGAGCGTCAGCGAGCTGATCAGCAGCGCGATGAACGGATTAAGCTTCAGCCAAGTCACCAACAGGACCAGGACGGCGATGGCGAGGAGGGCGTAAAGCATGGCGCAGGAGAATCAGGATTTCGGCGGGGCGACCGTGGCACGAGTAGCACCCGTGCTAATGCCCCCGTCAACCAACAAGGTCTGTCCAGTCACGTAGCGGCTTTCTTCCGAGGACAGGAAAACCACCGGGCCAGCAAGGTCGTCCGGCGCGCCAGGGCGCTTGAGCGGAATGCGGTCGCAGAGGTATTCGACCCATTCGTGGTTCTCGTAGAGGACGGAGTTCTGGGCGGTCTTGAACCAACCCGGGGCGAGGCAATTGACGGTGACGCCATGGCGACCCCAGTCGTCGGCGAGGCTCATGGTGAGCTGCTTCACGCCGCCGCGGCTGGCGCCATACGGGGCGAGGCCCGCGTAACCAGCAACGCAGGTGACGGAGCCGATGTTGACGATGCGTCCGTAGCCGCGGGCAATCATGCCCGGCGCGACGGCCTGCGACGTGAAGAACGTACCGCGGAGATTGGTATCGAGGACCATGTTCCAATCCTCCCACGTGACCTCGAGAGCGGGCTTGCGCGCATTGCAGCCGGCATTGTTCACGAGGATGTCGATGCGCCCCATCTGCTTCTCGACTGAAGCCACGGCGACCTGGATGCTGGCGTGATCACGGACGTCGAGATCGACACCGCAGGTGCGGCGACCGAGGGCCTCGATCTCCTTGCGGAACGGGGCGAGTTTAGAGGCGTCGCGGCTCGACATCGCGATGTCGGCGCCAGCCTGCGCGAGGGCGCGTGCGAAGTATTGGCCGAGGCCGCGGCTGGTGCCGGTGATGAAGGCGACCTTGCCGGTGAGATCGAAGAAAGCCATTGATTCTATTGGTCAGACTTGAGGTGCGAGGATGACCTTCATCACGCCCGGAGCGCCGGCGTAGAGCTTCGCAAACCAGTCGGCACCCTGCGCCAACGGGGCCACCGCGGAGATGATTTTGTCGACTTTGATCTGCTTGGTAGCGAGCAACTCGATGCAGCGCGGGATCTCGCCAGCGGAAGCGCACGACCCCTGGAGACGGAGCTGGCGAGTGACGACAATCTGAAGCGGGAGCTCGGTCTTCGGCGTAAGATTACCGACGAGTGTCACCGTGCCGCCCTTGCGCACGGCGTGGATCGCGGAGAGCACGGTGGCGTTGAGACCGACGCACTCGAACGCGGCGTCCGCGCCCTGGCCTTTGGTGTGCGATTTCACGAACTCGGTGAGGTCGCCACCAGTCTTGGGATTGAAGCTATGCGTGGCGCCGAGTTCCATCGCGACGGCGAGGCGCGAGTCCTCGGTGTCGACGGCGATGACCTGCGCGAAACCCGCGATCTTGGCGGCCTGGAGGGTCAAGAGTCCGATCATACCCGTGCCCACGACGACGGCGGTGTCGCCTGGAGCGACGGGCGTGAGACGGACGGCGTGCACGCCGACGGAGACGGCCTCGATCATGGCGGCTTCGGCGAAACCGAGTTCGGCCGGAAGTTTGTGGAGGATGCGGGCGGGGACGGTGACGAATTCGGCGAAGGCGCCGTGGCGGCGATAGTCGCCGCACGAGACGCCGAGGACCTGGCGGTTATCGCAAAGGTTGACGTCGCCGCGTTTGCAGTGGACGCAGTCGCCGCAAAAGACCGTGGAATCAAAGGTCACGCGATCGCCCGGGGCGAAGCCCTTCACCTGGGCGCCGACGCCGGTGATGACGCCCGCGGCTTCATGGCCCATAACGAGCGGGGGGATGCGGCGGCCCGTGGAGCCGTCGTAACCATGGATATCGGAACCGCAGATCCCGCAGGCGCGTACTTGGATCAGGACGTCTTCGGGACCGCAGACCGGATCGGCCACGTCCACGTAGGACATCTTCTTATATTCGGTAAGGAGCAGGGCTTTCACAGAGGTGAGGAAGGAGGGTTTTGGAGAGAGGGCAAGACAAGGGAGGATACAAAGAAGCAAGGGGCAGGGACTGGGACACGGACAGGCTTCGGTGCCTAGGGGCACACGCAGGAACAGAGGCAGAAGCAATTTCCAGTAACTATCCCTGGGACTATCCCTAAGTAATCGAAACCTGTCCCTGTCCCCGCCCCTGTCCCTTGTCTCGCTCAACCCTCTTGCCTCCTCAGATTCTTTCGTCATCCCTGTCTTTAGCCTCAATCTCCCCATGAAGTTCCTCTCCGCCTTCTTCCTTTCCGTACTCACCGCGCTCGCCGCCGATGGCCCGAAGCAGTCCATCGAGAAACTTGATCCAGCGCTCGATGCGTTGATCGCGGGCGACGCCAAGATCGAGACCATCTCGAATGGCGGCTACTCGTGGTCTGAAGGCCCGGTGTGGTATAAGGGCCGCATCGTCTTCTCGGACGTGCCCAACAATGTCGCCTACCAGTGGATTGAAGGCGACGCGATGGCCTCCATCTTCCTGAAGCCCAGCGGCACCGATGCTCCTTCTGCGAACCAGGGCTCCAACGGCCTCTCCGTCGACGCCCAGGGCCGCATGCTCCTCTGTCAGCACGGCTCCCGACGCGTCGCGCGCCTGGGTGGCGACGGCAAGTTCGAGCCACTCGCGACCAAGAACCATGAAGGCGTGCGCTACAACAGCCCGAACGATCTCTGCGTGGCCAAGGATGGATCCGTGTACTTCACCGACCCGCCCTACGGCCTGCCCAAGGGCGAGAAGTCTGAAACCCAATACCACGGAGTCTATAAGCTCGCGACCGACGGAAAGGTGACTCTGGTAACCAAGGAAGTCCAGTGGCCTAACGGTATCGCTCTCAGCCTGGACCAGAAGTCCCTCTACCTCGCGATCTCGGACGGCAAGAACCCGCGCGTCGCGGTCTGCAACCTCGATGGCTCCGGCCTGCGCGACGTCTTCCTCGCCGCTCCGCTGAAGAGCAAGGAACGCCCGGGCTCTTGCGACGGCCTGAAACTCGACGTCAACGGCAACATCTGGACCACCGGCCCTGGTGGCGTGCTGATCCTCTCCCCCGAAGGTAAGCACCTCGGCTCGATCCTCTGCGGTCAGGCCACCGCGAACCTCGCTTGGGGCGACGACGGCCACACCCTTTACATCACGTCCAAGGATCGACTCCTGCGCGTGAAGACGAAGGTCAAAGGCGCGGGATTCTGAGCCCAAGGTAGGGCGGCCATTGCCATGGCCGCCGTTCGCCGCGGCAGGTGCGTTGCGCCGGGCAGACTCTTTGCCCATTCCAACGTCCGTCCGCCCACGGACGTGATGGCAATCACGTCCCTACCTCTGGACGACGCCCCTTTCAGATTGGCAACCTTGGGGGCGGGGGTATGTCCAAGGAGATACCCATGAAACACCCCCTCGCCCTCCTCGCCCTCCTTGCCGCGTTCGGCCAAGCCGCCGTCGCTGCCGAAGTGAAGCTTGTTGAACAGAAGGACAAGCAGCAGATCGATGTCCTCGTCGACGGCCAGCCGTTCACCTCTTACGTCTACTGGTCCAACCAGAAGAAGCCCCTGCTCTCCCCGCTCCGTACCTCGCAGGGCACGATCTTCACCCGCGGCTTCCCCCTCGAGAAAATCGCTGGTGAGCGCACCGACCACCCGCACCACATCTCCTCATGGTTCAACTACGGCGACGTCAACGGTACTGATTTCTGGAACTCCCCGCCCGAGGGCTACACCCATAAGGGCAAGATGCCTTACGGCTCGGTGAAGCATAAGAGCATCAAGTCGATCAACGGCGGCAACGGCTCGGCCACCCTCGAGGTCTCCTCCGACTGGATCATGGCCGACGGCTCCAAGGTGCTGCAGCAGGACGAGCAGCTCGTCTTCCGCGCCTCTAAGGATCTGCGCATCATCGACCGCATCATCACCCTCACCGCCCAGGAGAAAGACGCCGTCTTCCATGACTCCAAGGAAGGCGCCATCGCCATCCGTATGACCCGCGCCCTCGAAGAGCCTTCCACCAAGGCTGAAATCTTCACCGATGCCGCCGGCCTGCCCACCACCGTCGCCAAGCTCGACAACACCGGTGTCAATGGCGTCTACCTGAGCAGCGAAGGTAAGGTCGGCGAAAAGGAATCGTGGAGCACGCGCGCCAAGTGGATGACTCTCTCCGGCAACGTCCGCGGTGAAGACGTCTGCGTCGGCATCTTCGACCACCCAAAGAACGTCACCTATCCGACTTATTGGCATAACCGCGGCTACGGCCTCTTCGCCGCCAATCCGTTCGGCGCCAAGGAATTCACCAAGGGCAAGACCACGCTCAACTTCACGCTCAAGGCCGGCCAGTCCGAGACCTTCCGCTTCCGCATCCTGATCCACTCCGGCAAGCTCA
>CAMBGQ010000064.1 GCA_945866215.1 Opitutus sp. GAS368 | reverse complement strand
GGACGTGATTGCCATCACGTCCGTGGGCTTACGGAGGTTGGAGGGTCGAGCAGGCTGCCCGGTGGTGCGCACGCCAATTGCCGAACGGACGCGACGCAGTCGCGCCCCTACCTTCGGCGCTTACTTCGCGATCGCGGTGCTGATCGACTTTACGACAGCGTCGCCGAGGACTTTAATGCCCTCGTCGGTGTAGAATTCGGAACCGATGCGCTTCCATTCAGGCGACAGCGGACGCTGTAATTTGGTGAGGGCAGGCCCAATGTCGGCATTGAGGTCATTGATAAAGATACCGTTTTCTTTCATGACCTTGATGGCGATTTTGTTGTAGGCATCGACTTGAGCTTCTTCGGGGGCGGTAGTCATGGTCGAGAAGATGAGCTTCGCTTGGGTCGTCTTGAGGAAGGCTACGCATGCACGGACGCCCTTCTCGTATTCGCTTGGCTCGATGTGCGGTTGCTGCTGCGGGTTAACTTTACTTGGAAGGGCAATGATGTGCAGGCCGCAGCTGAAATGGATCACGTCGAACTTACCGAAGCGAAACGATGCCTCGTATCTCGGCCATTCGGTCTGGGTCTGGCGACCGGTTGTCATCGATACGTCCACATTGGCCTTACCCGCTAGTTTTTGGCGGACGAGATAACCGGAGTTTATTGTGACGAAATCGCAGAGTAACAGCACGCGCGGTAGGCCGGCGATGTCTTTGGCCGGTCCTCGATTCCATTCTTCGCCCTGATCCCGGTCGAAGTCTTGTGTCGCGGACTTGGGCGCGGCCGAAAGCGAAAAGCAAACCATGGCCAGTAACAGGGTGAGCGATTTCATGGGGGTAAGCCTATATTGACGTCCTATATGTGGTTAGCGACCCCCATCGCAGTGAGGTATCCGCTCCATGCAGGTGTCGCTTCAAGGGCGCTTAAAGGCCTCTATTGCTGTCTGGAGGTAGGGGCGCCACTGCGTGGCGTCCGTCGGCGGAAGGAGATTGGAGCGTCGAGCAGGCTGCCCGGTGGTGCGCACGTGCGGTTTCGAACGGCGGCCATGGCAATGGCCGCCCTACCTTCGGGTCTTACTTCCCAATCGCGGCGTTGATTGACTTTACGACGGCCTTGCCGAGGACGGCCGAGCCTTCGGCGTTGAAGTGGACGTCGTTCGGGTTTTGCAGCTTGGCGATATTCGGAGTGACGGCAGCGTGGAGGTCGTCGATGGCGACGCCGTTCTCTTTCATGACCTTGAGGGCGATCTCGTTATAGGTGGCGACGTCGCCGAAAGTGCGCTGAGGCGTGAGCTTGCCTTCGGGCACGGGCGTCGTGGTGCCGAAGATGAGCTTCGCTCCGGTCTTCTTCAGGTCAGCCACGAGCGAGCGCAGGTTAGTTTCATAGTCGACCGGCTCGACTTGGCGCTTACCGTCTTCCATGTGGCGCAGGTCATGCAGGCCAAAGTTGAAATGGATTACGTCCCATTTGCTTTCGCCGAGCCACTTGGCGAGATTGGCGGTACCACCCTTGGTCGCGCCGCCGTTGGCCGGGATGCGGTGGACGTTGGCCTTGCCGGCCAGTTCCTGGCGGACGGGCAGGGTGTAGCCGATCGAGATCGAGTCGCCGATGAGCAACACGCGCGGCAGACCGGCGACGTCCACGATTGGGGCCATGGCCGGGTTCGGCGCCTTTGTCTTGGCCTTCGCCTTCACGGCGACCTTCTCGGCCGGGGCGACCTTGGGGGCATCGGCGGCGAAAAGGGAGAGGGAGGCCAGGGTCAGGAGCAGAGACAGCGTCTTCATGGGGGTGAGGGAATTGAGAGCAGGGTTGAGGACTGAGTCGAGGGCAGATGACGGATGAGGGAGGAGAGGGAGGAGGGCTGAATGGAGAAACTGCCACCTGCCACCCGAGACGTGCAATGGGTAGGGACGTGATTGCTATCACGTCCGTGGGCGGACGGACATGGAGGCGGCTGGTGATCTTGCCCGGCTCAAGGCACGTGCCAAGGCGAACGGCGGCCATGGCAATGGCCGCCCTACCTTCTACTTCGATAGATCGAACTCGGCCTTGGTCGTCCAGCGCTGCTTATAACCGGCCGGGGCTTCGACCTTGGTGCGGAAGAGCACAGTGTTATCGAGATCGAGGTTGTCGGTCCAAATGAACTTCGCGCCGGCGAAACTTTCCTTGGCCTTGGTGAAGGACTCCTTGGGGTTCACGCGCCCCTCGGTGTACTCGGTCGCATTGGCCCACTTGCTGTCGTCGAAGTCGACCGCGAACCAGTTGGCCGGGACGGGCGTGTGTTCGACTTTCGGATTCTTCACGTCGCTGTTGAGCGGGCCCTTGAAATAGCTCTTCGCTTTCCACTTCGCGTTGGTGACGGTGCCGTCGGCGAACTTCAGGATTAGGCCAGCATCACCGATGCGGTCGCCATATTCCAGACCGGTCTTCGGGTCGGCGTTATCACGGCCCATGATGGCGATCGTCATCGGGTATTCCGGGAGGATGTCCACGGACACGACGTTGTGCGGCATATAGTCGATCGGGTCGACGACGCGGAGCTTGCCGTTGATGTAGAGGACGAACCAGTTGTCGGCGTAGACGTTGAGTTTGAGGGTGTCTTCCATCGAGGGCTTCACCATGCCGGGCTTGTCGCCCTTCTTGCCGCCTTTGCCTTTCTTGCCTTCACCGGCTGGAGGCGCGGCTTGGTCGCCAGCGGTCTCGTCGATCGGAGCTTCGACGTCTTCGCCTTTAGGCTTGGCGTCTTCTCCTTCAGGCGGGCGCTTGCCCTTTTCGCCGCCCTTGCCCTTGCCCTTGCCTTTCTCGCCGCCCTTACCGCCGGCGCCGCGTTCACCCGGCGTGTAGGACTCGGTCGCGGTGGAGCCGTCGGGGTTGGAGTAGATGAAGGTCCAGGTCTTATCCGAGTTGAGTGTGTATTTCACGCTGAGCGGCTTGCCGTTGAGCGTATAGTTAAGCGCGTATTTGCTGCCATCGACCGTGAAGCCTTTGATCAGCGCACCGCGGAGCGGGCTCTGCGTGTAGCTGGAGCCGGTCCGGCGGACATGGCTGGCGGAGGGCTGCGGGTCGACCTGGCCATCGACTTCCTTCACCTCGCCGTGGAAGCCGCCGTTGATGTACGGATACTTCTTCTGGGCGTGGTAGTGGTAGCCGAGTGCCTTAGTTTCGTGGCCGCCGAACGCGTCGAGTTTCCCGACTGCGGAGCCATCGGGCTCGTTGTAACCGTAGATTGCGTAGCCATCGAGAGCCACCGCGATGGGCTTACCCTTGCCGAGTTCCTTCTCGAGGAAGACCGGCGCGTCATGATAGTGGTAGTCATCGGCTTTTCCGCAGTGGCCACCGAAGTCGTCGAGCTCGCCTGCAGCCTTAGCGTCATCGCCTCGGTTGTTGAGCGCGTTAAAGATCGGCACGCCGTTGGCGGCGAGCGCGATGGCGCCGCGCATAAAGTGCGTCTTGGCGGACATGGGCTCCTTGGCCGGCACGGGCTTGAGCGGAATACGCCAAGCGGTGGCTCCGGCATAGGTCTGCGGAATCGGCACCTGCTGCTGCCAAGACTTGATGCCGATCATCAGCGGGTGGTCAGGTAGGCCCTTAGCTTCGACGTAAAGGTAGGTGTCGTCCCAGCGGACGCTGACGTTCTTGGTGAACGTCTGGAAAGGTGTGGCAATCAGCGGCGCGCTCCCGGGGGCGGCGGCGAGGTATGTGCTCGTCATCACGTATTTGACCGAAGGCTGAAGCGTCGCGGGGACTTCGGATGGCGTGCGGTACTGGTTATCGACCGGAGGAATGTGCGCGTGCGCAGCGGCGGCGAAGCCGAGCGTGGCGAGCAGGAGGACGGTGGACTGGGGGCGCATGACTTGGGGTTAGGCGACTATGATACCCGAAGCGACCTTAAGGGCAGGTTAAGTGCCAGCTATACGCGGAAATCAGCCCCGGAGGCGCAGCAACTCATCAATCCGAGCGACGTCGTCCGGCTTGATGAGGAGTTTGCCACCGGAGACGGTCTCCTTGATCTGGCCGGGCTTGCGGGCGCCGACGATCGCGGCGGTCACGCGCGGTTGACGCAGCACCCAGGCGATGGCGAGTTCGGCGGAATTGCGGCCGTAGCGATGGGCGATCTCGGCGAGGCCTTTGGCGAGCGCGATGTTCTTGGCGAGCAGCGGTTCATTGAACTGCGGGTCGGCCCGACGATGGTCGTCGGTCGGGAGGGCGTCAGCCCATTCCTTCGTGACCTTACCGCTGAGCAAGCCCTTCTGCATCGGGCTGTAAGAGACGATACCGATGTCGTTGGCTTCGCAGTAGGGCAGGAGTGCGGCTTCGATGCTGCGGTTCAGCATGCTGTAGGGCGGCTGAAGGAAGGTGACGCGGTGGATGGGCTGGATGCGTTCGAGTTGGGCGACGCTGAAATTACTGACGCCGGCGAAGCGGATTTTGCCTTCCTTCACGAGCTCGGCGACGGCGGACCAGCCTTCTTCGATATCCTCGTCTGGCTGCGGCCAGTGAATCTGGTACATGTCGATGACGTCGATCTGGAGGCGGCGCAGGCTGTCCTCGCATTCCTGCTTCACGCTCGCGCGCTTGAGGCGCGGCACAATCGAGCCGTCGGAATCCCAGCAACGTTCGCACTTCGTCGAGACGATTGGCTTCTCCTTCATCTCCTTCAGTGCGCGACCGACGACTTCTTCCGAGCGGCCCAGTCCGTAGACTGCTGCGGTATCGATCCAGTTGATGCCAACGGCCATCGCTTCGTGGATGGTGCGGATCGAGAGGGCGTCGTCCTGCGCACCCCAGCCAAATTTCCAATCGCCGCCGCCGATGGCCCAAGTACCCAGGCCAACGGGCGTGAGATGGAGCGGAGAATTGCCGAGCTTACGGGTCTTCATGGCGATGAGGGGAATTGAAGGGAGAATTGAGGGCTGAATCGAGGACTGAATGGAGGGCTGAATAGAGGACAGATGACTGAGTCGATGACAGAAATTACAAGGGAGGGCTGAATTGAAAAGCCCTGACCCCTGCATCGGGTAGGGACGTGATTGCCATCACGTCCGTGGGCGGACAGGGATTGGAACGGTCGAAGATCTCACCCGGCTCATGGCACGCGCGTATGCGAACGGCGGCCATGGCAATGGCCGCCCTACCCAAGGCATCCCTATGTCGTGACGCGGTCCCGACCCTACCAACTGGCATCAGCCCAGTCGCTATCCGCTAACCGCCAACCGCCACCATCTTTCTTCCCGCTCACTTCGCCTTCTTGGCCGCCGTGGCCGGCTTCTTGCTGCGCATTGGCCAGTTAGGGTCGGCGACATGCGCATCCTTAAAGATCGCGAGTGCCTTCTCGACGAGTTCGGGCCGCGTGGCGGCGAGGTCGTTCTTTTCCGCGAAGTCGTTCTTCAGGTCGAAGATCTCGACCTTGGCCTGCGGGCCGTTGCGGACGGCCTTCCAGTCACCCCAGCGGGCGGCCTGCAGGGATTGGCCTTCATGGAGTTCCCAATAGAAGTAATCACGCTTCGGGGCTGGGCCGCCTTGGAGGAAGGAGACGAGCGAGAGGCCATCGGTCTTCAGTTCAGCTGGGGCCTTGGCACCGGCGAGTTCGACCGCCGTCGGCAGGAAATCCCAGAAGGCCCAAGGCTCATCGCTCACGCGGCCGGCGGGGACCTTGCCCGGCCAGCGGGCGAGCGCCGCCTGACGGAGCGCACCTTCGTAGAGCCCGCGTTTGAATCCCCTCAGGCCGTTGGAGGCCTGGTCGAAGAGTTTGCCCACCTCGGAGTCGGGCGAGAACGACGACCCGTTGTCGCCGGCGGTCATGACGAGCGTGTTTTCGTCTAGACCGAGTTCCTTGAGCAGTGCGAAGAGTCGGCCGACGTCGGCGTCCAGGCGCGAGACCTGAGCGGCGTAGGCTTTCTGAGTAGGCGTCCAGGGCTTGTCCTTATACGCGCCGAGGTCGTCGATCTCATGGGTGCCGTGGGGCAGGGTGATCGCGTAATAAAGGAAGAAGGGTTTATCTTTCTGCGTCCGCACCCACTTTTCGACGTCCTGTTGGATGAGTTCCTGCGCATACGTCTGGCCGACGCCTTTGCCGGTGTTACCCGGCAGGTCGAAGCGTTGGTCGTCGCGGTAGAGATAGGTCGGGAAGTAGCTGTGCGCGTGGCGCTGGCAGTTGTAGCCAAAGAAGTGGTCGAAGCCGTTCTTGAGCGGGCTCCCTGTGGTGTCGAACATGCCCATCCCCCACTTGCCCATGGCGGCGGTGGCATAGCCGTTCTCCTTGAGAATCTTGGCCACCGTGACGGTGCCGGCGGGCAGCGGGAGTTGGCCCTCGGGCTTGATCTCCCGGTTAGCGCGTACGGGGCTGTGGCCGGTGTGTTGGCCGAGCATGAGCGAGGTCCGGCTCGGCGCGCAGACCGTCGTGCCGCAGTAACCTTGGGTGAAGCGCGTGCCTTCCTTGGCCATGCGATCCAGGTTGGGCGTCTGAATGAGCTTCTGTCCGTAGCAGCCGATATCGCCCTGCGCGAGATCGTCGCTGAGGATGAAGATGATGTTGGGCTTACGAGTTTCCGCGCCGCTGGCGAAGGCCGCGAGAAGCAGGAGGGCGAGCGAGGGAAGCTTCATGGGGTGAGGCTATCGGGAGATGGATGGCTGAGTCGATGACGGATGGCAGAGGGCCGAACCGATCATGGAGGACTGAATGGATGAGAGACTAGTTGATCAGTTGAACGGTTGGCCAGTTGGCCGGAGGGGAAAACTAGCTGGCCGGTTGACAAGTTGGCCAGTGGGCAAGGGAGACAGAGGCCTATCTCAATGGAGACCCCGGCACCTGCCACCCGGGGCTGCCACCTGCCACCCGAAACGAATTCATAACACTCAAAGGGAAACCGGAGACCGGGATGGATGTTTCGGATGTTAATGCACCCCAGCCAATCATCCGGTTTCCGGTCTCCCTTTATCGTTTTTGTAAATAAAAAGGGGCCTTGCGGCCCCTTGGTGGTTTGCGTGCTTTGCGCGCTTACTTCACATCCTTCAGGAACTGCTGATACTGGACTTCGGTCTGAGCGGCGGTGAGCTTGCCGGAGTGGATCAGGATGCGGAAGCGGAAGGTCTCGGACTGGCCGGCCTTGAGCGTGAAGTTGAGCGTGGTCTTGCCCTTGGTGAATTCCTTGGCGCCGAACGGATTGGCGGCGAAGAGGCCGTAGCCGCGGTTA
>CAMBGQ010000063.1 GCA_945866215.1 Opitutus sp. GAS368 | reverse complement strand
TCGGACAATGGAGCACGAAGCCCCATTGTCCGATTTGCGAGGGGTGCTTATTTCTTGTCGGACTCGCTGACAGCGCACTGCCAGATGATCACGCCGAAGCCGATCTTGTTCACGAAGTCGGCCAAGTTGTAGACGATGTTCAGCATGTTGGACGAATTAGCGGCAGGGGCACCAGTCAGGTAGCCCAGGAAGTAACCGAGGGGGTAGATGGCCCAGCCGATCAGCACGATGTTGCGCATGAGCTTGAAAGCCGACTGCACCGCGGGGGTCGCGGACTCGGCGTTGATCTTGCTGGCTTCACCGGCGTAGATTTCATAGATGATGTAAGCCCAACCAGCCATGCCGATGGCGAAAGCGGGCCAAGCACCCATGAGCTCGGCTTCGCCGAGGTAACCACCGATGAGCATCACCAGGGTGCCGATCATGAGGCGCCAGAACACGCCGCCTGAGACCTTGGTCACGGCGCTGAGGATGATGTAGAACTCGACCATCAGGAGGGGCACGGTGATGAGCCAGTCGATGTAGCGGAAGACGGTCGGGGTCGCCTGGGTAGTCACCCAGACATCACGCATATAGAAGTAGTGGGTCGCGGCGACGAGGGTCACGAGACCCGAGATCGTCAGCGAGGTCTTCCACTTCGGAGCAACGCGCTGAATCTCCAAGAAGAAGAAGGCGGTCGCGGCGACGAGAGCCATCGAAATGACCCAGAAGGACACTCCGACGGGATCGTTAGACTTGAGGTCAGGCGAGCCGGTGGCTGCCATCGCATAGGTGGGGGTGAGCAAGCTAAGGGTCAGCAGTGCGCCGAACTTAGCCACGGTGGATTTTAGGGATGTGATCATGTGTGGGGGGTAACACCTATTTTTTTACTCGAAAAAAAGGGGGGGGGCAAGCGGGGAGACGTTTTTAATACCAATAAGGAAATGATGGATACGGCCTTTTTCGGTCAAAAAAGACCGCGTCTGGGCTGGCCCGATAGGAGCCCCCCCTGCCCCCATCGCAAAAAACCCATCCCGAGAAACTGGCCCATGCCTATATACAGAGGGGGGCTGAGTATCGGAGGGGCGCGTAAGGCAGAATCATGGACGGACGAAAATCCAAGGGGGAATCAAGGCCGCCGCCGAACCTAGCCTTGTGAAAGGGGTATCGTCCGCTAACCGTGCAGGCTCCGCCTTGAAAACCGCGCTCATTTGTTTCTCCAGCCTCTCCTTCATCGCCTATGGAGTCGGAGCCCTCTTCACGACCGCGATGCGGCATGAATTCGAGCGTTACCAGCTGGGCGGTCAGCGCATCCTGGTCGGGCTGCTCCAATGGGCGGCGGGGGCCGGCCTGCTCATCGGCCTGTATCACCCGTGGCTCGGCCAAGCCGCCGCGGGCGGCCTCGCCCTCATGATGGTCGTGGCGCTCGTGGTACGTTTCCGCATCAAGGATACGCCTCTCCAGATGTTGCCGGCCGCAGGCTATCTACTGCTCAACGCCTACCTCTGCATCGCCGGTTTCTGAGCCGGCCTTAAAGCCACACGATCCCCAGACACATCGCCAGGACGACGAGCGCCGGCAGGCTCTTGATCGCCGGATCCCGGACCTTGAGATGCATCCCAAGGGCGACGACCATGATGCCGCCGAGGGCGAGCGCCGAAGGCTTGGCCAGCGCCGACACCCAAATCGAACTGAGCAAGGCCACGGCGAGGGCGACTTTTACCACGCCCACGGCCTTAAAAACCCAATCCGGTAGTCCGTAGGCCGTAAACTCTTCCCGCAAGGTCTGGGCGCTTTGCCCGCGGAAAGGAGTCGGCTGGACGCGACGCACGATCCACACGTTGAGGATACCGAGCGCGACGACGAGTTTGAGAGCTAGGACGAGGTTTTCCATGAAAGATTGCCGACGCGGTCGTCGACACCGTCATTTAATTCCACCTACCGCCTTTTCGCTACTTTAATCGGAGGCTCTGGTCAGGCGTTCGGCGGGTAGAGTGAGCCGTTGGGGAAGTTGCCGCAGAGCGGGCGGTCCCCGTCGGTGAAGGCTGCAATCAGCAAATCACCGCCCACGAAGGCACCCCTCCAAGAGGCACCCCGGCCGCCAAAGACTTCTTCGCGATCGCCGCGACTCCGAGGGGCATTGACGCCGAATTTGAAAGATTGGACGTCGGGGCGGAGCCGCGCCGCAAAAGCTGGGTCATCGGTCGCAATGGACGCCACGAGGGCACCGTTCGAGACATTCATGGCCGATAGGAGCTCGGACTCGGTATCGACGATGACGATCGAGTCGATCGGACCAAAAGGCTCGCTATGGTGGAAAGCCCAACCCGTGGGAGGATTCAACACGCAGGCCGGCGCGATGTAGGCCGACTGGTCCTGCCCATCGATGAATCGACCGACTCCCAAGCCTCCCCTGATCAAGGGGATACCGCCGGCCACAATCGCTTCTTCGTAACGTGTCCGCAGATCAGCGGCCTTGGACTGGGAGATAACGGGACCAAAATCCAGCTCCGGCAGCGGATCATCCGGCGAAGCCACCGCAAAAGGATTCCCGAACTTGAGGGAAGCAATGACTTCCTGGTAAGTAGCGAGGAAGTCGGGCAAGAGGCGGCGTTGGACGACATAGCGCGGATAGGCGGTGCAGCGCTGCTTGGCGTATTCGAAGCCCTTTTTAAGATGCCCTGCGAGCAGCGGCCACTGCGAGAAATTCCAGATCCCCCAGGTATTGAGACCTTCCTGCTCGAGGATGTGCCGACGACGCAAGTCGGCTAAGGTACTCGCGGCTTTACGGCCGTTGGAGCGCCCGCCGACAAACGCCAGCGCGCCCAGCTGCGGAGACGAGATGAGCGCGTCGCTGAGGTCGCCCCCAATGCCTGAAAGCAACGTCACGGGTAATCCCGCCCGCACCATCAGGGCATGCGACAAGGTCAAAGCATGAAAGCCCCCTTGCGAGGGGGTCTTGGCGATGACGGCACTGCCTGCTAGCAATTGAGCTAATTCAGCGTGCACCAGCACGCTCAGGGGGTAATTCCACGATGCGATGTTGGAAACGGGCCCCGTGAGCGGCGTCCGCCCTTCCATCTGTCGTTCGATTTCCTTGATATACCAATCCACCCCGTCGACGCAGCGGTCCACGTCCGCGCAGGCGATGCGCCACGGCTTGCCGATTTCCCACATGAGGAGAAGGGCAAGCGTATCACGGTGCTCACGGAGGAGTCCTAGCGCCGCCTGCACGCGGCGCTGGCGCTCATCGAGAGGAACCTTCGACCAGGCGACATGCTGGCGGGCGGACGCCTCGACCGCCGCGACGGCCGTCTGTTTGTCGATACGGGGCGGGCCGGGGATCAAGGATGCATCGATCGCTAGGGCGTGCGGGCGAGTTTCTCCGACAAATTTCCATTCCCCGCCGATCAAGTTGGCAATGCGGTTGGCTTCAAAAGCCTCGGGGGCGGCTTTACGGGCGCGGCGATAGACTTCGTCCCAAGTTGTGCCTGGTTTATGTTGTAGCGTCATAGGTAAAGGGTGTCTGCGAAAGTTGAATTCTAAGCCGTGGTCATTTGATTTATTTTCTGTAAACCAAGGTGCAAATGGGGTGTTTGAAATCAATTTAGAATCGTATTGGTGAAATAAATACGTGCAAACGCCAGGCCCACTTTGACGTTATCCTGCCGTGTTTTCAGGCTAGAAGCACTTAATTGGCCTTAATCAGGAGATCCAAACGCAGGCTCGGAGAGCCACGCCCTACCTCTCGATACGCATGAGAGGGTCTGAACCTATGATGGGCGTGGTGGCCTATGGTCGGCTGCGACCAGCCGCGACGGACTGATCCAGGCGCGCCTTCATTGCCTTAGCGATGTCAGGCCTCTTGGCATAAAGGTTAGTCTTCTCTCCGGGATCTTCCACCAAGTCGTAGAGTTGCGCCGGAGCCCCTGGCTCCGCCTCAGGCAGTGCGTAACTCTTCACGTCCCCTCGTTCGTAGTTATTGCCGCCCGATCCAGCGTGATCGATGTATTTCCATCTCCCCTCACGGAGAGAGAGTGTGCGAGCGCCACCGAAGGCCTGGGTAATTAGGTAAGGCCGAATCGGGCCCGTCGCCTCGCCGGCGAGTACCGGCAGAAGACTGAAGCTGTCCTCGGCGGAGTCCTTTGGTAATTCTGCGCCGGTGATAGCGGCCATGGTAGCCATGACATCGGTGAGCGAGGCCAGCTGGTCGGAGACGGTGCCGGGCTTGACGCGTCCGGGCCAACGCACGATGAGCGGCACGCGGTGCCCGCCTTCCCAGGCGTCGCGCTTGACGCCGCGCCACGGCCGTGCCGCGTCATGCCCGTGATCAGCGCGCATGCGGATGGCCGCCGTGGTCTCCGGGCCGTTGTCGCTGCTGAGTAGGACCAAGGTATTATCCGCGAGACCGTTCTGCTCCAACGACCGCATGAGCTCGCCGACCACATAATCGAATTCGGCGAGGAAGTCGCCATGCGGACCCGCGCCGGACTTGCCCTGGAAATCCTTGCCCGCGAAAGAAGGCAGGTGTACGGCCTGCGTGGCGTGGTAAAGGAAGAACGGCTTTCGCGCCGGACTGCGCGCCTGCTGGGCGATGAATTCTCGGCTCTTCTCCAACAGCTGGAGGTCTAATTCCTGCATATCGAATCCGGGAGCGATGAATCCGCCGCGGCAGTCGTTGGCGTAGGGATGCCGAGGTAGCGAATCCCGCCGGAGGGGACCCGTCGGCGGCACGGGAATGCGGTCGCCGTCGATAAAAGCGTAGATCCAATCGGTCGTCGGACAGCAGGCCGTACCGAAGAAGCGATCGAAACCGTGGTCGAGCGGTCCGCCCTCGATCCGCCGAGAGTAGTCGATGCGGCTCACGTCCTCCAACCGCCCGCGATGAATCGGCAAACCGGCCAGGTCGCGGAACGTCAGCCCGATATGCCACTTACCCACGGCGGCGGTGGCGTAGCCCTTCTGTCGGAGCAGGGCCGGCAACGTCAGCCGACCAGGTGCGATCAACGACGGACCATCGGCCCCTTGGAAGACCATGCCGCCCTTCGGGACGCGGAAGGCCATCTGGCCCGTCATCAGCGCATAGCGGGAGGGCGTGCAGACCGTGGCCGGACTATGGGCGTCGGTGAAGCGCAGGCCCGCGGCGGCGAGGCGATCGATGTTTGGCGTCGGCACCTTCGACTCCGAATTATAGCAGCGCACGTCGCCATAGCCGAGGTCGTCGGCGAGGATGAGGAGTACGTTGGGATGGCCGCCCGCCCCGGCGCAGAGCGCGCCTGCCCACAGGCAAAGGGCGACCAAGGGGCGGACAGGGGCGGTCATGCGATGACAAGATAGCCGACCGCACGCGCAAAGGGCAAGGGCCGTAGCAGCCTCCACACCCGCTGTATTTTAGGTAGGGACGCGTCGGCGTTCGCGTCCGCTGTCTCGAGGTAGGGACAGCACCACGTGCTGTCCTAGATGCCTTGCGGACGCGACACCGTCGCGTCCCTACCTCAAGACACGGCTGACCGGGGCGGTCAGCCCTACCTGGACCTTTTACCTTTGGCAGAACACCTTCCTGGATTACGTTCCACCGCATGCCCCTCAGCCGTCGCGAGACCCTCCGCCTCCTGTTCGCCGGGGTGGCCTTGGCGCCGCTCGCGAGCCTGGCCGCGGATCGGCCCGCCAAGCGTTCGCCGAAAAAAGGCTGGGCGGGTAACCGTCCGGAATCCGCGGCGCAGTTCGGCTGCACGTGGTGGTATACATGGACCTGCCAGGGCGAAAGCACGCCAGGCTATGAATTCGTCCCGATGGTGAAAGGCCATCGTCGGCCCGTGCCTAACACCGAGCTCGCGCTGATGAAAGATCCGACGGCCAAGCATCTCCTTGGCTTGAACGAGCCCGAGCGCGACACGCAGGGTAACCTCACCGTCGAAGAAGCGATCGCGGCGTGGCCGGCGATGGCGGCCTTCGCGAAGGAAAAGAAACTCCGGCTCGGATCGCCCGGCGTCTCGTCCGACGGCTTAGGCGACGCGTGGATGCGCGCGTTTATGGAGCAGGCGCAGCGCAAGAAGCTGCCGGTCGACTTCGTCACAGCGCATTGGTATCGCAGCGCCGACCCCGGCGCGTTCGAAGCCTGGCTCAAGGAACTCTACGCCACGTATCGCCGGCCCGTCTGGATCACCGAGTTCAACGCCATGTTCACCAAGGCCGATGACAACGGCCACGCACAATTCCTCCGCGGGGCGCTCAAGGCCATGGAGCGGAACCGGTTCGTCGAGCGTTACGCCTATTTCAATCCCGGCGACGGTAAGGCCGCCCTTCTGAAAGAAGGCCAGCTCACCAAGCTCGGCGAAATCTACCGCGACGCGGGCGCCTGACCTGCCGTCGATCAGATGCCGTACGATTTACCCGGCCACTGGGCCCACCACTGTTGGAATAGCTTCAATTGCGCCTCGGCGAAGTGCTGCTGACTCGGGGAGAGCCGGTCCGCTTCGTTGAAGTGCCGGTCGTAGTCGGTGTCACCCAGTAGCACGAGCAGGTACTTGTAGAACAGCACCAGGTCAGGCCCTTCGTCAAACTGCGACAATTCCGTCAGGGCATCCTCCAACTCGCGGGCCAGCCGTCGGGCGTCTAAATCCCCCGAGGCAGCGCGCTGACAGAGTCCCACCAAGTGCAGCACCTCGCGCGGCAGGCAGTTCCCGATGCCGGTGATCGCCCCCACGGCACCGCAGCGAATGAAACCGTGGCAGACTTGCGTATCAACTCCCACCATCAGCAGGACGTTGTTGTCGGCATGCGTGATGTGTTCAGCAGCATAGCTCAGGGCGGCGGCGCCTCCGAATTCCTTGAAGCCGACTAGATTCGGGAACTCGCGCCGCAGATCGAAGAACAGCTCGGCCTTGGTCTCGAACCCGTAGTAGGGGCTATTGTAGATGACTGCCGGCAGGTTCGGGGCCGCACCCAATACGCGAGCGAAGTGGGCGCGCTGAGCGGCGGGAGATGTCCCGCGAGACAGCACGCGGGGAATGACCATCAACCCCTTCGCGCCGACTCGCTGGGCGTGCGCCGCGTGCGCGGCCGCTTGGGCGGTGTTCTGAGCCCCCGTGCCGACGATAACCGGGACTCCGGCTTCGGCCAGTTGCCGCACCCCTGACTGGCGTTGCTCGTCGGTCAGCAGCGGCCAGTCCCCCATCGAGCCGCAATACACAGCCCCATTCATACCCGCCGCGATCAGAGCCTGCCCCTTCTTGACCAAGGCCGGAAAGTTCGGCGTGCGATCAGGTTGGCAGGGGGTCATCAGCGCCGGAATACAGCCCCGGAAAATGGATGCGTTCATAAGTCTGCTTAACGTTGGGTTGAGTAGGGAATAGCGAAGCTCACGTCACCTCGACGAGACGCGGTCCGAGCACCTCCCGGCGGGGAGTGATGCCCAGCCCGGGCGCGGTGGACGCCCGCATGAATCCGTTCTCGCGCTGCGGAGCGCCGGTGGCGGTGCTGACCGTGACGTAGCTGTTGAAGTCGGTGCTGGTGAAC
>CAMBGQ010000062.1 GCA_945866215.1 Opitutus sp. GAS368 | reverse complement strand
TAAGGGCAGATTGCTCACGTGTTACGCACCCGTTTGCCGCTCTCTTTGTATTGCTACAAAAATCGCTCGACTTGCATGTCTTAACCACGCCGCCAGCGTTCACTCTGAGCCAGGATCAAACTCTCCAAAAATCCTGCCGAAGCAGGCGCTTGAAGGTTCGGATCCTGGGATCCGAACTATTTTTTATTATCTCAGTTCCTAGTGAATACGCCGGTGATAAATGTATTCGCGTTTTCTAATTTTGGTAGAACCCGCGATCAGTTATCGCCGGGTTCACCAGGTGTAAGGTTTGACTAATACGATAGGCCGTATTGTCGCACAAAAAATGAACTTTCAAAGAACCGAAAGGGGCCTCCGGTTAAAGGGAGGAACGGCGGACGGTGAAGGCGCTGATGGTTTGGTCAACGCCTTTTTGCGAGTTTCTGCGTTTTAACGCGAAGGGGGAACTCGATCACCGAAACAGCCAAGGAACGGCCTTCTACAAGAGAAGGAAATTCGAGATTGGCTAATCCGCCCCCCCTATTCAAGTCGTTTTTTGCATTTTTTCACATGAGGCATGCATCCATTAGTATGTTGATTATCAATGCTTTATGGTGAGTTTATCTTATTTTTACATTTTTTTGACTATCGGATGCGTCCGCCCTGGGTCATTTTTGCACCTCCGGGAGCCCAAATCCAGACAGCCGCACCCCATTCCGGCTGCCCCGAACACCCTCCTCCCCTTTCTCGGTGCCCGATTAGCGCATCCCCCTGCCGCCCAAGCCGACCCGCCGACTCAGCCCCCGCGTATTTTATCTACGGATACGCACCGATAGTCTCGTCAAATTTCGCCCGTTCTCTTCAATAACCGCATGCTTCTCCCCACGCTGCTCGCTGCTTTCATCGCTGGAGCCTCGGTCATCCCAGGTGCGACCGTCGATAGTGCCGTCGACGATCGTCAGATTTTCCAGAAGCTCGAAGCAGCGACCTCGGCCTTGGCGGAAAAGGGCGACGGCCCCCTCCGCCGCGAAGATCGGCTCGAGCAATGCAAACGGACGCATACCGATGCCGTTCGTCTCTCCTCCAAGCCGTTCTCAGGCACACCACTCGAAGGCGCGGACATCTTTCGGCGCGGCGCCCAGGCTTCCGTGCTCATCGGATCTGCCTACAAATGCGACAAGTGCACCAAATGGCATAACACGTTGGCGAGCGGCTTTGCCATCACCGCTGACGGCGTCATCGCCACTAATCATCACGTGGCCGCGGGCGCGACCGGCGAAGCAATGGGCGTGCTCACTTCCGATGGGCAATTCTACCCCGTCGTCGAAGTGCTCGCCGCCAACAAGGCCCACGATGTCGCCCTACTCCGCATTGACGCCAAGGGCCTCGCCTTCCTTCCCTTGCGCGACGACGCGCCCGCCGGGACGCCCATCCGTTGCTATAGCCACCCAGCCAACTCCTTCGGCTGTCTCTCCGAGGGGATCATCACGCGCTACTTCAAGATGAACGAAGCGGAACGTATCGGCGCGGTCTTTATGCAGATCACGGCCGACTACGCCCGCGGCTCCAGCGGGGGGCCCATCCTCGACCCCTATGGCAATGCTGTCGGGATGGTCGCTTCGACTTTACCCGTCTTCGCTGCGACGCCGGCGCCGCACGCGGCGGCCAAGGACGCGAAGCCGACGACACCGAGCCAGCAGATGGTGCGGCACAACTGCGCCACGGCCCGGGCTTTACTCGACCTCATCCGCCCCCGATAAACCGCCTCAGGCGTGCCCAGGCGTGCGCGGATACGCAATCACGTCACGGATGTTACCTTCACCGGTGACGAACATGAGCAGGCGCTCGAAGCCGAGACCGAAGCCAGCATGCGGCACGGAACCAAAGCGTCGCGTATCGATATACCAGCCATAGCCGGCCAAGTCCAGGCCATGCGCCTGCATCGCGGCCACGAGGCGATCCAGACGCTCTTCGCGCTGACTACCGCCTACGATCTCGCCGACGCCCGGCACGAGGACATCCATGGCGGCGACGGTCTTACCGTCATCGTTCTGGCGCATGTAGAAAGGCTTGGCGGATTTAGGGTAGTCGTAGACGGTCACCGGACATTTGAAATGTTCCTCGGTGAGATAACGTTCGTGCTCGGACTGAAGATTCTCTCCCCAGACGACGGGATACTCAAATTTACGACCAGAATTCAGCAACAGCTCCACCGCTTCGGTATAAGTGACGCGTGCGAAGGGGCGTTCGGCCACGAAACGCAGGCGCTCCAGCAGGCCTTTATCGACGTAGGCATTGAAGAATTCGAGTTCATCCGAACACTGTTCTAGGGCTGTCTTTACTAGGTATTTTACCAGTTCCTCGGCGCAGCGCATATCGCCTTCGAGATCGCAAAAAGCCATCTCGGGTTCGATCATCCAAAACTCGCTGGCGTGGCGGCTGGTGTGCGAATTCTCCGCCCGGAAAGTCGGCCCGAAGGTATAGACATCGCCCAGGGCACAAGCCAGCGTCTCGCCCTCGAGCTGACCGGAGACCGTGAGATAAGACTGTTTGGCAAAGAAGTCGGCCGACCAGTCGACCTTGCCGTCAGGAGTTTTCGGGGGCGCGGACGGGTCAAGGGTCGTGACGCGAAAAAGCTCACCGGCACCTTCGCAATCGCTGGCCGTTACGATTGGCGTATGGACATAAGCGAAGCCCCGCTGCTGAAAGAACTCATGGACTGCAATGGCCATGCGACTGCGCACGCGCATCATCGAGCCAAGACGATTGGTCCGGGCGCGCAGGTGCGGAATCGTGCGCAGGAATTCAACGGTGTGTCCTTTCTTCTGGAGCGGGAAAGTCTCGTCAGCCCGCCCCAGAAGCCGGAAGGCCGTGGCCTTGAGCTCCCACTTCTGGCCCTTCGCCGGGGACGGCACGAGTTCGCCGTCCACGCTGACCGAAGATCCTGTCAGCGCTTCCTTAAGGTGTTCCGCGCCCGGAGCAGAGGCGTCCACCACCACCTGGAGGTTTTTGAAGCAGGAGCCGTCGTTGATCTCGACGAAGGAGAAGTCCTTCGCGTCGCGACGGGTCCGGACCCATCCAGAAACCGTGATACCCTTGAGCGGTTGCTCGGCGGCGAGCGCCTGCTTGACCTTGATTCGCATGGGGCAATTTGCACCACCCTGCCCTCCGAAACAAGCGAGAGATGTCCAGACGGCAGGCGGACGCCCGTTTTTTCGGGTCGGGCTGGACAAGCCCGCCCCCTTTGCCACGCTCCGAACCCTTCACTCATGAACGCACTCGAACAGCTTCGCCAACACACCAAGGTCGTCGCCGACACCGGTGACTTCGCCGCCATGAAGGCCTTCAAGCCTCTGGACGCCACGACCAACCCGAGCCTCATCCTCAAGGCCGTCCAGATGCCTGAATACCAGGCGCTCCTGCAAAAGGCGGCCCAGGATAACAAGAGCAAGGGCGTCCAGGCTGCCGTTGACGCGCTCCTCATCTCCTTCGGCACCGAGATCCTCCAGATCGTCCCGGGCCGCGTCTCCACCGAAGTCGACGCTCGCCTCTCCTTCGACAAGACCGCCACCGTCGCCAAGGCCCGCGAGCTCATCGCTCTCTATAAAGCCGCTGGCATCCCCAAGGAACGCATCCTCGTAAAGATGGCCTCCACCTGGGAAGGCATCCAAGCCGCCGCTGAGCTCGAAAAGGAAGGCATCCGCTGCAATCTCACCCTCCTCTTCTCGTTCGCCCAGGCCGTCGCCTGCGCCGACGCCAAGGTCCAGCTGATCTCGCCGTTCGTCGGCCGCATCTATGACTGGCACAAGAAGGCCCAGGGTGCCAACTGGAACGAAGCCGCCTCCTCGGGCGCCAACGACCCCGGCGTGCAGTCCGTCCGCCGCATCTTCGCCTACTACAAGCGCCATGGCATCAAGACCGAAGTCATGGGCGCCTCCTTCCGTAATTGCGGCCAGATCAAGGCCCTCTGCGGTTGCGACCTCCTGACCATCGCCCCGAACCTCCTCGAAGAGCTCTCGAAGGACTCGGCCGCCGTGCCCAAGGCGCTCGACGAAGCCGCCGCTAAGTCCGAAGGCGAAGCCGCCAAGGTCTGGGGCGAAAAGGATTTCCGCTGGCACCACAACGAAGACGCCATGGCCACGGAAAAGACGGCCGAAGGCATCCGGGCGTTTGCTGTCGACGGCAAGAAGCTCGACGACCTGGTCGCCAAGGCCATCGGCTAAGCGATTCGACAGATCTGTAAGCAAGGCCGGGCCCCAAGCCCGGCCTTCTTATGTCCCAAGGCTCTGACGACTGGACGAGATCCAGGGTGACTGTGAGGCTGGGGATATTGGCGGATGTTTCATAGTGGCTCCCAGTTACTTGTTTCCGACGGGAGCCGAACCGATCCGCCGAGTCTGAATCGAGGCACCGCCGTTGCGGGTGAACTTTTTCACCGCACCCACGGCCCCCTCGACGACCCAGTAGTTGATATCGCCAAAACCAAGATTCTTCGGGTCGTTAATATCACTGACGAGCGCCTGCCAAGCATTATTGGTATCCGTCTGTCCCGGCCCCGGTTGTTCCGTGTTCATCTGTTCGATCGAAAACCCGTGCTTGCCGGAAACGGTGAGGTGATGGGTGTTGCGGTAGGTGCCCACCCGCCCGAAGCGGGAGGCATGATGGGCAAATGCGAATTCCAGGCCGTTGATATTGGAGGCCACCACGATGTTTTCCCCGTCGGTGTGCTCGTTGACCAGGATGCCGGTGTGATACCCGGTCACGACTACATTACGCAGAATTGTGAGCGCCCCGTTGTTGCAGGCCGCGGTGCTGATGCCGGCCTTTCCGTGGGTGGGCTTGGAGGCCTGCACATTGTAGGTGTCGGTGTTGACGAAGACGTTCTCGATCTTGCATTGCACCGCGTTCAGTAGATCGATGCCGCTGATACCGGGATTGTCGTAGGTGCGGACGTCCAGGTTCCGCAGGCTCACGTTGACCCCCGAGAAACGATCGTACAACTTTTCGGGGGCGTTGGCAGCAAAGATGACAGCCGGCCCCGATTCCGACAGGCATTTGATAATCGTGCCGTTCTTTGGAAACACAAACGTACCAATCGTCCCGAAGACCGGGGTCGGTTCGCTCTCGCCCGCGATCTCCACAGTGATCCACTCTTTGGTTCCGGGAATGATAATTCTGCCGCGGTAAATCCCGTCGGGGATGAACATTTTTCCGCCGCCGCCCGCGATCACCGCCTTCAGGCAGGCCGAGAATGCCGCGGTGTTGTCCGTCTTGTCGTCGCCGACAGCACCGTAGTTCAGAACATTGAATGTTCGCGATTTCACGGTGGGGGTAGGTGCGCCGGCCTTCTCGCCTCCGGCAGCCGATGCGGCCTCGAAGGCGAAGGCGCTCGGTGAGAGGACACACAGCAGCGCTGCGGTTAGGATTACAGTTGGTTTCACTATCTTTTTTTGTTGGAAATTATCATGGCCGACCTTGATCAGCGGGACGCTGCGCCGGATTACGGCGCTGACGGACGGCCTCGAAGAGGCAGATCGCCGCGGCACTGGAAACATTGAGCGAATCGGACAGGCCGGCCTGCGGGATCGAGATCTTCTCATCCGCGCCCTTGAGCCAGAAATCGGTCAGGCCGTCCTTCTCCGAACCGAGCAGCAACGCCACCGGCCCACGACAGTCGACGTCCCAATAAGCCTTGGTGGCCGCAGGCGAAGTCGCGAGCGAACGGATACCCCTCGACTTCATCCAGGCGGCGGCCTCCTGCGAGGTACACACGGCCACGGGCACGGAGAAAAGCGCCCCTTGCGAGGAACGGACGACGTTGGGATTGAAGACGTCGGTGATCGGGTCGCAGACGATGAGGGCATCGCAGCCGGCAGAATCTGCCGTGCGCAGTAACGCACCGAGGTTACCGGGCTTCTCGACTGATTCGGCGACGAGCAACAGCGGGGTGGCCGAAGGTTTGAGCTGATCGAGCGAGCAATTCCAGGTCTTGGCAACACCGAGCAGGCCATCAGGACCTTCGCGGCCACTGACCTTCTCAAAGGCTGATTCGCCGAGTTCACAGCAGTCAACGCCAGCAACGCGGGCGTTGGTCACGAGTTCGGCGGCCTCGGAGCCACGGAACATCGATGGACAGAAATAGATCTCGAGGACCTCGACCTTACGCTCGATGGCCCGGGAGAGCTCTCGGAGACCCTCGACAATGAACAAGCCACGGGCTTCTCGTTCAGCACGGTCTCTCAGGCGGGCCAAAGCCTGCACGCGGGGGTTCTGTCGACTCTGGATGACCTCGTCGGGCACGGGCGAAGTGAGTAGCAAGGGACGCCGAAGGGCAAGGATAGGCCTTCGGCAGGGATAAGTCTCGACCTCTCCGCCGGGAGACGGACTTTATCGGCATGTCCGAATTCGAGCCGCCACAGTCCCGCAAACCCGACTCCTCCAAGTTCCGGGAGGGCAAGTTCACCTACCATCAGGAGATCGAGGTCGAGATCGCCAGCCTGACGAACCTCGGTGAAGGCGTGGCTCGCGTCGACGGCTGGGTCGTCTTCATCGCCGGTGCCCTCGCCGGCGAAAAGATTGTGGCCCGCATCTGGCACAACGCCGCCAACTTCTCGCGCGGCGACCTCGTCCGCGTCGTCGTCCCCTCGCCCCACCGAGTCCAGCCTCGCTGCGACCTCTTCGGCGAATGCGGCGGCTGCCAATACCAGAACCTCGCCTACCCGCAGCAGCTCGAGTGGAAGCAGAAACAGGTCGCGGAAGCCTTCGAGCGCCTCGGTGGTATCAAGACAAAGGTCGACGCCTGCCACCCTTCGCCGAAGCAGTATGGCTACCGCTCCAAGATCACGCCACACTTTATGACCCCGCGCCGCGCGGACTTCCCAATCGGCTTCCTCGCGGCTGGCACCTCCCGCCGCGTCGTCGACGTACCGAAGTGCCCCATCGCGACGGATGCGATCAACGCCGCCCTCGCCCGCTCCCGCAAGGACATCAAGTCCAACCCCGGACGCTTCGAACGCGGCGCCACTCTGCTCTTCCGCGATTGCGAAGAAGGCGTCGTCACCGATTCCCGCCAGGTCGTCACCGAGAAGGTCGGTGCAGTGCAGCTGAAGTTCCTCGCCGGCGAGTTCTTCCAGAACAACCCATCCGTCCTCGAGCAGTTCGTCGGCCACGCCATCAAGCTCGCCCATGAATCCGGCGCCAAGCACCTCGTCGACACCTACTGCGGCTCGGGACTCTTCGCGCTTTCCGGCGCCCGCCTCTTCGACTCTGTCAACGGCATCGAGGTCAGCGCCGAGGCCGCCCGCAAGGCCGCTGAGAACGCCACGCTCAACCACTTCCTCAACTGCCGTTTCATCGCCGGCTCCGCGGAATCGATCTTCAAAAAGATCCCCGTCGAAGGCCATGAATCTGCCGTGATCGTCGACCCGCCCCGCAAGGGTTGTGACGAAGCCTTCCTCGATCAGCTGCACGCCTTCGGCCCGCGCCGCATTGTCTACGTCAGCTGCGCGCCCGACACCCAGGCGCGCGATGTGAAGTACCTCTGCGCCAAGGGCTGGAAGGTTATCTCGGTACGTCCCTTCGACCTCTTCCCGCAGACCCGGCACGTGGAGTGTATCGCAGCACTGGAACGGGCCTAAGCGACCTGTCAGGGCACAAAAAAGGGGCGCCACCAGGCGCCCCTTCTGCTTGGCCAGTCAGCCCGTTTAGGCCTGCGGCTTGGCGGCGTTCTCTTCCTCTTCGTCCGAACGCTCGACCTTGGAGATACCGAGCAGTGACTCGCCCTCCTTGAGGCGCATGACGCGGACGCCACGGGTGTTGCGGCCCGCCGTGCAGCGGATATCGGACACCTTGGTACGGATAGACTGACCGCCCTTAGTGAGGAGCATGACCTCGTCGGCCTCCTGGACGCTGAGAGCGCCGG
>CAMBGQ010000061.1 GCA_945866215.1 Opitutus sp. GAS368 | reverse complement strand
CTCCTCTTCACGGCGCCCGACCGCGAGAAGGGCCCCTGCGCGACCTACCAGGGCAAGGAGGCACGTCTCGCCGACGGCATCCCCGGAGACTATTGGCACGAGAGTGAGACGTCGCCCGTGTTCATGCACAGCAGCACCGAAGCCGAAACGCGCGGTGAGTTGTCCGAAACGGGCTTCACGGTGATGGAGTGTCCGTTAAGCACCGAGGTCGCGGCCGATGGCCCACTCGTCCGACAGTTCGCCGGCGAGACCCGCTTTTACGTCGCCAGAAAGTCTTGAGGGAACCGCCCCCGCCCGCTGATCACTTAGCCGACTTGGGGTTCTCCTTGAAGAACCGGACAATCAATTCGGTGGAGCCCTTGGCGTATTCGTGCCCGCCCGCATGGATCGCAGTCACCAGCGGCGCGCCCTTGGTCGAAGGATAAAGCGTCGCTTCGAGCACGCCTTCCTTGGCCCAGGGCTTACCCTCTTCTGCACAACCATTGATTCGGCGGACCGCGGCGAAGGTCGCCTTCTGCCAGGCAAACTTGACGATGGGATCCTTTTCTCCGGCGACGTGAATCACCGGCATGGGCGAAGTGACCTTGGTGTCGCCCCGCAGACTGCCCGCGACGGACCCGATAGCCGCGAGGACTTCCGGCCGGGCCTGCCAGAGGAGATAACTGAACGCCGCCCCGTTGGAATGGCCCATGGAGAAGATTCGACGTGCGTCGACCGGCTGCTCCTTCTTGAGGTCAGCCAAGATAGTGTCGAAGAGCTTGATATCCCGGCCACCCTCGCTGTCGACGGAGGTCTGCCAGCCCGGCATGCGGCCTTCCTTATCGACGAGCGGCGAGACAGTCGGCAGGCCCTGCGGAAAGACGAGGATCGAGGTGGTGTCGATTTCGGCGTAACCCCATCGGCCGGCGGAGTGAGTCGAGCGGCCGCCGTGGCCATGCCAGCCGAAGACCACCGCGAGCTGGCCGCTTGCGCCGACCGGCACGCGCACCAAAGCGGTCCGTTTCACGCCATCGACCGTCCAGGTCCTTTCGACGAAGCCTTCCGGCGCCTTGGCCGTAAGGAGCTCGCGGAACTTCCCTTGGGCGGACAACGAAGTCGCGCCGACCAAGGCGAGGCAAAGGAGAAGGAAACGAGTCATAAACAAAAAGGGCTCCCCGATATAACACCGGAAAGCCCCTCGAAGTTACTACGGGTCGCGCTTATTCGCGACGACCGGCGAAGAGGCGGATGACGTAGAAGAGCAGCGTGACAAAGGACGAGAACAGAACGAAGGCCGCGGCGACATGCTGGTCGGTCTCCATGGTGTTCTTGATCTCATTGGTCTGGTAGAGGATCACCGTGGCCATCAGGACGATCATCGCGATGGAGAACCAGGTGCCAAGGGGCGTCTCGGTGAAGAGCGAGACGATGACGATACCGAGCGCGCAGATGCTGCCGATGACGATGGCGACCTTGAGGAAGGAGAAGTCGAGGTTCGTCATAAACACCGCAGCCGTCAGGGCAACGACGAGGGCGCCGGTGGTCATGCAAGCCGGAATCAGGATCTCACTCGGGTTACCATTGGTGACTTGGGCGGTGTAGTAGATCAGCGGGACGAAAATCAGCGCCTGCAGGAGGATGTAGATACCCAGACCGGCGTATTGCGCGGTGCGGGAGGCACGATTGAAGGCCAGGGACTGGGCGGCGGTGGTACCGAGCCAGAAGAGCACCATGACCCCGAGGATACCCCAGGAGCCGATGCCGGCGATGGCACGCATAAACGTCTCGGCAATGCCGCTCACGAAAAAGCCGTAGAGGGCGAGGGCGAAGGCGGCGAACGAAGCGGCCACGAGGCCGTAGGTGCGACGGAAGAAGGCCGCACGGTCAGAGGCCGGGGCGTCAGCGACGATGAAGGGATTGGATTCCATGCCCTATATCTTACCCCTTTCCCCCGGCAGTCAAGTCCGCCCCACCCTTCACCGGTTACGAAACCGCACCGAAATTATCCTGAACTTTCGACCTAAGTGTCCAGTTGGATGCTCTTCCGCCACCCTTTGGATGATTATCTCGCAGACGCTACTCCCGCCCAGCCCAACGGCTTGCCCGGTGACCTTGAAGGTATCTCCCCTCACCGCCAGGATGGGAGCCCAGCTCTCCAGCAAATCCTCGGCCTTCAAGTGTATCGGCAGTTCCGGAGCCACCGCCGCAAAGGGTGAGTTGATGCCGGACTCCTCCAATGCCCGCGACAGGAGCTGGGAGCGGGCGAAGGATTCCAGCGACGGGAAGGGCCAACCTTGGCTGGGTTGCAGCTCCACGATGCGCTGGGCTAGCTCGGTCAGCTTTCTCTTATCGACAGATCTTACGCCCTGCTGTCCAGCCAGAGCCGTAAGCACCGACCCCGGCAAACGCATCGCCGCCTGATCTTCGACATCCACCGACGAAAGCGCCCCGCCCTTCGCCAACGTCGCACCCTGAGGCTGCGTGAAGAAAAGCGGACCCTGTAGCTCCGAAGGAGCGAAAGGTCCGCCCTTGTCGGCCTGCCAACGCCCGGTCGACCCACCCAAGAAAGCCTCCCAAGCCTTGGCATTACGGGAATTCACATTGAAGGGTCCGACAATTTGCAATCCTCGGGCGACTTCGGCATCGACAGTCGGCACACCTAGCCCGCTCGCGACCAGAAAAGGATTATGCGCAACGACGCCGAGTTCGGACTTCAGCAGCGGGGCGCTGGCGAACAGTCGATCTAAGTTCGCCGGCCAGGCCGCCGGAAGTTTTGGCTCCAGATGTCGCAGAGCACCGACGGACAAGCATGGCCACCCAGGAAAGTCGCGGAGCCTCACCGCCGCGAAGGCGCCCGCCTCGGCGGCGTCATGACGATTCACGCGGAGATCCCAGAGCGGGCCCGCTAATGGCGAGGCGTCCTGATCCGCGACATCCAGCGCCGCCATCACCGGATGAGCTACCTTCCATTCGGCGGCGTCCTGCGGGTGAGCGAAATCCCAGCGCGACTTGGAGAACGCGCCTGCGTCCACCCACCCCTCACTCTCCTCGCGCGGGCGGAGGCGGACGCGCAGGCAGGCCCGTCGTTCCTCGATGACATAGCCAGCGCTATCCTCGCGCGAATAATCTTCGCCGGTGGTTTGGATGGAGAAATCAGGCAGGACGATATTTTCCAGCGCGATCACGGGCGGCGCGGGATAGTCGGCAACGGCGATATCGCGCAGCGGCTCCCCCGCATAAGGCCGGAGACGGATACCGACCTTATCCCTGAAACGCACCGTAATCTCGATTCGATCTGTCGGCAGGAAAGTCGTTGGCCCCGGGCGTCTCCAGCCAGGACCATGCTGCCTTCGCTCCATCTTCCAAGTCTGCCGCGTAAGGATACGGGCTAATCCCTGCGGTTGGCTCGTCGGCGCGGGACTGACGAGCGCGTAGACCTCGCCCGGGAGGAGCCCGCGCCTAGCCAGACCCATGGTCTCCGGGTCCGACACCTCCGCCCAGAACCAAAGCCCACGCTCCCGGAGCCCTTGGCGGATGACTCCGAAATCCTCTTGGGGACAGTCATCAAGATTGGTCGCGAATGAGCTCTGCGTCTCGAGATTCGTGATGGTCACCTCCGGGGATCCGACAATTTCCACCAGGAATAGCTTCCCCTGCGGACCCGCGAGTACCGGCACGCTCAGGCGATTCCAGAAAACCACTGAGCCGTGGAAGCGGAGCCGATGCCGCCCGTCGCTCCGGGCGTTGAAGAATCCCAGACTGAGGCGGAAATCCGTCAGGATTGGTAGGGTATCCAACGATTTCGTGTCAGCGGAGAGTCGCGCCAGCGGGTAGCCCTTCCCCGGAGGTTGCGAGAAGGCGGGCGACCCCAAGGCCTCGGCAATCGGTCCGCCGATCTCGGCCGCCAACACCTCCCTGTCCGCGAGATCTTTCCGCCAACCTCCACGCACCGCATCCGTGAGGAGCCCACGGACTTGCCAGGCCGTCCCCGAAGCCGCCGACCCTTCGAAGAACTCCCGACCGCCAACCGCTAAGGCCACGACTTGCGCAGGGGTCACCTCCTCCGCGAGGGCATACGGTAATTTCGCACGACCGGCGGAAGTCCGAGCCCAACTCGAGGCCTGCCCTGCCGCGATTGCGCGGGCGGCGACGTCATAAGCCAAGGAGAGATCCTCCACCTCCCAGCTGATTGCGGTGGGGCCATCCTGTACTTCTCCTTTCAGCCTGACCCACTCCCTCTTCCCTCCGACGGTGAGCAACCCGGGCGAGGATTCGAAGGTATGCGCGATATCTGGCCCCAGCTGAGCCTGCGTCGCCGCCATGCCCAGACCGACCGCATTCACCGCGGCTAACCGGAGCGCCCGCCCACGTTGCACCGACTCCTGTTGTCGAATCTCCAGTATCACCCAAGTTGACAGCGAGAGAACCGCGGCGACCAAGACCGCGAGTACCATCAGCGAAACCAACAAAGCTAATCCGTTTCTCTTATGCATAGATGAGTAATATGCCCCATTCTGTTTACGTTGATAATCACCTGCAAAACAGGAGATATCCCATAGAACGATTCCATGAAGTTACCATTACGTAAAATCCGCGTCACCCACCCGCTCGCTGGCCGGCCGAAGTTCCCGCTCCCGCAGAGGCCAGCCGAGCCGGCCGCGCCTGCGGGCACGAAGCGCGTGTTGGTGATCGAGGACCAGTCCGCGGTCTGCGACCTGGTCGCGGAGATGGTGCACGCGCACCCGCGCTGCGACTTGGCCGGTAAGGGCTCCGACGGCGAGAGCGCCGTCGAGCTGGCTCTGCAGCTGCGCCCCGATATCCTAGTCCTCGACGTCATTATGCCCGGCGTGGGCGGCATCGAAGTCCTCCGCCGTCTCGGCGGTAGCCTACCCGCGATGAAGGTGCTGATCTTCTCCGGCAAGCAGGAGCCTCACATCGTCCGCGCCCTCATGCAGGCGGGCATCCACGGCTTCGTGAACAAGAACGGACCGCTCTCCGAACTCCGCAAGGCGCTCGAGGCAGTCTCCTTGGGTAATACTTGGTTCAACGAGGACTTCAGCCGCACGGTCCGCCAGGCCCTCGCCTCCCCCGCCCACCTCGGTGAAGGGGTAATCGACCAGCTGACCCCGCGCGAACGCGAGATCGCCGTGCTCATCGCCCAGAGCCACAGCAGCAAGGAGGTCGCCGGCCGCTTGAATATCAGCATCAAGACCGCCGAGAACCATCGGGCCAACCTGATGCGCAAGCTGGGCGTAAGGGACGTGGCGGGCCTGGTCCGCTTCGTGGTCCGCCAAGGACTGGTCGACCCGGCGGCGGAATAAGATTGTTACCAAAGAACGCCCTTTTGCGTTCGCCTGCGACGGGAAGGAGGACAGAATCGTCGGTACTCCCCCATGAAGACAACTTCCCGGAAGGCGAAATCGGTCGTGGTCGTGGAAGACCAGACCGCCATCTGCGAACTGATCATCGAGATGCTCGAGGCCCGTGGCGTCTATCGCGTCCTGGGCTCGACGGCCGATGGCAACGAAGGCCTCGCGCTCGCGAAGCAGCTCAAGCCCGACATCCTGATTCTCGATATCCTTCTGCCGGGCATCAGCGGACTGGAAGTCCTCCGCCAGCTCCATGGCACCCAACCCGACCTGAAGGTCCTGGTCTTCTCCGCTAAGTCCGAGAAACAGCTCGCCCGCGGGCTCCTCAAGGTCGGCGTCCGCGGCTACGTGCCGAAGAGCGCCCGCCTTTCCGAACTCCGCCAGGCGGTCGACGCCGTCGCCGCCGGCGACACCTGGTTCAGCGAAGCCTTCCAGAAGGCCATGGCCGATGCCCTCACGGCCCCGGAAAGCGACGTCGATGCCAAGGGCTCGACGCTCACGGAACGCGAAAAGGAAATCGCCATCCTGCTGGCGAAGAGCTTCTCGAGTAAGGAAGTGGCGGTGAAACTCGAGATCAGCGCGAAGACGGTCGAGAACCACCGCACGAACCTGATGCGTAAGCTCGGCGTCCACGATGTCGCCGGCGTAATCCGCTTCGTCGTCCGCCAAGGCTTCTACGACCCTTCGGAGGGCTGAATTGGGCGTTTTTCGCCTGCCTTTTGAGAAAATCGGCCTTCGTTTGCCAACGGCCTGATTCTAACTTCACTGATACTATGACTGGATACTGGTCGCAACGGTTCGTGCTGACGGCGTTGGCCCTAGCCTTCGCCGCCTCCAGCCATGCCTGCGAACTCTGCCGGCAGGCCTATGTCGCCGCGATGGAAGCGGCGCCGAAGGCTTCAGCGCTCCACCCGCAAGCCCGCGTCGTGGAATATAAGCTGACGATCGCCGAACAGACGCTCAGCCCGGCCGGCACGCCTACTCAGGCCCTCACGATCAACGGCGGCACACCCGGTCCGGTCCTCCGCTTCCGCGAGGGCGACGTGGCCCGCATCACGGTCACGAACGGCCTATCCGATGACAGCACCTCGATACATTGGCACGGCCTGCTGGTCCCGAACCTCGAAGACGGTGTCCCCGGCGTGACCACCCCTATCATCGCCGCAGGCAAATCCCGCACGTTCGAATTCCTCATCCGTCAACACGGCACCTACTGGTATCACAGCCATACCGGCCATCAGCTGCAACGCGGGGTCCTCGGCTCCATCGTCATCGAGCCGAAGACAGCGAGCATCCGCGCCGACCACGATCAAGTCGTGGTGCTGGGTGACTGGACGAACGAGCACCCCACCGAGGTCCAGCGCACCCTCCTCCGCATGAGCGACTGGTACTCGTTCCGCAAGGGCACAGCCCAGTCCCTGCTGGGCGCCTATCAAGCTGGCAAGCTCGACGAATACCTCAGCCGTGAGAAGGCCCTCGTGCCGCCGATGGATCTTTCCGACGTCGCCTACGACGCGTTCCTGATGAACGGACAGCGCCGCCTGAAACTCCCGGGTAAGCCTGGCGAGGTGGTGCGCGTTCGGCTCATCAACACCAGCGCGGGAACTTATTTCTACCTCGGCGCGGCGACCGGCCCGCTGAAGATCGTCTCCGCCGATGGCCAGGACGTCGTCCCCTTCGAGCAAAAGCTCCTGCTCATGGGCCCGGCCGAGACCTATGACTTGCTGGTGACTATTCCTGCCGACGGCTCCTGGGAACTGCGCGCCACCGCCCAAGACGGCAGCGGCTCGGTCTCTGCTTGGCTTGGTGAGGGTACCGCCCATGCCGCCACGCCGCCCCCCGCACCGGAACGCTACGGGATGAACGCCTACCTGATGTCGATCCTCGACCAGCTCGACCCCGAGCCAGGCGCCACGGAACCCGCACGCCCGCTCTCGCCCTATTTGAAGCTGCGTGCGGCCACTCCCCACCCAGTCGCGTCATCGCACCGCGAGTTAACCCTCAAACTGGCGGGGGACATGATTCGCTACGAATGGAGCTTCGATGGCGTCGACCCGCACAAAGCCGAGGCCATCAAGGTCAAGGAAGGCGAGACGCTCCGCGTGCGTCTGGTGAATAATACGATGATGCACCACCCGATTCACTTCCACGGGCACTTTTTTCGGCTGGTGGATGCCGAGGACAAGGACCCGGCCACCTCTCCGCTGAAGCACACGGTCGACGTGCCGCCGATGAGCGTGCGTACCATCGAGTTCACGGCCAACGAAGGCCAAGGAGACTGGCTGCTCCACTGCCACCTGCTCTACCACCATCTCACCGGCATGATCCGCACCATCCGCGTGACGGCCGCCGACGGTGCCGAGCCGCCCCACCCCGCCGCGACGCACTCCATGCCGTCGGTCTACGCCTGGGGGCAGGCCAGTTTCACCACGGCGTCTGCCTCCGGCTTCGCGACGATTCAATCGGGCCGCGATAACTTCAATGTCAGTTGGATGGAGGGCATGCGTCACGACGATGGACACGAACGCGAACTGAGCTACTCCCGCTACGTTGATACCCGCCTCTCCCTCATCGCCGGCTATCGCTTCGACAACATGGACTGCGGCCGCGACGGTCCTTTCGCCGGCGCCTCGTTCCGTCTCCCCTACTTCGTCGAACTGAGCTTGACCCACCAATCCGGCGGCGAGACCCGCGCCATGCTGATGAAGAGCCTCCAGCTGACCGATCGCCTCGCCCTCGACCTTAGCTATCGCAACGGTCGCCAGACCGGCGTCACCACCTCCGTCGACCTCCGCTACCTCCTTACGAAGCAATTCTCGCTCACGGCGGGATACAGTTCAGACTTCGGAGCAGGCATCGGTCTGCTCACCCGCTTTTAATCCAACCACCAAAAAGATGAAATCGTTCCTCACCCTCGCCCTCCTGTCCTGTTGCCTCACCGTATCTGGTGCCGACAAACCCTCGGAAACCAAGCCGGCCGACACCGGCAAGGCCGTTGCGCCGAAGGCCTACCCGTTGAAGACCTGCATCGTCTCCGACAGCGACCTTGATTCGATGGGCGAACAGGCCTCCTTCGTCCACCAAGGCCAAACCATCAAGGTCTGCTGCAAGCCTTGCATCGCGAAGTTCGAGAAGAACCCAGCGAAGTACCTTAAGAAACTCGAAGGTAAATAAGCCTCCCGAAGCCCCGCAGCAGCGGGGTTTTTTATTGGGCAGGAAACCCCTGCGCCTAGACACCTTCAGACATGAGGGTGGCTTGCGTCCCGTATCAATGACCCTACCAGTGAGGGCCTCCCTTCCATGACCACT
>CAMBGQ010000060.1 GCA_945866215.1 Opitutus sp. GAS368 | reverse complement strand
AGATGGCGAGCTCGGGGCCGCGGACGCCTTTGGCCTCGTGCTGGATCGCCGGACGCACTCCCGAGACGCGTTCGCACCAATCGGCCAGCGTGCGGGCGGCGTGCCATTCATCGACCTCGGGTTCGACCGGCAGGACGATCGGCGCCCAGACGCCGGCATCGAACAATCCGCCCGCGCGCACGACGACCGAGAGGAGGATGAAGCAGGTGCGTGCCAGGAGGCGGGGCATGGGGTTCGCCGAGGTAGCGGCGAACCCAGAGTATCGAGTATGGAGTATTGAGTATAGGGGAAATTTAGAGGCAGAGGGCGCATTCTAGTGCCTTGGGGTAGGGACAGCACCACGTGCTGTCCTAAGTGCAAAGGTGCAAGCGTGAGAGACACATATCGGGTGACGGGTGACAGCCACCGGGGCATCGGCCTTTCGGGTGTCAGCCGTTCGGCCTTCGGCGGCCGGCTCCAGGTTCCCGCGGCAGGCCAAGGATGGTCAGCCCTACCTTTAGCTACATCAGGTAGGGACAGCACCACGTGCTGTCCTAGCTGCATCCGTTCGCCGCAGGGCGAACCATGGGTGGGGGGCGATTCATCGCGCACTCCTCAGGAAGAGGGCACGACGTTGTCGTGCCCCTACCCCTCGGCCACCGTTCGGCGGCCTAAAACGAAATAGGACAGCACGTGGTGCTATCCCACCCTCATAAAACAGGCACAAAAAAGCCGCGCAATCTGCGCGGCTTGATTTTGATGTCCATCAGTACGGATTACGCCTCTTGGAACAGAAGATTACCGTAGCCCTGAGCGAAAATACTCTCAACGTCGGCCGTCACGAACCGTTCATGATTCAAGGAGGGTTTCATTACAGCCACCAATGGGGGGTCAGCGGTCATGCGGTGCACCTTTCCCAATGCATCGCAGGAACAAGCCCGCCCGCCGAACGGCGGCCGCATCCAGAATATTGCGGCCGTCAAAAACAACGGTCCGCGGCTTAAGCCGAGCGGATAATCGCCCCCAGTCAAGCGTGGCATAGGCCGGCCATTCGGTGAGTACCGCGACCGCGGCGACATCCTTCAACGCCTCCTCGGGTGAGAGCGCAAATTCGACGCCGCGTGCTCCGAGCTCAGCTGAGACGGCTTCCGCGGTGACTTTATAATCATGGACGATCAGGCTGGCACCGCGGGCAAGCAGCCGGCGGCACACGTCAATCGCAGGCGTCTCGCGCACGTCGTTGGTGTCCTTCTTGAAGGCGAAGCCGAGGATAGCGATTCGTCGACCACGGAGACTCCCCGCATCGTCCGCAATCGGAGCGGCGATTAGGTCAGCAAAGCGACGCTTCTGCCATTGATTGAGATCGACGACTTGCTGCCAATAGGCCGCCACTTCGGTCAGGCCGTAGCTCTCGCTGATGTAGATGAGCGAGAGCAGGTCCTTCTGGAAACAAGAACCACCGAAGCCGACCGAAGCGCGCAGGAATTTCGGGCCAATGCGCGAATCCGTGCCCACCACCTCCGCGACCTCCTCGACATCCGCGCCGGTGACCTCGCAGAGGGCCGAGATCGAATTGATAGAGGAAACCCGCTGGGCGAGGAAGGCGTTAGCGACAAGCTTGGAGAGCTCAGCCGACCAGAGACCCGTGCTCAGTACCCGCGCTGCGGGCACCCAGCGGGTATAGACCGCGGCCAACGCCTGGATAGCTTCGGGACGTTCACCGCCGATCAGCACGCGGTCCGGCTGCTCGAGATCGCGGATGGCCGTGCCCTCGGCTAGGAATTCCGGATTGGAAAGGATATCGAACGTCACACCCGGACGGGCAGAAGCCAGGATCGATTTGATGCGATTGGCGGCGCGGACGGGCATCGTCGACTTCTCGATGACAATCGTATGACCGGTGGCGTGCGCAGCGATGAAATGCGCACAGGACTCGACATAGCGGAGGTCCGACGCCTTGCCGGCGCCCTCCCCTTCCGTCTTCGTCGGCGTATTGACCGAGATGAAGACCGCGTCGGCCGCCGCGACGTGGGCGGCGCCCTCCGGCTGCCCGACAAAACGCAGGTTCCGGCCACGCGCCCGACTCACCACTGCGGCTAGCCCAGGCTCATAGATGGGTAGTTCTTCCGAATTCCAGGCGGCGATGCGCGCCTCATTGAGATCGAGCACCGTCACGTCGATATCCGGACAGCGATCGGCGATCACCGCCATGGTCGGACCGCCGACATAGCCGGCCCCAATGCAGACGATTTTATTGACCAACGGTTTCATTAGGCGCGGGGTAAGGCTTTAAAATATTCGATGGTCTTCACTAGCCCAGCCGCCAAGGGCACCTGCGGCTCCCAGCCGAGCAGACGCCGAGCCTTGGAGATATCAGGCTGGCGTTGCCGGGGATCATCCTCAGGCAGCGGTTCAAATTTCAACGGCAAGGCGGTCCCCGCAATCCGCTGCACCTCTTCGGCGAGTTGCAGCATCGTGAACTCATGCGGGTTCCCTAAGTTGATCGGCCCAGGATTGGTCGGGTGGGCCAACATGCGGATAAAGCCCTCGATCAAATCGTCTGCATAGCAAAATGAGCGCGTCTGCTTGCCGGCGCCATAGAGGGTGAGCGCCTGGCCGCGCAGCACTTGAGCGATGAAATTGGTCACCACTCGGCCGTCGTCGGCTCGCATATAGGGTCCGTAGGTATTGAAAATACGCACCAAGCGGGCATCGACTCGGCCGAGTCGGGTAAAATCCGCGCAGAGCGTCTCCCCGATCCGTTTACCTTCATCATAGCAAGAACGCACCCCGATGGGGTTGACGTTGCCGAGATAATCCTCGGGCTGCGGATGCACGAGCGGATCGCCATAGATTTCCGAAGTCGAGGCCTGCAGAACTTTCGCCCGATACCGTTCCGCATTTTCGAGGGCATGGAGCGTGCCGAGGAAAGCGATTTTTGCCGTGTAAATCGGGTCGCGTTGGTAATACGGCGGCGAAGCCGGACAAGCCAGATTGCAGACTACCTCGCAGGGGATATCGTACGGGATCACCACGTCGTGCTGGACGAACTGAAACTTCGAATCCAGCCTTAGGCGGGAAATATTCGCCTCGGCCCCCGAATGAAAATTATCGAGGCCGATGACCTCGTGTCCATCGGCCAGAAGTCGAGAAGCCAGATGGGTGCCGAGAAAACCTGCGGCGCCAGTGATCAGATAACGCATAAATTTTATTCAGCCAATACGAGCAGGCTATACCCACCGAACCAACGTGCGGATAACTTCTTGGAGAAGAATCCGACGAGTTTACGGGGCAGGTTTGCTAGCGTCCGCCGGAAACTTGGGTGTAACTTGGCTAAGGCGACACCTCCGTCCGTATACATATAGTCGATGACCTTGTGCCCGGTGTCGGTGAGCGTGTCCAAGGCCGATTCTGCCGAGAAATAATGTAGGTGGCCGACTGTCCGACGACCAACGACAAAACGCGCCCGCAAGACGGATGACACATGGATATCCAATGGGATATGGTAGATCTTATAGCGCGCCTTAGTTTGGCATTTCGCGGTGAAACCTATGTAATCTGGGATATGCTCAATGACGTCGATGACGAGCAGCAGGTCGTAATACTCCGAACTTACGAGCATGTCTTCGCAGGAAAAACTCAGTCCGGGCTGGCGATGCTTTTCCGCCAATCCGATCGCCTCTGGCGAAATATCAAAGCCCGTAAATTGACGTCCTTCACCCAGCTGATTCGCGAGCGCTTTAACGACGCCGCCCGCTCCACATCCGATTTCAGCGACCTTCTTAAAATTGATTTTATTTCGTCCTAAAAACTCCATGATCTGGCTCGCCTTCCACGGCGAATCTTCGTCATGCCAGGTTGGGTTTTTAAAAAGGTATTCCTGATTAATATATATGTTATCCATGAAAATTAGGAAATGCGGCCGACGATATTATGAACAGCTGTGGCAAAGCGCTGCGGTCCGTGCGATTGGGCTACGGCAATGCTAGCCGCTTGCGCCCGGACCAACCCTAGGTCATTCACTTTCGCTAATTTAAGAAGCGCAGCGACTAAGCTGCTGAAGTCATTTGTTTTGAATAGTTCAGCATTCAAATGCGTTGCGAGGTCGGGCGCGGAGCCAATGGCATCAGAGAGTAGCAGCTGGCAACCCGAGAGCGCGGCTTCATGCACGACCAAACCCCAGGCCTCGGAGTTGCTCGGCAGGGCGAAGATTCGCGCATCACGGTAGAGGGCGCCGAGCTGCTCGGGTTGCACGAAGCCCATTACCTTAATAGCCGGGTGCGCGGGAATCGCGCTTTGTAGCGGCCCGCTGCCATACATGCAGAGCTCCCAACCCGGGAGGCGGTCGGCGACGGCAGCGAAGGCCTGGGCGAGCGGTACGCACCCTTTGCGTTCGATATATTGACCCACGAAAATGATGCGCTTCGGCCGATTCGCCAACGGAGGGCCGTTGAAGAAGAGCTGCGGGTCAGCTCCGTACATCCCCTCGAATATTTTTCCATCCGGCATCCCATACCAGCGAGCCAAACGCCTGCCGGATTTCCCAGGGACCAGTACGGCCGAGAACTTGCGCCTCTGGAATGCTCGGAACCAAGGAGCCCCGGCCATCTGGCGGAGGTCGCCTCTCCAATTATTATCCATCAGCAGACAGACTTTGCCACCCGCGGCCCGCACTTCGTCTCCCAAGGCATTGAAGGCCGGATAGGCCCAGCCGGATTGGAAGAAAACCCGCGGCACATCTAGGCCGAGTTTACGCCAAGTCGCCGGATGTGAGGCCTCCACCCAATGGACCGGTCGGCCCAAGGCCGCCTCGACTCCTTGGATCGGGACTTGCGCACGCGAACCGACTACGGGGCAGTCCTGCCCCAGCTCCGCACTCGCGGCGGCAAGCTGACGGGCCGCATATTGCGGAAGCCCGTGCCAAGAAAAGGCAGCTGAGGGGAGCATGACGGAGCGACTCAGGGCTTAGGGGCGTCGGCGAACTGACGGCTCCAGATTTCCGCGCAGGCCAAAGCCAGAATTTTATAACATGCGTCGCTTTGGCCGCGCGCATTTTCCGCGATTAACCGCCGGATGGCGACAGGATCAAGCAAGCCGCGGCGACGACTTCCCGCGCGATTTCGTCGAGCTGCGGATAGACGTGATGAAGGGGCCCTACCGCCACTTGCATGCCACCCCCCGACTACACAAGTCGTCGCATGAAGGAATATCCGCGGACGCGATGACATCTTATAAGCGAACTTCAGGAGATAACTCCGAATAGTCACGACGCATGGGCAGGAAAGAGCCGCTCTTCGATCTCGAGCAGAGCTTGGCCAAATGCCGCCATCGTACAATCTGGGGGGATTTGACATCCGGTCGACCAGCGGGACAGCTCGGCCGGGTGATTCAGGCAGAAGCGCACGGCTTCGTTGATTGAAGCGGCCGAGACCTCGCCAAGCCGAAGGCCGTTGATACCCGGCCGCACCACGTCACCGCAATGACGTGAAGCGATGAGCGGCAGGCGCCAGGCCATGCACTCCAACTGCGTGAGCCCGAACGCATCGGACAAGGTGGGGAAGAGGAAGACGTCGGCTTCGCGGTAAAGCGCTTCTACCTGCTTCCGCGGGACGACGCCAAGAATCTTGACGCGTGGATTGGCGGCGACTTCTGGAGGAATCGGCACCCCGATCGAGCCACCGAAGGTGAACTCTACCGGCAGGTCGCGCATGGCTTGGATGGCTTCGAAGAAGCGGCCGATCCCCTTGCGCAGGCTCATCTGCCCGACATGCAGCACCCTGAGCGGGCGGGCGGCATCGAAAGTAGTCGGATATTCCCGCACGAACCCGTGCTCACCTTCGCCCTCATGCGCAAAGGGAATCATGGAAATTTTCCCGGCAGGGATGCCGTTGGCAACGAGGTGTTCCCTTCCCCATGCGGAATTCGAGATGACGTGGTCGGTCTCGTGATATTCTAGAAGCGTCCGCGCGTGAAATCCTGCCGGGGCACGGTAGGACTTCTCCGTCATCGCGGGATAACGGGCGCACTCGCCAGCGATGAGATCTTCCTCCAACTGGCCGCAGTTGAGTTGCATCGTCACCGTCTTCCAGCCGATGCCGTGAAAGAAGCGAATGGCCTCGAGCGAGATATCGCTCCAGGAGATGAAGATTCCCGGAGGTCCGGCGCGCAGCGCCGCCAAGTCCCGGGAGCGCAGCGCCGCCAGAAGTCCGCGCTGATAGGCATCGTTGATCCGGGCGATGAAATCCCACGTCGGGAGCGCGCGGCGTTGGCGTAAATGCATTAGTTCGAAGCGCAGCTTAGTACCAAGCATCGTCTTGACGGGAGCATCCTTCAACTCGGGGTGGAAGAAATTCGGAGCGTTCCAGTAGATCCGGCCCAGCAAACGATACGCCCAGGACTCCTCGCGATACCAGAGCGGCACCACCATGGCACCCAGGCGGCCCTGCCGATGCAGTAGCCGGGGCACGAAGAACTTTCCGTTGATACCCAACTGGGCTGAAATCCAGGCACGCGACATCGTTCAGCGAAAACGCGGCCGGTAGGCCACCAGACAGATGGAGAAGAATTTTCGCCCGAAGAAACGGGTCAGCGGTCGGTCAAAGAGGTGGACGATGGGGCGCAAAGGGAGGATGACCAACCAGGCGAGCGGCAAAATGAACTTCAGTTTCTGGAAGATGAAGATGGTTTTTTGGCTCAGCCAGCCGACATTATAGTCGATTTCTTCGACGGCGAAGCCCGTCTTGGCGCAGAGTTCTTCGAGCATACACTTTGTGTAGCCGCGGCGGACGTGCCAACCCGTCTCTTCTTGGAGGAACGGTCCGGCGTCTGGCAAGGTGATCGGGTCGTAGTCGTGCCAAGGAGTCGTCAGCACCAGTCGGCCGCCGGGCTTGAGTACGGCAAACATGTCGGCCATGAGCTTGCGGTCATCCAGGATGTGTTCGATATTTTCGCAGCATAGGACGACGTCGAAGCCCCCAATGAGGTCGGTCTGCTGGTCGAGCTGACGGACATCGACGACCCTAAAGGAGGTCTTGTCAGCCTTGCAGATCCGGGCGCGCTCCGTCGCGACCGCCGTGGCCGGCTCATCCCAGGTCAACCCCAGGCACGTATATCCGCGCTTATCGGCGTTGATTGAAAAAGCGCCCGTTCCACAGCCTACATCAAGCAACTGCTCGCCGTTTCTCGTGATGGGTAGCCGCCGACGCACCCACAGCCAGCGGTCCATCGTCCCGGTGTCCGAATGAATCAACGGGGCAAGCGAGCCGAGGATTCGGAGTAGTAAGTTTCGCATGGTGTCGCGGAGTATTTTAAAGCGTGTAGCCGGCTTTGACGGCGTCATCCCGGAACATCTTGACGGTATCAAGCGAGACGGACTCCAGCGGACGCCCCCCCTGCTTGGCAGCCTTGGCCAGGATGTCGTGCGTCACGGTCACGATATGCGCGCCGCATCTTTCGGCCTGATAGATATTGAAGACTTCGCGGACGCTGGCCCACAGCAGCTCGCACCCGGGAAGATGGGCGACCTCTTGCTTAGCGGAGATCATCAATGGCTCCGGGTCGACCCCGGCGTCGGCGGCACGTCCGGCGAAGACCGAGACGACCGAAGGGACGTCCCGGGATAATGCCCCTGCCATGATGCGGACTTGGTCCAAGGTCAGCACCGCCGTCACGTTCACTTTTACGCCGGTTCGACTTAGTTCAGCGACAAGTTCGGCGGATGACTCGCCCCGGGTGTTCGTGACCGGAATCTTCACGTAAACGTTGGGCGCCCAGCCATGGATTTTCAGGGCCTGTCGGCGCATTTCCGGAAAATCATCCGAAAAAACCTCCAGGGAAATCGGCTTGGTGCGGACGATTTCCAGGGCCTGGCGGGAGAAACGCTCGTAATCATCGATGCCCGCTTTCCTCATGAGGGTGGGATTGGTGGTCAGTCCGGCGATGTAGGGCTTTTGGTAATATTCGGCGATGCCGGCCAGGTCGGCGCCGTCGGCGAATAGTTTCACGGTGAGAGAGGTGAGGGTCATAGGGGGGAGTTATTTTAGGTGGAAAGAATGGCGACGACGGCCGCGGGGAAGTCGGATACGCGTAGGGTCGGCTGGGCGCGCAGTTGCTCTGCATAGTGAAAATCGATGAAGACCGTGCGCACGGCGGCGTTGACACCACAATCGACATCGCGCCACCGGTCGCCGATCATCCAAGAGCGTGAGAGATCCAGGTTGAGCTCACGGGCGGCCTTCAGGATCATGCCTGGCCGGGGCTTGCGGAATTCCGAATCCTCGCCTCGCCCGGAGTCGTAGCAGACCTCGATGTGTTCAATCGGCAGCAAGTCCCGCAGACGGCGGTGCATGGCCTCGACATTCGCAATCGTCTGCTCACCCCGGCCGACATCGGGCTGATTCGTCACGACGACGAGAACATAGCCGGCCGCTCGCAGGCGGCGGCACCCTTCCGCGACCCCGGGTAAGAGTGCGAACTCGGCGACGGTCGCAGGTGGATGCGGAAGACCGGCGCGCAGTTCAGCGACATTCAAAGTCCCGTCGCGATCCAGGAAAACAGCCGGGCGGGGACCGGTCATTTAAGGATGGCCAACATGGCCGTGTGGGAGGCGTGGCGATAGGGATTGGTTCCCGTACCCTTGGTGTTGAGGACGTGCACGCACTTGGAGGCGGCACGCAGCTGCTGATAGTTGAAGTAGGTCGAATAG
>CAMBGQ010000059.1 GCA_945866215.1 Opitutus sp. GAS368 | reverse complement strand
CCCATCTTCTTGGCGAAGGCCATGATGGCGTAGACCTCTTCCTTGGTCTTGGCGCCGACGACACCATAGTTGACGGCGTGCACTCCCTGGCGGGCGAGCTCGGCTTTGATCTCGGCCATGGTCTCAGCGGACATCGAGTGGTGGGTCTTTTCCTTCGAGCCCGGCTTCACGGACTGTCCGGGGAAGAGTTCGATGACGTTGCCGCCGGCTTCCTTGGTCTTGGCGATGGCTTCGAAGAAGGAGAACTCCTTAAAGGTGTAGGCTTGGGAGCCGACGAACCAACCGTTCTGGCGGAAGGACTCGGGGATCGGATCGGCGCTGACGCAGGCGGCGGCAGCGAGGGCGAGGAGGGTGAGGAAACGCATGGGTGTGGGTTAAAGACAGAGTAAAGCCCCCCAAGGTTCCCTGGGTCAAGAACCCCTCGTCCTTGGGATGGTGAAAACGCCGCTTTTATGCTCTTCTCGGTTATGCTTTTCCGTGAACTCTGGCGGGCGGTACAGGCATGGTGGTGCGGTCGACCGTTGCCGACGGATTTGGGCTCCTGGGGCGAGCGCCAGGCCGAGGCGCATTATCGCCGGCAGGGTGGTCGCTGTCTCGCGACCAACTGGCGGCACGGGCGCGACGAGCTCGACCTCGTCGTGCTCGAAGGCGAGGTGCTCGTCTTCGTCGAAGTTAAGACACGGATGGCGGAAATCGGCGGGGAAGGGTATTGGGCGGTGAATCGGCGGAAAAAGCGGGCTTTGCGGCGGGCGGCGGTCGGTTGGATTCGGCAAATCGGGGGCAAGTGTCATACGCGTTTCGACGTCGTGGAAGTTCTGGTTTGCAAGAAAGGCACCGTCCGCCTCCTTCAACACCGTGGCGAAGTCCTCCTCGGACGGCGCCGCGCTTAGACTCCGATGTCCGACACCGACCGTCATCCTTTCCTCTCCGGCCTCAGCAAACACCGGGGCGCCCAACCCACTTGCGTGGTCATCTTTGGCGCCTCCGGCGACTTGGCCGCCCGCAAGCTCCTCCCGGCGCTTTATAACCTGGCCGTCGACAGCCTTCTGCCCGCCGACTTCCACCTGATCGGCTTCGGCCGCAAGCCCATCCCAGACTCTGAATTCCGCACGCAGGCCGCCGCCGACATCAAGAAGTTCTCCCGCCGCGAGTTCCGTCCCGATATCTGGAAGCGGGTCGAGGACAACGCCACCTACCAAGCCGGCGGCTACGACGATCCGAAAGCTTACGCCGCCCTGAAGGAACAGATTGCCGCCGCCGAGCAGCGCGCCGGCCGCTCCCTCCAGCTCGTCTTCTACGTCTCGACCCCACCGACAGTCTTCGAGCCAATCTTGGAGAACCTCGGCCGGTCTGGCCTCGCCGCCCGCGGCGTGGGCACCGATCTCGAGAGCAAGGTCATCATCGAGAAGCCGTTCGGCAAGGACCTCGCCTCGGCGGTGCGTCTCAATGCCGCCGCCGCCCGTAACTTCCGCGAGTCGCAGATCTTCCGCATCGATCATTATCTCGGCAAGGAGACCGTCCAAGATCTCCTCGTCCTGCGTTTCGCCAACCCGATCCTTGAGCCACTCTGGAATCGTCGCCACGTCGACCACGTCCAGATCACCGTCGCCGAAGAGCTTGGTGTCGGTACCCGCGGCGGTTATTATGACGGCAGCGGCGCCACGCGCGACATGCTGCAGAACCATACTATGCAGCTCCTCGCGCTCGTTGCGATGGAGCAGCCCCGTTCCCTTTCCGCCGAGCACATCCGCGACGAGAAGGTGAAACTGCTCGAAGCCGTCCAGCCGTTGCGCCTTGGCGCCAACGCCGACGCCGTCCGCGCCCAGTACGCCGAAGGCCTTTCCGGCGGCGAGAAGGTGCCGGGTTACTTGACGGAGAAGGACATCCCGCAGGATTCCGCCACCGAGACCTTCTGTGCGCTGCGTTTCTCGATTGAGAATAGCCGCTGGTCCGGCGTCCCGTTCTACATGCGCTCCGGCAAGCGCCTCGCCCGCCGCGTCTCCGAGATTGCCATCCAGTTCAAGCAGCCGGAATCGGGACTCTTCGCCGGCGATACCCGTTACGACCTCGCCCCGAACCGCCTCGTCATCCAGATCCAGCCCGACGAAGGCACGACGCTCGTCCTCAACTCCAAGGTGCCCGGCCTCGAGCCGCGCACGCAGCCGGTCCGCCTCAGCTTCCGCTACGCCACCACCTACGGTTCCAACACGCCCGAAGCGTACGAGCGCCTGATTCTCGATGGCATCGTCGGCGATCGCACGCTCTTCATCCGGGGTGACGAGACCGAGGCCTCTTGGCGCCTGTTCACGCCGCTGCTCCAGAGCTGGCAGGAGCAAGGACAGGCCGGCATGGAAACCTACGCCGCCGGATCCTGGGGTCCCGCAGGGGGCGACGCCCTCTTAGCCGCCCACGGCCACGCCTGGCGCAACGCTGGCCGCTGATCATGCCCCACCCGTTGATCGACTCGCTCCCGGGCTTTCCGGTCAAGATCTCGGCCGTGCTGCCGTCGCTCGACAAGGCGTGGGCAGACGAAGGCGAGGAAGCATCACGCGCTTCGCAGATGAACCTCGTCCTGATGTTCGGTGCGGCTGTCACGCCCGAGGATGCGCAGGCCCGCTTCGACGAAGCGCTGCGCTTCGCCCAGCGCTATCCTTGTCGCCTCGTGATCCTCGCTGCCCGTCCGGCCGCTGAGGCCGCCGCCGCACTCGAGGCCAAGGTCAACGTCCTCTGCTTCTTCGACCCCTCTCGCCGCGGCAAGCGCTGCTGCGAGGCGCTCATGCTCGCGCACGGCGCACCCACGACCGAACTCGAATCGCTCGTCTCCACTTGGCTCGAAGGCGACCTGCCGGTCAACCTGTGGGCGCACGGCGTGACCGTTGATGAATTCAAACCCTGGCTCGCCTGGACTTCCCGCTGCCGTCGCGTCGTCGCGGACCGTTCGCTCGTGGGCGACGAATTCTTCAAGCTCGCGTTCCCGAAGCCAAAGTCCGTCCGCGACCTCGCCGTCGCGCGTTGCCTCCCGGTCCGCCAGGCGCTCGGACAGTATCTCGCCGCGCACGCCCCGGCTGAGCTCGTCCGCGGGCTGCGCGCGGTCACCGTCGGCTATGGCCCGGGACTCCGCGGCGAGGCACAGGGCCTGCTCGAATGGATGCGCGGCTGCCTGACGCATTGCGCCGGGCTCTCGCGGTCACATCTCACCGCTGAATTCACGACTTCCTCCAAGCCGCCGACCGGTGACAACCTGGCCGCTGAATGGGTCTTTGCCGACGGCGCGATTTTCTCCTGGGAGCACGCTGACAAGGGCACTCGCGCGATCATCTCCTTCACGCGTAGCCGCCAGTCGGCTCCGGTCACCCAGCGCGTCGCGCTGATGGGAGTCCCCGAGGCGTTGTCGGAAGCGGTGTTCTTTTAACGGGTGGTAGCGGTTGGCGGTAGGCGGTTAGCGGTTGGGAAATACAAAGGCACAACGTTCTCGGGTCCCAGGTCTCAGCCGTCGGGTATCAGGTTCAGCTGTTCGGGTGCAGGTCCCGGGTCTGACGCCCGCACCTGATAACCCGAACCAGGGACCTGAGGGCCGAGACCCGAGACCTGAAAATGGCTCACCAGCCAATCATCCGGTTTCCGGTCTCCCTTTGATTTAACTATTTTGTCTCAGGCGATTCCATTCTCCCTCATCCAGGCGGCCATGAGCTGGAAGGCTTTGGCACGGTGGCTGATGGCGTCTTTCTTGGCGGCGCTGAGTTCACCGAAGGTGCGGTCCTCATTGGCGGGCACGAAGAGCGAATCATAGCCGAAGCCTTCGGTGCCGACCTCGGCTTCGAGAATCTTGCCCCAGCACTGCCCGACAAACTTGCCGACTTCCTGATTAGGTCCGAGGAGCGCAAGGTGGCATTCGAAACGTGCACCGCGCTTGTGGAGCGGGGCCTTCTTCATGGCTTCGAGGAGCTTCGCGCGATTCTGCGCATCGGTCGCGCCGACACCGGCATAGATGGCCGAGTCGACGCCCGGTCCGCCTTGCAGGGCGTCACAGCAAAGGCCGCTGTCATCGGCGAGGACCCAGGCCTTGCGGGGTGCGATCGCCCGCAGGGCTTCGCCTTTGAGGCGGCAGTTGCCGTTGAAGGTGCCGGTGATCTCTTCCACGTAGGGCATGCCGCCGAGTTCCTTCGCGGAGCGCACGCGGACGTCGAGGCGTGCCTTGGCGAACATGCGGCCGAATTCCTCGGCCTTGTGCGCGTTGCCTGTCGCCAGAAAGATGTCCATGGCGGGAATGTGGGTGGGCGGGAGGGAGAATGCAAGGGAGAGGGGAGGGGGCAAACTCGAGAGTATTGAGTATGGAGTATCGAGTATAGGGAGAGGCAGTCGTTTCAGGTGGCGGGTGGCGGCCCCGGGTGGCAGGTGGCGGGGATAAATTTTCAGGTCTCAGGTCTCGACCGTCGGGTCTCAGGTTCGGGTATTCAGGTTCAGGTGCGGGTGCCGGGATTATTTCCTGCCACCCGCCACCCGGGAATGATTGTTCTCTCCGCCTTTCCTGCCCCTACCCCTATCCCTACCCCTTCTCTATTGTTTCCGCCCCCATCCTCGGCCAAGTTGTCTCAAGTGTTCGGCCTAACCGCCAACCGCTAACCGCCGTCTCCCAACCGCTTCTTTCCCTTGTCCCTCCGCTGCCTCATCACCGCCGGTCCTACGCGCGAGTTCTTCGATCCGGTTCGCTTCCTCAGCAACCCGTCGACGGGTAAGATGGGCTTCGCCTTGGCGACGGCGGCGGTGGAAGCCGGCTGGTCGGTCGATCTTGTCGCCGGTCCGGTCTCCTTGCCTGAGCCCGCTGGCGTGATGGTTTACCCGGTCGTCACCGCCGCCGAGATGCAGCGCCAAGCTGACGCCTTGTTCGGGCCGTGCGATGTGCTGATCATGACGGCCGCCGTCAGCGACTGGCGTCCGAAGGCCACTGCGCCGCAGAAAATGAAGAAGGATGGGGAGGGGCTGACCGTCGAACTCGAGCCGGTCCCGGATATTGTCACCGCCCTGGCCGAAGAACGCCGCACCGATCAGTTCCTCGTGGGCTTCGCTGCCGAGACCGAGAACGTCGAGGCCAACGCCCTCGACAAGCTCGAGCGCAAGGGGCTCGACCTCATCGCCGCCAATTCCGTCGCCGGCTCCGAAGGAGCCTTCGGTTCCGACCATAATAAACTTATCGTCCTCGGGCGAAACGGCTTCCGCGAAGTCCTCGGACCGGCTTCGAAGGCCACCGTGGCCCGCCAGCTCATCGACATCATCGCTCGCCTCGTTGCGGCGCGCGCTTCCTGACATGGCTCGCCGCCGCTTCAGTCCCTTGGATCGCGTGTTGGGCCGCATCGACGACTTGGACGCGCAGAATCTTGCCATCCTCGCCCGCCGCCTTGAGCGGGAGCGCGACCTCATGGAGACGGTGTTGGATACGCTCCGCGAGGGCGTGATTGTCCTCTCCCATGACGGCGCCATCGAATACGCCAACGTCTCCGCCGTCCGCCTCCTCGGCGTCAACCCCGACGACGTCGCCGGCGCCGAGCTACGCCGACTCTCACCCGACATCGCCCAAGCGCTGGAACTTCCCGAGACCGTCGGGGCGCTCACCCGCGAACTCGAAGTGCGTTACCCTGAGCCGCGTCTCCTCACCCTGCACCTGACCCGCGTCGGCGAGCAGCAGGGCGCCGAACGGAGCCGCCGCGTGGCCGTGCTCAGCGACGTCACTAAGGAGCGCGTCCAGACCGAGGACCGCGTCGAGAGCGAGCGTATCGACTCCATCGTCTCCCTCGCCGCCGGCGTCGCCCACGAGGTCGGTAATCCCCTCAACGCAATCGGCATCCATCTTCAGCTTCTTCAGCGCGAAGCCGCCAAGCTCGGCGATTCGCCCGCCGCCATCAAGATCCGCAAGGCCGCTGAGGTCTGCCAAGGCGAGATTAACCGTCTTGACGGTATCGTCCGCGATTTCCTTGGAGCCGTGCGCCAGACTCCTCCGAACCTCACCGACACCGACCTCGTCACCGTCGTCGCCGAGGCCACCGGTCTCCTGCGCGAGCAGATGGAACAGCTCGGCGTGCGTGTCTCGCTCGACGTTGCGGGCGAATTACCCCTGATCCTCGGCGACCGGGACCAGATCAAGCAGGCGCTCTTCAACGTGATGAAGAACGCGCTTGAGGCCATGGATCGAGGGGGCGATATCCATGTTCGGCTGACCTCGGACGACGACTGGGTCGTGCTCTCCGTCCGCGACACCGGGGTGGGTATCCCGACCGATAAACTCACGCGCGTTTTCGACGCTTATTACACCACCAAGGCCTCCGGCGGGGGTATCGGCATGCTGATCTTGCTACGTATCCTGCGGGCCCACGGCGGTACGGTCGATATTCAGAGCACCCCGGATGTCGGAACGACCGTCATCCTACGTTTCCCCCTCAAGCACCGCCGGGTCCGTACTTTGGAAGCCCCGAAGTCTTGAAACCCGCTCGTTTTCCCGTTGTATTAATTCTGCGTCCTATGAAATCCCTCGCCCTCTGCCTGTTCGTGCTCCCCGTTTTCGTCCTCGCCCAAGAGAAGGAGCTCCCGCTCGTTCTGCCGAAGTCCGTCGCGCTCGGCACGCCGCGCCCGATGAAGATTAACAACCTCGAGCCAGTCTCCTCCGTGCCGCGCAAGCTGCCGAAGGTGCCTGCCGCCGCCGTCAATCTCGCCAATGGCTGTAATGTCACCTCCAGCGCTCGCGAAGCCGCGGCCGGAGACTTCTCGTATCTCACCGACGGCGACAAGGGTGGCGAAGAAGGTTTCGAAGTCGAACTCCCGCGCGGCGCCCACTGGGTCCAGGTCGACCTCGCTAAGTCCGCCGAGATCAGTGCCATCGCCCTCTGGCACTTCCACCGCGAACGCCGCGTGTACTTCAATGTCATCGTCCAGATCTCCGACGACTCCTCCTTTAAGAAGGACGTCACCACCGTCTATAACAACGACGCCGAAGGCGAACTCGGCCTAGGCAAGGGCAAGGACTACTGCTACTACGAGTCCAACGAAGGCCGCGTCATCGCTGTCCCGGCCGTCAAGGGCCGCTACGTCCGCTTCTACTCCAAAGGTAACTCCGCTGGCCCTTCGAACGACTATATCGAGACCGAAGTTTGGGGCGTCCCGGCCAAGTAAGGCGGGACTTTGCTTGAATCGGGCGGGCTTGCCCACACCTTGAAGGCGTGAAGGTCATCCGAGCCAAGTCCGCGGGTTTCTGTTGGGGCGTTGAACGCGCCATCGATATCGCCCGTGAATACGCGCAGAAGGGCCGCCACCCCGTCTATACGGATGGGCCGCTGATCCATAACCGCCAGATGATGGAAGTCCTCACCGGCGAGGGTATCCGCGAGGTCGGGGATTACCGCAGTGAGGCCAAGCTCCAGGTCTCGCAGGCCACCGATGCCGGAGCCGTCATGGTCGTCCGCGCGCACGGCATCTCGCCCGAGCGTCGCGAATACTTGAAGTCGCTCGGCATGGAATTCCGCGACGCTACCTGCCCCGACGTTGGCATCATCGCCGGCAAGGTCCGCATGCATGCGCGCAAGGGCTTCGCTACCGTCATCTTCGGCGACCCCAAGCACCCTGAAGTCATCGGCCTGCTCGGTTACGCCGAAGGCAAGGGGCACGTCATCACTTCCGAAGCCGAGATCGATGCGTTGCCTGAGCTGGGTACAAAGGTCTGCATGGTCTCCCAGTCGACGATGTTCACCGACGAGTTCGAAAGGCTCGCCGCGCGCCTGAAGGCCCGCTTTGCGCCGACGCTCGTGTTCGATACTATCTGCGGCGCCACCAAGGACCGGCAGGCGGATATCCTCGAACTCCAGAAGCAGGGCTGCCAGGCCATCGTCGTCATCGGCGGACGCCATTCGGCGAACACCGTCAAGCTCGCTAAGCTCGTCGAGATCCAAGGCCTGCCTTGTTTCCACGTCGAGACCGCGGCCGAGCTCGACTTCGCCGCGCTGGCTCGCTTTGGCACCGTCGGCGTGACTGCCGGCGCTTCGACGCCCGCTTTCCTGATCGACGAAGTCTGCGTCCAGTTGGAAAAGGCCGCTTAAGCCCAGCGGGGCGGGGGTGGGCGTTCCAATTGACGCGTAAAATTATCAAAAGACTTCCCCCTACCGACTTGCGGGGTCGGGGTGAGGGGGTAACTTAGGGGGCAACATGAGCGCCTTTGCCTCCATCCTGCTTGTCATCCTCGCCGTCATCGTCGGCGCCCTCATCATCGCCGCCATCTGGGGTGTCGGCATCTACAACAGCCTCGTCGCGCTGCGTAACGCGTGTAAGAACGCCTTCGCGCAGGTCGACGTGCAGCTCAAGCGCCGCTACGACCTGATCCCGAACCTCGTCGAGACCGCCAAAGGCTACATGGCCCACGAAAGCGGCACGCTCACCGCCGTCGTCGAAGCCCGCGCCAAGGCCACCCAGGCCAACGTCCGTTTCGCCGGCAACCCGAACGACCCGGCCGCCATGCGCGACCTCAGCCAGGCCGAAGCCGGCCTGAGCGGCGCCCTCGGCCGCCTCATGGTCGTCTCCGAGCAGTATCCTGAGCTCAAGGCCGACGCCACCATGCGCACCCTGATGGAAGAGCTCTCCTCGACCGAGAACCGCATCGCCTTCTCCCGCCAGGCCTTCAACGACGCCGTCTTGTTCTATAACAACGGCCGCGAAGTCTTCCCGCAGGTCTTCATCGCGAAC
>CAMBGQ010000058.1 GCA_945866215.1 Opitutus sp. GAS368 | reverse complement strand
GGCGGCGCGGACCAGCTTGACGAGCTCATCGCGGTGCATCGCCTTATCCGCGAGCTTGCTTCCCACCGCCGTCCGCGCGCCATAGACACCGGCTGAGCTCACGGTTTTCGCGAGGCTGGCGGTCGTAAGGCCACGCGACTGGGAGACGTCGCCCAGGATGCGTTTCCAGACTCCGCCCAAGAGGGCTTCGGATTGCTCCCGGTCCGTCTCGCTCATGACATCACTGAGGTAGGGTTCGACGGCCGACTTATATTTTCCGACCTTGGTCACCTGTACGCCGATGCCCAGGAGTTTGAACGTCTCCCCGAAATAGAGATTATAGGAGGAGAGTCCGCTGAACTGAAGCCCGCCCGCCCCATGCACGTAGACCTTGTCCGCCACGCTGGAGAGGTAATATTCGCCTTGGCCGCCGTTTTCCAGCCACGCGATCACCGGTTTGCCGCTGCGCTTGAAGGCGGTGATCGCCTTACGGATTTCCGCCATCTGGGCCAAGCCGGCGCCCAGGGGGCCCGTGAGCAGAATACCCGTGATATTCTGGTCCTTGGCGGCCAGGTCGATCGCCTCGAGTGCGCGAAGGAGATCGAGCTCCGGACCGCTCCCCCCGAAAAGCAGTGCATCGAACCCCGGAGTGCCATGGGCGGGCGTGTCGTTGATCGTCAGCCCGCCGCCGATGACGAGCATCGTCTTCGGTTTGACGGAAACTGGCACCGTCTCGAGATTGCCGCCCGCCGAGCTGGCCAGCGCGACGATGAGCAAGACTGCCAACATGCCGCCCGCGAAAATTGCGAGGAACGTACCGAGGGTGGAGGCGAAGACTGATTTGAGGAAATCTTTCATGTTCAGGGTGATAAGGGGCGGGGGAGTTCTCTTGGACGATGCCCGAGTGGCGTCTTTTGCCAATCAAAAGGGTAATTTTATCGGGCTCTTTCGTCTCGATGCCGCCCGCCTCACGCCGTAGATTACGACCATGACTGAGTCCACGTCCTCGGCTGGCGCCGCTACCTCCCGCAAGGCCCTAGCCATCAACTTAGACCGGTCCGCCTACGGTGCCTTCGCCGAAACTGGTGCCGGGCAGGAAGTGGTCCGACATTTCTTCAAGGCCGGCGGAGCGTCGGGCACGGTGGCGAAGAGTATCTCGGCTTACGACATGCGTGTCAGTGACGCGATCTACGGCCACCCCCAGCGCTATGTCTCCCGCGAGCGGCTTGAGCAGATGCTCGACCACGAGTACAAGCTTTTGGTCGACCGGCTGAAGTCCGAACGAGGGGCGACGACCCGTTTCTTCGCCTTCGCCGATACGGTCGCGACCACGCCGCACGACGGGAAGGGGCAGGGGCATTCCTGGATTGGCATCCGCTTCCAAGATCATCCGCAGGCCGAACCCAGCGAGGTCATCTTGCACCTCCGACTCTGGGATAAGGATGCGGGTCGCCAACAGGATGCGCTCGGCGCGGTCGGCGTGAACCTTGTGTACGCCGCGTTAAACGCCCGCGAAGGCGTCGACCCGTTCTTAACGGCCCTCGTCGACGAGGTCGGCGCTGGCCGGGTCGAGGTCGAATTCGCCCACTTCAGCGGCCCGGCTTTCGGCGCCTTTGACAACCGCGCCACGGCCTTGCGGCTCGTCCGCCTCGGCTTGACCGACGCGGTGCTTTTCGGCCCCGAGGGCGAACCGCAGGTCCCGAGTGAGTATTTCCATAAGAAGTCTGTGCTCGTGGCCCGGGGGACTTTCCGCCCGGTCTCGATCGTCAACGAAGACATGTTGGCCTGCGCCCTCCGCGCCCTGCCAGACGGGGGTAAAGACGTGCTCGCGCTCTTCGAGATGTGCATCGGCGCCGATCCGCATCCCGAAGCGGAGCTGATCGACCGCATCCGCCTCGTCGGCGCAACGCAGCATCCGCTGCTGGTCACCCGCCATCGCGGTTGGTATCGGCTGCCGGCCTACTTCCGGCTCCACACCACGGGCAGCATCACGCTAGTCGCCGGCATGAACAACCTCGTCGACCTCTTCAACCCCGAGCATTACACGCATCTCGAGGGCGGCGTCCTCGAGTCCTGTGGCCGGCTCTTCAAGGATGGCGTGCGCGTCATGGTCTATCCGATGCGCGGTGACCAGCTCCGCCGGCTCGTCCTGGATCCGGTCGCCTGCAAAGTCTGCTTCCCGGAAAGCTACCGCATCGCGGAGGACTCGGTCGTCACCGCCGCCGACATCCAGATGCGCCCCTCGGTGGCCGGCCTCTTCCAACATCTGCTCAACAACGGCTTCCTCGTGCCGACGACGGGCGCCGACCCGCTGGCGATGGCCTGCCAGCCGCGCACCTTGGCCGAGCGCATCCGCAAAAACGAGCCGGGCTGGGAAAAAGAAGTGCCGCCCCCGGTTGCGGTCGCGATTCGAAGCCTCAAGTTATGGGCGAGATAGCCCATGCCCGTCACCTCGCTGCCTCCCGCCCAAGACACGGAACTTTCCCTTTCCGTCGAGCGCGCCTACCGTGAATCGCTGGTGACCGACCGGCTGGGCGCGCTGTGGTCCCTGATCATGGCAAAATGCTTCCTGGCGCAATGGGCCATCTACCAATTCGCCATCCCCGTCAGCGGGCCGCTCTATATCTGGTCGCTCACGTTGACGATGGCCGGGGTGGCCTCCTTCTTCTATCTGCAGGCGCACCGCGTGAAACTGTATCTGCTCCCCACGCATTTCCGCGTTAATGCCGCGGTCCTCGGGGGTCTGGTCGTCGCGCTGGGCTTTGTGGCCTACGCCCACTTCGCGCTCGGATCGCTCTCCGCCCCGCTCGCGGCGGCCTTGGCGGCCGTCCTGCTCGGCTCTTGGTCGCTTGCCCGCGCGGCCTTGCGGCGCGCCTGGCCGCCGCTGTTCGGTGCCTTCCTTTGGTGGGGCCTGGCGGCGACGGCCCTCCGCGCTCCGCCCGATCAGGCGTTGCTCTGGCTCGGTTTGGGCCTGCTGTGCGCGCAGGCGCTCCCAGGTTTCGCCGTCACGGCCATGTCCGCTCGCCGGCGCGTCTGATTAATCCGCAGCCTTGCCGCCCGTACGGTTCATAAGGTGCGCCATGAAGCGCTTCATGGCCGGCGTGAGCACGCGACCCTTGCGGTGCAAGATGGCCAGCGGGCGCGCCACGCGCCGGTCGCGCAGGCGAAGCATGACGAGCGTGCCTTGCTCGACCTCTTGGCGGATGGTGCCTTCGGGGACGAGCGCCACCCCGGCGTCGACTTCCACGGCGCGCTTGAGCGTCTCGATGTTGTCGAACTCCATGGAAGGCTCGAGTTCGATGCGCTGCTCGCGGAAGAACTGGTCGAGGGCCTTGCGCGTCGGGATGTCTTGGTCGAAGCCGATGAACTTGCCGCCCTGCAGGTCGGCGAGGTCGATCTCTTTTTTGCCCGCGAGCTTGTGCTTGGGCGAGCAGATGGCGACCAGCTGGTCCTCCATTAAGGGGATGATCTCGACTTGGCGGGTCTTCTGCGGGAAGGCCACGAGGCCGAAGTCCACCGCGTTGGAGATGACGTCATCGTAGACGAGGTTCGAGCGGCGGTATTCGACCCGCACGTTGACGTGCGGAAATTCCTGCATGAATGACTTCACGTGGGGCGGTAGCTCGTGCAGCCCGATCGAGACGATCGTCGAGATATGGACGGTGCCGCTCACGACCTTGCGCATCTCCTGCATTTCGCTGCCGACCTGCTCGTAGCGGTTGAGGATGTCCTTGGCGGCCTCATAGAGACTGCGCCCTTCGCGCGTCAGCCGGAACTGCTTCTGGCTGCGGTCGACAATCAGGACGTTGAAATGTTTTTCCATCGAGCGTAACTGCTGGCTGACGGCCGATTGGGTGATGGCGTTGAGCTTGGCGGCCTTGGAGAAACTTTCGTTGTCCACTAGGTCGCGGAAAATCTTGAGGTTCTCGATGTGCATGGACGGGAAGGCTAGATGATTAATAAATCTAATGGGTTATGGCTTCAAGTGTAGATATGCTTATCACGACATTGGCCCCCTCGGTGAAGGTGGGGAGCCCCTCTTGTTGACTCCCTGCGCGTTCTCCCTCCCTCTGGTTCAAATGGTCTCCGCCGACCAGTTTAAGGCCCTTTGCGAGGGGGTGCTGGTTCGTCTTCAAGCCGCCTGCGCCCAAGCCGGTCGCGACCCGGCCTCCGTCCGTCTCCTGCCCGTCACTAAGACCCACCCGGTAGAGGCCGCTTTGCTGGCCTATGGCTTCGGCCTGCGGGCCGTCGGCGAGAATCGAGTTCAAGAGGCCGCCCAGAAGCGGCCCCTGGCTCCCGCCGATCTCCGCTGGGAGCTGATCGGCCACCTGCAGTCCAACAAGGCCAAACAGGCCCTCCAGGCTTTCGACGTCATCCAGAGCGTCGACTCGCCCGAGCTGGCCGCTCGCCTCGGTCGTCTGGCCGCCGAACTGGGCCTGCGCCGCGAGGTTCTGCTCCAGGTCAATTCCGGCGACGATCCGGCGAAGTTCGGCTGTGACCTGCCGGATGCTCCCCGTCTTCTCGAAGCGGCCTTGGCCCAGCCCGCGCTCATCGTGAAGGGTCTGATGGCGGTCGCGCCGTTCTCCGACGACCCCGCGGTCGCCGACCGTACTTTCGCCGAACTGCGCCTCTGCCGCGATGCCTTGTCCGCCCGTTTCGGCGTGGCGCTTCCGGAATTATCGATGGGGATGAGCGGAGACCTTGAATCCGCCGTCGCCGCAGGTTCTACTTGCGTCCGCGTCGGCACCGCTTTGTTCGGCAGCCGTCCCTCCGCATGATCCGCCGCCTTCAAATCCGCGACCTCGCCCTGATGGATCGCACCGAGCTCGAATTGGGTTCGGGCTTCACGGTGGTCACCGGTGAGACCGGTGCGGGCAAGTCCGTCCTGCTCGGTGCGCTGTCGCTGCTCGCCGGCAACCGCGCGGCGAAGACGATCGTCCGCAAGGGCGCCGAGGAATGCTCGGTCGAAGCCGAGCTCGAGACTGACGGCGACAAGCGTTTCGACGAAGTCCTGAAATCCCTCGACCTGCCGGCCTGCGACGACGGCCTGCTCATCCTGAAACGCTCGGTCCATGCGACCAAGGCCGGCCGTATCTCCGTCAACGGGGGCGCGGCGACGCTGACGCAACTCCAGCAGCTCGGCGAACTTTGGATCGATTTCCACGGTCCCGGCGAGCCGCAGAAGCTGATGCGCGCCGAGACCCAACTGGAGATGCTCGACCTGCATGCCGGCCTGGCCTCCGCTCTCGCGACCTACCGCACGGGCTGGCGTCTGCGTAATGACCTGATCCGTGAGGCCGCGGAGGCCGCCACGGCCGAACGTCTCTCCGAGGACGAAGCAGCCTTCCTGCGATCGCAGCTCGAGAAGTTGGATTCACTCGATCTTTCCGAAGAGGCTATCACCAAGCTCGAACGCGACCACACCCGGTCATCCCGCGCCCAGGAACTCGCGGCTTTGCTCGGCCAGCTGGAGTCCGGCCTCGGTTCCGATGGCCTCGGTGAGGTGTTCCCGAAGCTTCTCAAGGCCGGCGATGACATCGCCCGCATCGACGCCGATGCCGAAGCGCTGCGCGACCGTTTGAATTCACTCGCCGCTGAAGCGGAAGACATTCGCGCCGACTTCGCTCGGCTGGGCCGCGGGCTCTCCTCCGACGACGAGTCCGCCGCCGAACTCGAAGGGAAGATGAATCTCTGGCTGGAATTCCGCCGCAAGTATGGACCCGGTGCCGAAGCCGTCCGCGAGAAGCGCGAGGCGCTCCGTCGTCGCTTAGCCTCGCAGGGCGACGTGGAAGCACGCGTGACGAAGCTCAAGGCCGAGGCGGCCAAGGTGGAGAAGGATCTCCGCAAGCAAGCTGAAGTCCTGCGCGCCGCCCGCACGAAGGCCGCCGAGAAGCTCGCCGCCGCCGCCCGTAAGATGCTCGGCTCGCTCGGCTTCAAGAAGGCCGACCTGCGCATCGAGGTCGGGGTCGCCGAACTCGGCCCTTATGGCACCGACGCGGTCCGTTTCCTTTTCTGTCCCAACGTTGGCCAGGATCTCCTGCCGCTCGACCAGATCGCCTCTGGCGGCGAGGCCGCCCGCGTGATGCTCGCCCTGAAGACGGTTCTCGCCGCCGTCGACCGCACCCCGGTGCTGGTCTTCGACGAGGTCGACGCTAATGTCGGCGGCGAGATTGGCGCCCAAGTCGGCCGTGAGCTCGCCGCGCTGGGCAAGGGCCATCAGGTCTTCTGCGTGACTCACCTCCCGCAGGTCGCCGCGCTCGGTCATGCCCATCTCGTCGTGACGAAGACGCAGGATGATAAGTCGACGACGGTCGAGATCTCCCCGGTCCACGGTAAGCGCAAGGACCGCGAGTCTGAGCTCGCCCGTATGCTCGGTGATCGCGCCAGCAAGGTCGCGCTTTCGCACGCCCGCGAGCTGCTCGACGGCGCGAAGTAGGCTCAGGCCTTCTTGACGAACCGATCCAGCCGCAGGCGTTGGATCATACGTAGGCCAATCGCGGCCGCCCAAGGCTTGGGCAGACGTGCCGAGAAGACGGCCAGGATCTTGTGCTTCCAGCCGGTGACGACCACGGGGCGTTGTGCCGCCATGCCGCACACGGCTTCATCCGCGCACTCGTCCGAGGTCTGGCCACCGAGGCCAGTCGAACTCGCGAAGCCGGCGGCTTTGGAGAAATTCGTCGAGACCGGGCCGGGGCAGATCGCCACGCAGCGGATGCCGTGTCGCTTCGCTTCGGCATCGAGCGCGACACTCCAGTCGAGCATGAACGATTTTGTCGCGGCATACGTCGTCATCAACGGCGTGGGCTGGAAGCCGGCGAGCGATGCGACGGTGGCGACCATGCCGCCGCGCGCTTTCAATTCGTCCCAAAGTCGTCCCGTGAGTTCGACTGGCGCGCGCACATTAACGTCGATCATCTTCAAGGTGTGGTCGACGCCAGGCGCCGGAAACTCCCCGTAGGCACCGAAGCCGCTGTTATTAATCAGTAGCATCCTACCTTCTCGGGGCATTAGTTTCCGTAATTCGGAGACAACCGACACGATGTCAGCGGGTTGCGAGAGGTCGCAGGTAAGGTGAGTGAAGTTCAGGGAATTCGGGACGCCCTCAGGTATCGTCCTAGAAAGGTTGAACACCACGGCTTTGGTCTCAGAATGACTGATACGCAAGAGTATCGCGCGTCCGATCCCGGAAGAAGCCCCTGATATGATGACCACGGAAAAACTCCTGAAGAATTCATCGACGGTCTTGTTCTTTGACATGGGCGCAGAGTCTCACGTCACCCCAAAAAACACAACACACATGACAAGTGCTCCGATCGTCGTGACGGGGGTCCATATGGACCTTACCGCCGCCCTGAAGGAAACGGTGTGCGCCAAGGTCGAAAGACTGCTGCGCCACAACCCGCGGATCATCCGCGTGCTCGTCGAACTCGTCTACACCCGCTGCAGCGACCATAGTCGCGAATTCGGGGCCCAGATCCGGCTCGAACTGCCGGGGCCGGACATCGTCGTCCGGGAAGAGTCGGACGACCTCTACAAATCCATCGATATTTTGGTCGATAAAGTCGACCGCCAGCTTCGCCGCCGCCATCGCCTAGATAAGGAAAAAAGGAATCATCCGCATCCGACAGACCTAGGCGACCTGGGACGCGCGGCGTAAGGACGGTGCGGTGCCGGCCGGTTGTCAGTGAGGACGGCCCAGTCGGTGAAAGTCGAAGTCGGTATGGCCGGAAGTCGGTGAAAACAGACGGAAAGCCAGTCAGACAACGAAGGTAACGGACAGTCAGTTAGGTCACAGACAACGAAAGCTAAGCTAGCACAGTCAAAGTCAGGTACAGGACCCCGGCCGCCGAAAGGTGACCGGGGTCCTCCTGTTTAGGCGGCTCGCCCCGCCTAAGTTTCTCGCCCTTGGCCTCCCGAGGGCTTTTATCTGCCCCATGCGCATTTATTTCATGGGCATCTGCGGTACGGCGATGGGTAACGCCGCCTTGCTGATGCGCGCCTTGGGTCATGAGGTCATGGGGTCCGACACGGGAATCTACCCGCCAATGTCCGACCACCTTCGTGGCGCGGGCGTCGATATCCTGGAAGGATGGTCCGCCGAACGCCTCGCCCAGCTGAAGCCGGATCTAGTCGTCGTCGGCAACGTCGCCTCCCGCGGCCATCCCGAGGTGGAGTGGCTCCTTGAAAACCGTACCCAAGCCTACGTCTCCCTTCCGGAACTCCTGCGCACCCGCCTCTTGAATGATCGTCGCAATGTCGTCGTGGCCGGCACACATGGCAAGACCACGACGACTTGCATGGCTGCGGTCTTGCTCAAGGCCAACGGAACTGAGCCGGGCTGGCTCGTCGGTGGCGTCCCGCGCGATCTTCCAGATTCTTCGTACCCCGGCAAGCAGGGCGGCCCCTTCGTCATTGAGGGCGATGAATACGACACGGCCTTCTTCGACAAGCGGAGCAAGTTCATCCAGTACCTGCCGCACGTGCTTGCGATCAATAACTGCGAGTTCGACCACGCCGATATCTTCCGCGATCTCGACGACGTGCTGCGCACGTTTGCGCATGTCATTCGCATCGTCCCGCGCAATGGCGTAATCGTCGCGAATGGCGACGACGCCAATGTTCTCAGTCTGGTGAAGAACGTCACGTGGGCCCCGGTCGTCCGCGTGGGCACGGGCGCTGGCAATGATGCCGTCATCGCTGACTTCCAGGAATCATCGACGGGCTCGTCCTTCACGTTGCTCTGGAAGGGCAAGGAGTGGGGCAGGGTGAAGTGGGCCCTGCCGGGCCTCTTCAACGCCCG
>CAMBGQ010000057.1 GCA_945866215.1 Opitutus sp. GAS368 | reverse complement strand
GCCGCCGCCGACGAATCCGGCACCTCTTTTCTGCAAGTGAACCTGCACCGCTACGCCAGCAAGGTGAAGCTGCCGACGAACGGACCCAAGATCGCGATCGTCTATGCCGAAGGTGAAATCGTGGACGGCTGGGGCATGCCAGGCCTCATCGGCGGCGACCAGCTGGCCCGCGATCTACGCCTTGTGCGCGCCGATGAGGACATCAAGGCGGTCGTGCTTCGCGTCAACAGCCCTGGAGGCTCCGCCTTCGCCAGCGACGTCGTCGCGCGCGAAGTGGGCCTGCTTAAAAGCCAGGGGATCCCCGTCGTCGTCTCGATGGGCGACGTCGCGGCCAGCGGCGGCTACTACATCGCCGCGCCGGCGAACCTGATCATGGCCGACCCTTCGACCATCACTGGCTCCATCGGGGTCTTCGGCCTGCACTTCAATTACGGTGAGCTGGCGAAGAAGGTGAAGCTGGGCACCGATGGCGTGAAAACCGCCCCCTTCGCCGACCTACTGGAAGGGCATCGCCCGGCCACGGCTGAGGAAATGGCGATTGTGCAGTCTTCGGTGGATGACGTCTACGAGGACTTCCTGCGTATCGTTGCCGCCGGCCGAGGCATGAAGCGCGATGAAGTACACGAGATGGCCCAAGGGCGTGTCTGGCTGGGCGAAGATGCCCGCGGGCTGCGCCTCGTGGACAAGCTGGGGGGTCTCCGTGATGCCATCAAGGAGGCGAAGCTGCTCGCCAAGACCGAAGAGGCCGAGCTGATCCAGATACCGGCCTTGAATTCCGGAAAAGAAACCCTGTTGGAGATGCTGCTGGCGGACGAGCAAGACTCCCCGCTATTCGCCAAGGCCTCGCGGGACCCCGCCAAGGAGTTGCTCAAGGCTAACGCAAAGTGGCTGCGCGCGATCCGTGCACTCAACGACCCCAAGGGCGTCTACCTCACCTGCCCGATTGTGCCCGCGCGCCGCTAAGTCGCTTCAGGGCCGCTTGGGCATCTGGGCCCTCGCTTCGGGCAACCAGGCCTGCAGCTGCTTCACGCGGGTACTGTCGGCTGGATGCGTCGAGAAAAATTCCGGCGTCTGCTTGCCGCTCTTGGCGAAACGACTCCAGAAAGCCGGCGCGGCGGCTGGATCATAGCCGGCGCGCGCCATGAAGAGGACCCCGAGATAATCGGCCTCGGACTCATGGCTCCGACTGAACGGCAGGAGGACGCCATATTGCGCCCCGAGCCCGACGGCGGCCATCCAGGAAGAGCGGGTACGTTCGGAAGATTTCTTCGTAGCCTCGTCGGCGACGGCGGCAGCGATTGTCACCCCGATGACCTGCGAGACGCGCTCGGATCCATGCCGGCAGATCACGTGCGCGACCTCGTGGCCGAGGACCACGGCGATATCGGCGTCGGTGGGGGCTTGGGTGAACATCCCGGTATTGAAACCAATCTTGCCGCCAGGCATAGCGAAGGCGTTGGGCGACTTGTCGTCAATGATGGCGAACTCCCACTTGGAAGCTGGCGGCAGCACGCCCGCCTTGTCGTCGCGCCGGGCGGCCGCGACAATCTTCAGGCCGATCTCACGGAGCTTCGGAAGCCGCGGGTCGGAGGGTAGTTTCTTCATCTTGGCGAACTCCGCGGCCGAGAGCGAGGCGACCTCCGATTCGTCGACGAGGATGAATTGGGAACGCCCGGTGACCGGTACGTTCTGGCAGCCGACCAAGGCGAGGGCGAACAGGGACGACAGGAGGAGGCGCATAGGGGTTCAGGATTTCGACGGACCCGGGGAGGACGACGCACCGCGCTCGTCGACGTAGTACTTACGGTAGGACGAGTCGTAGCTGTCGGTGTAAGCGGAGGCCATGCGGAGGGACATCGCATTGAGGATGACGCCTAAGAGCGGTGCCTGGGCCTCACGCAGACGGGCGAGGCAGGAGGTGGCGTGCCGCAGGTTGACCGTATTATAACGCACGACGTAGAGCACGCCGTCGACCTTCGGCAGCAGATGCAAGGAGTCGGAGACGGCGCCGAGCGGCGGCGAGTCAATGAAGATACGGTCGTACCGTTCGCGGAGTCCGTCGATCATCGCGAGGAACTTCGGATGGTTGATGACCTGGGTCGGGTTCTTGCAACTCAGTCCAACCGGAAGGACATCCAGTCCGGGGGCGACTTCGCGGATGATAGCCTCGTCGAGGGGGATTTCTCCGTTGAACCACTTACTCAATCCCGCGTCGGCAGTGAAGCCCAGCGACGGGCCGACGTTGGGCAGGCGCAGGTCGGCGTCGATGATGAGGACCCGCTCGGCATGCTGGGCGAAAATCATCGCCAGGTTCGTGGCGACGAAGGTCTTGCCTTCGCTCGGACGGGTGGAGGTCAGCAGGAAGACGCGGGCCTTGGAAACGGCTGGATTGACCTTGAGGGCGGAGTAAATGGAGCGGACGGCCTCCGTGGCGACGCGGTCGCTTTCCTGCCGGGCGAGCAGGGCGCGGTCCGGACCTGAAGCGCGAGCGACCATCGGGATGGTGCCGATGAGCGGTAGGCCCAGCGAACCCTCGATGTCTGCGGCAGACTTGATGCGCTCGTCCAAGGCGCCGAGGACAACGACGAGCACGATGCCGAAGAGCAGGCCGGAGCCGAAGCCGATCAGCGCGCCATAATAGTAATTCTTATTGATCGGCCGGTCCGAGACCGAGGGGGCGTCGAGGATGGAGATGGAGGTGCTGGTCCCCGAGGTCGAGGAACGGAGCTTGGCGTCTTCGTAACTGAGCTTCATGCGGCCCAGGAACTCCTCGCTGGCCCGGATATCCTTGTCGACGCGCTCCAGCTCGACGTTGGCGGCCTGCAGCTTGGAAATCTCCTCCTCCTTGGCGACGAGGTTGCGGAGGATGGCCTCATGCCGGGCCTTGGCGTTTTCCAAGGATGCGCGGCGAGACTTCACAGCTTGGACGACGGCTTCCTTGAGCTGGCGGTCGACTTGGTTGAGGGCCTCGCGCTCGGCGACGAGCGTTGGATGCTGGTCGGTATATTTCTCCGTCATCTGGCTCATGCGGATCTTCGAGGCGCTCAGCGCCGTGAGGGTGGCGGCGACATCGGTGTCGGCGCGGATCTGGGGGATGTCACCGAGGGAGCGCCCTTCCTGCTCATAGCTGGCGATGACCAGCACCAGAATCTCGTTCTCGTCGATTTGCTTGCGGGTCTCCTCGCGATCCTTGACGAGCACCGAGCGTTCCGCGGTGAGGGTATTGGTATCCTTGGCGATCGAGAGCAGCTTCTGGTTCTTGATGAGGTCGTTCTTCTGTTCGAAGAGGCGGCGGACCTTATCTTCGAGGGTCTCGATCTCGATGCGGGCCTTCTCGACGAGCGGGTTGGTCATCATCAGGCGGCCATCTTCGCTATTCTTCTTGATCGCCTCACAGAAGAGCCGGGCGACCTGGCGGGAGAGGTCGCGATTGGGATGCGTGAAGGCGACGTTGATTACCAGCGTCTGGCGCTGCGGATTGATGCCGCGCTGCTTGGCGAAGACTTCCTGCTCCGTGAGCGGCCCGGAGAAGATATTGCCGGCCTGATAGGGCTCGAGGATTTGCTTGCGTTCGTCGGTGGTGAGGCGCTTGGAGACGCTCTCGATGATGTTGGCGCTGCGCATCTCCTCGACGGCCGTGAAGAAGTCATCGTTCGAGACGATCTTAAAGTTGTCGTCGGCCGCCGAGGAGCCTCCATTGATGGTCGGTGCCAGGCGGAAGACGCGCAGGCGGCCCGTGGCCTGGTATTCGGGAACAGTGTTGTAGGTCTTGAGCAGCGAGAGGGTGAGGAAAACTAAGGAGGCGAGTAGGACCCACCAATAACGCTCCCGCAGCATCAGCAGGTATTGAGAGATAGGGTTGGCGCCCCCTGCCCCACCCCGCTGCGCGCCGCCGTAGCTCCCATAGCCGGCGCCATACGCGCCGTAGCCTTGGCCATATTGGCCATAGGAGCCATACCCACGATTGCCGCCGCGGGCTGGCTCAGGCGGGCGATTGTCAGAAGAAGGTTCCGGGTTGGCCATGGCGAGGAATCAGATGCGGCTGTCGCGGACGTAGATCTGGTCTTCGTCCTCGAGCACGAAATCCGGCTCGTCGCCGTCGTCGATACGACGGACATCCTTGGAAATCACCACCGGATAACCGTCACGGTTACGTTTGATCGTCACTTCGGAGCGATTCCCCCGCGGCAGGACCCCGCCCGCCATGGAAAGGGCTCGGCCGAGCGTGAGGGTCTCCTCGGGAGGGATGGACACCGGCCCGGGCTTACCGACGTAGCCGGAGACATACACACGGCGTTCGGCGTAGCTGACGATGGAGATCGTGACCTGCGGCTTCTTGAAAAAGACGCGAAACTGGTTCGCGAGCTCGATCTGGGCCTGCGTGAGGGTCAAGCCAGCGACAGGTACCAATTTCTTGAGGAAAGGGATGTCGACGGTGCCGTCGGAGTTGATTCGTCGTTCGATTAGCGTATCGGCTTCATTGATGACCGAAACCCGGATGAAGTCGCGGGGCCGGAGGCGGTAGCTGTTCTGGCCGCCCGCTGGCTCGGCCTGGACCGTCGGAGTGGCCACGGCATAATCCGCGGTGACGGAGGCCGGGGCCGGGGCGTCAGCGGCGACGACCGCCGAGGCGGGTGCGGGGGCAGGGTCAGAGGCGCCGCGGCCCAAGGTCAGGATGTTTTCCGGCTCATAGGAGGCGGAGCTGAGAGGCCCGGAATCAGCCGACGAACAACCACCCAGCATGATGACGGCGCAACAGGCGACGAACAGGCTTTTCAAGACGGAAGACATGGGAAGAAATTAGGGAGACCAGGCCTGCTGGTCAACCGGTCCCGCTCGATCACGGACCGAAGCACTGGCCTCAGTAGCGGAAAGCTGCCGAAATCGTGAAGGTATTCGACAGATAGGTCGAAGCAGCGACGGAAGCCTTGGAATCGTTGAAGCTGTAGCCAGCCTGGAAGGTCAGGTGGTTCGTGTACTTATAATCGGCGCCCAGGTTGTAGACGTAGGAGTCAATTTGGCTCGTACCGGCGAAGACATCACTCATGGTGGCCGAGAAATTCATGGTGAGGTCCTCGGAGGCGGTGTAGCTAAGCCCGTAGGTGTAGTTCTTCGCGGCCATCTGGCCGTTGGTCGAAGACGCCGTGACGTCGCGGGAGAGCGTCAGCGATTGGCTAAAGCGTTCGGTGAGCTGATGGCTCAGGTTGACCGAGTAGGACAGGTCCTTGTCCTTGGGGGCGTTGTCGTAGCTGAAGCGGGAATAGCCGACGCGGATATTTCCGTTGAGCTTGCCCGATTCAGAGAGCTGGCCCTTGGCGGTCAGGCCAGCGAAGTCCTTGAGGAGCTGCTGATGCGGGAGCGCCGGGCGGGGGGTGTTAGCCTGGCTGAAATAAGGGGCGGCCGAGTAGTCCGTCACGTCATGCTGGAGGACGAGGCCGAAGCTGAGCTTCTCGAAGGCCTGGAAGTCTAAGCTGAGCGGCATAGACTTGGTGTTCAGCTCGGTCAGGGTGTTTGTGTTGAAGACGAAGTTTGGGGAGGTGCCGGTCTTCACCGGATCAAGGTATTGATTGAAGCTGTTGGTGTAGCCCAGACCGACGCGGAGCTTCTCCGTGAGCTTATAATCTGCGCGGAACGCGTGGGAGTAGTTCGCCTGACGGACCAAGGTCGCGCCGAGGACGCCGCCGAGGCCCTGCATCTGCAGGTCATCGTTACGAGCGGTCACGCGGTAAGAAGAGTCAAGGGAGAGGGTCAGCGGTCCGCCGTCGGCGAAGCGGATGCCCGCGGAGAGGGCGTCGCGGCCATCCTCGAGATCGGACAGGGCATTATCCGTGAAGTTCACGAAGGTGTGCTTAGCCGAAAGCGTGACGGACAAGGCCGAATCCTTGCCATACTCGAGGAGGAAACCGGGGGTGACCATCCAACTCGTGGCGGAGGTCTTGATCGGGGCGGAATAGAGGTTATCGGTGACTTCGAGACTGGCGGCGGAGTCGAAGTAGATATCGCAATCGTTACCGATCTGGATGAGCGGCGAGGTGGGCGCCCAGTTGGCGCCTTGGACTAAAGCGGAGACGGTGAGAGCCGAAGCAGCGACGAGGAAGCGGGACATATTAGGAGGAGGATGGGGTGACAGAAAATTAGGTGAGACGAGAGTGCGTATCAACCCCCAAACCAGCCCGCCCGCCCATAAAAAGACAAAGACCCCGCCCTTTGGGGCGGGGTCTGACTACCCTCCTATACTAGGCAGGGACTTAAGCCGGGGTCGGGAAGACGCGAATACGGCGATAAGCGGGCAAGCCCGTGCCCGCAGGGACGAGGTGACCCATGATTACGTTCTCCTTGAAGCCGGTCAGGTTGTCGCGCTTGGCCATCGTGGCGGCGTCAGTCAGGACTCGGGTTGTCTCCTGGAAGGAGGCGGCCGAGATGAAGGACTCGGTCTCGAGGGAAGCCTTGGTGATGCCCAAGAGGATCGGCTCGGATTCGGCGATTTGTCCGCCGCGCTCGTTGACCGAGCGGTTGCTCTGCGCCAGCAGCGTGCGATCAACCTGTTCGCCCCAAAGGTAATCGGAATCGCCCGGCTCGGTGATGCGGACCTTGCGGAGCATACGGGAGACGATGATTTCGATGTGCTTGTCGTTGATGACAACGCCTTGGGTACGGTAGACCTTTTGGATCTCAGTGATGAGGTAATCCTGCACCTTGGACTGGCCGAGGATGTCGAGGATGTCGTGCGGATCGACCGATCCGTCCGTGAGGACCTGGCCCTGCTTCACCTTGTCGGCGGTGGCGACGACGATGTGCTTACCGTGCGGAATGAGGTGCTCCTCCTCGCGACCGATGGAGTCGGTGATGATGAGGCGCTTCTTGCCGCGGATGGAGACGCCCATGCTGACCGTGCCGTCGAGCTTAGCGATTTCGGCGGCATCCTTCGGCGGACGGGCCTCGAAGAGCTCGGAGATGCGCGGCAGGCCGGCGGTGATGTCCTGCGTCTTGGCGGCCTGGCGGGGAATCTTAGCGATGATGGAGCCACGGGCGACCTTGTCCCCTTCGCCCACTTCGACGCGAGCGCCGGCGGGGATGGAGAAGGAACCGACTTCCTTACCGTTGGCGGCGACGATCTGGATCTGAGGATTCTGCTCGTCGGAGTGCTCGATGACGGACTTGTAGAACGTGTTGTTCGACGGGTCGCGCTCTTCGGTGAACGTCACGCCGGAGATCATATCGACGAGCCGAATCTTGCCGTCACCGTTAGCGATGATCGGAGTGGAGTTCGGATCCCAGGCGGCGATGAGGATGCCCTTGTCGATGGACTTGCCATCCATGACGCCGACGACGGAACCAGCGACGATACGGTATTCCTCGACCGGCGAGCCGGCTTCGTTGAGGAGGCGGATCGAGCCGTTGCCGTTGACCGCGATGAACTTGTCGCCGACCGGGACCGTCGTAAGGTCGACGAACTGGACGAGGCCCTTGCCCTTCGACTTGATTTCCGGGGTCTTCAGCTGCGCAACGCCGCCAATGTGGAACGTGCGCATGGTCAGCTGGGTGCCTGGCTCACCGATGGACTGGGCGGCGATGATGCCGACCGCGGTGCCGCGCTCGACCATGCGTCCCGTCGAGGGATCCAGGCCGTAGGAGGTGGGCGGAATCGCGTTCACGTTCATGTGCGTGAGCGGAGAGAGGACCTTCACGCGATCGATACCGACGGTCTCGATGCGCTTGGCCGCGACCTCGTCGATGAGTTCGCCAGCCTTCACGATGATTTCGGAAGGGCTGAGCGGGTTCGCGATGTCCTCGGACGGGCAGCGGCCCACGATGCGCTCGGAGAGCGAGACCAAGAGCTCGTCGCCGTCGTAGATCGGGGTTTTGAACACGCCGTTCGGGATGTGAACGTGGACGCGGTCGACGCCGGCGTCACGGAGCTTGGCGATGAGCTCCTCGGTGAGGGTCGCCTCGGCCTTGGCGAGGAGTTTGACGGCGCCGGAGGGATTCGCGACGTCGGCAGCCAGGTGACGGCCGAGGGCGGCGTCGCCGAGCGTGATGACTTCGGAGCCGGGAGCCACGTCGCGGGAGTCCGTGACGATGACGTCCATGGCCACGTCGCAGAGCTTACGGGTCATGTAACCGGCGTCGGCGGTCTTCAGCGCGGTGTCGGACAGGCCCTTACGGGCACCGTGCGTCGAGATGAAGTATTCGAGCACCGAGAGGCCTTCGCGGAAGGAGGACAGAATCGGGCGTTCGATGATTTCGCCGGAGGGCTTGGCCATCAGGCCGCGGGCGCCGCACAGCTGCTTCACCTGAGCCTTGTTACCACGGGCACCGGAGTCCATGAGGACGTAGACCGGGTTGATGAGCATGCGGTGGGCATGACGGGGATCGCCCTTCTTCACGCCAGCCACCTTCGCGGACTGCGAGAGCGTGGTGTACACCGACTGCGCGATGGCGTCGGTGGCGCCGGACCAGGTGTCGACGACCTTGTTACGACGTTCGTCGTTGGTGATGGTGCCGGATTCGTTCTGGCGCTGGAATTCGCGGACCTTGGCGGTGGCTTCGCGGACAAGGCCTTCCTTTTCCTTCGGGTAAATCATGTCGTTCACGCCGATGGAGATGCCCGCCTTGGTCGCGATGCGGAAGCCGGTCTCCTTGAGCGCGTCAAGGACCGGGATCGAAGCCTCGCGGCCACAATGCTTGTAGGTCTTCAGGATCAAGTCACCGAGCTGACTCTTCTTGACGGTCTCGTTGAAGAAACCGAGCTCGGCGGGCCAGATGGTGTTGAAGATGATGCGACCGACGGTGGTGACGATGATGCTGCCCGTCGCTTCACCGTGGACCGTCTTGCGGTTGAAGTCGGGATTGGCGAAACGCACCCAATCATGCAGGTGGAGCGACCCTTCGGCTTCGGCGAAGATCGCCTCGGACACGGAGCCGAGCACGGGCAGGTGGGTATTGGCCGCCGGCTTGTCGGCGGGCTCGAGTGTCAGGTAGTAGGCGCCGAGCACGATGTCCTGGGACGGCGTGAGAATCGGCTTACCGCTGGACGGCGAGAAGATGTTGTTCGTGGACATCATCAGGAGCTTGCACTCCATGATGGCTTCCAGGGACAGCGGGACGTGGACGGCCATCTGGTCACCGTCGAAGTC
>CAMBGQ010000056.1 GCA_945866215.1 Opitutus sp. GAS368 | reverse complement strand
CAGCAGATCCCCCACGCGACGTAGTCGCGCCTGCTTCGCAGCCTGCCAGCATGCCAGCAGATCCCCACGCGCTAGCGTTACACCTTCGGTGCTTCGATGGTCGGGACGCAGCGTAACTGGACGGAATCGATGACGGACGGACCGAGAATCACGTTGGTCACGATGACGAGCATCTGGCCGGGGACGCAGTAGCCTTCGTCGCGCAGGCGGATGAGCGCCAGCGTGATATTGTCCTCAGCCTTGGGCTCGAACTTCATCTGGAAAGATTCGACACCCCAGAGGAGGCTCATCTTCCGGTGGACGTGTTCTTCTTCCATGAACGCGTAGATCGGGCAACCGACCGAGCGGAGAGAGGAAAGGGTGCGAGGCACGTCGCCATTGCGCGTGAACGCGATGATTCCCGTGTGGCCGAGATCTTGGGCGAGGCCAGCGGCAGCGCGCAGGAGCTTGACCTTCGGAGTCTCGTTGGGCTGTTCGGCCGAAAGTACGCGGGGCAGCTCGTTCTCGGTCGTCTTGGCGATACGTTTCATCACTTCGACGCAGCGAATGGGGTGCTTGCCCGTGGTGGTCTCGCCGGAAAGCATGACCGAGTCGGCCATCTCCAGGACGGCATTGGAGACGTCGGTCACTTCGGCGCGCGTCGGGACCGGGTTTTGGATCATCGACTCGAGCATGTGCGTGGCGACGATCACCGGCTTGCGACAGGCGATGGCCATGGCAACGGCGCGGCGCTGGATGAGCGGCAGGGTCTCGTAAGGGATCTCGATGCCGAGGTCGCCGCGGGCGACCATTAGCGCGTCGGTGGCTTCGAGGATGGAGCCGAGATGCTCGATCGCGGACTGGTCCTCGATCTTCGAGATGATGTGGGCCTTCGACGCATGCTGGGCGAGCAGGGCGCGGAGTGAATCGACGTCGGCGGCTTCGCGGACGAACGAGAGGGCGAAGAAGTCGACGCCGACTTCGCAACCGACAGCCACGTCGGCGCGGTCCTTGTCGGTGAGGGCAGGGAGGTCGACCTTGACGCCGGGAAGGTTGATATGACGACGGCTGCCGAGGGGGCCGGGCTGCTCGACCTTACAGCGGAGGAGGTCCTTCTTCTGTTCGAGGACGCGGAGCTGGATGAGGCCGTTGTCGACCAGGACGACGCCGCCCACGGGCACGGCGCTAATCATCTTCGGGTAATTGGTGGGGATGGCGAGGATCTCGCCGTCGGCCGGGGTGGTGTCGGAACCCGTGACATCGACGACTTGGCCGACGGTGAGCTGGGTGGACTCCTTGCGGGCACCGGTACGGATTTCCGGGCCCTTGATGTCCATCATCACCGCGAGCTCCTTTTTCATGCGGCGGCTGACCTGGCGGACGCGTTCCACGGTGGCGCGGACCCAGGCATGGTCGGCGTGGGCCATGTTGAGCCGGACCACGTTGGCCCCGGCGTGGATGATCGCTTCCAGCTGGGCCTCTGACTCCGTGGCCGGACCGATGGTAAACGTTATGCGTGTATGGCGGAAGGACTTCACAGCGTTTATGACAACTTATGAAAGGTGGAGATGCAAGGGAAAGAACGTCCGAGCAATCGGTACAAATGGGTGATTTTACGGCACTCTTTCCGCTTCGAGGTCCCGCTTGGCCGTCATGCGCTCTTCAAAGAACGTCGTTTGCTCGAAGGGCCACGTGGTTTCTTTCTTCAACTTCCAGGCGACGTGTTCGGCGAGGTGCGTCCGTGTCCATTCCGAGTAATCGAGATCGTCGGTGCGGAAGTGCAGGCGCGTGCCGACGGCGGCGCGTTGGGCGAGGAGATCCAGACTCGAGGCTTGGATGAAGCGGTGCTTGTGGTGCTTCTTCTTCGGCCACGGATCCGGATAGAGGATGAAGATTTTACGGAGTACGACGGCGGTTGGGAGCGCTTCGAGGAACTCCGTCGCCTCGGCCTTCAGGAAGATAACGTTGTCCAGTTTACCCAGCGTCTGTTTGCGGACCGAGCGTTCGACGCGGTGCGTGATCAGGTCAATGCCCACGCAAAATTCGTCGGGGTGGGCGGCGGCGTAGGCGGCCAGCCAGTGGCCGTGGCCGCAGCCGAGCTCGAAGGTGATGTCCGTCCGGCCGGCCAAGGCGGTGGCCAGCGTCGCGGCCAGGCGGGCCACGTTGGCCGCCCGACGGGCGTCCGCCCACTCCTTGCCCATGACTTTGGTATGTTCCGGCACGAGGGGGGTTAAGAGGGAAAGGGGGGAGGGAGGCAAGAGAGCCAATGCATAGAGTATTGAGTATGGAGTATCGAGTATAGGGAGAGACGAGCTTCAGGTGGCAGGTGGCAGCCCCGGGTGGCGGGTGGCGGGAATTCATTCTCGGGTCCCAGGTCTCAGCCCTCAGGTCTCAGGTACGGGTTATCAGGTACAGGTGCAGGTACGGGGAGATAGATTACCCAACCGCCATCCGCTAACCGCTTCCACCTATTATGGGTAGGGCCAACCATCCTTGGTTGGCCGCGGCCGAGCAGGGATGCTCGGCCCTACCTAGAGACGGGGCTCAAAGGGAGACCGGGAACCGGGAGGATGCTGCGGGAGATACATTTTCGGGTCCCTGGTCTCAGCCCTCAGGTCTCAGGTACGGGTTATCAGGTACAGGTGCGGGTGCGGGGCAAAGTTCAGGTCCTGAACCTGTACCCGAACCTGAACACCTGAACCTGGCTCCTGGTTGCCGAGACCCGAGACCTGAAAATGCTGGCTTTCCCGTGCTGGGAATAACTCCTGCTTCCCTCGCTGGGATGGTTGGAGTTTCTTGTGGCTCTATGGCCAAGGTAGAACTCGAAACCGTCCAGAAAATCCTCAAGGAGAACGGGGTCGATGTCCGCTTGGCCGCCGCCATCCTCAATCAGCTACGCGATGCCGTGGCCGAAGAGGCCGTCGAGCGGGAGAAGCCGGCCAAGAAGCAGATGCTCGTCCTGGTCAGTGAGCCTGAGGAAGGCCTGCCCAAGGACTTGACCGGCTGGGTCGTCCAGTTACTCGAGGACGACGACCCGAAAGAGGTCGCGGACAAAATCGTCGACGTCGCCAAGGCCTTTAACGAATCGCCCAAGGGACAGCGCGTACCGGTCGAATCTTTCGGAGACGCCGTGCAGAGCATCGCGGGCAAACTTTTTAAGGAAAGCGACCTCTGGATCAAGACCCGCGAACCCGTGCGCATCATCCCGGTGAAGAACTCGATCGGGCGGCGCCGGCGGGACTGATCGGGGTATTCTGGTCGTTTTTCAGAATAAGGTTTCGGGAAAAGCGAATTTAGGAGTGAATTTTAGGCGTTTTTCAGGGGTTGATTCCTCTCGCCTCGAGGGGGGAGGGGGCTAACTTGACCCCCTATGATGAAGTTCAAAAACTTCCCTATCTATCGCATCGAGTGGGTCACCTCCTCCTTCCTGATTGGGACGGCCTTCCTGTCGCTGACCCTAGTGCCTTGGTTCCTTTGGACCCAATTCAACCTGCCGGCCGACGCCGCCAATAAGGTCCAGGGCTGGGCCTTCATCTGGGCCCTGTTCGTGTTTTATTACTATGCGACCGGGTTTGGTATCACCCTGGGCTACCACCGCCTGTTTTCGCATATTTCCTTCAAGGCCAAGTGGCCGGTGAAGCTCTTCGTCCTCCTGTTCGGAGCCGCTTCCTTTGAGAATTCGGCCCATGATTGGTGTGCCGACCACCGTATCCACCATAAGCACGTGGATGAAGATGATGACCCGTACGATATCTCCAAGGGCTTCTTTTACGCCCATATCGGTTGGCTCCTTTTCCGCTTAAAGCCGCCGGCACCCATCACCAACGTTAAGGATCTCGAAGCCGACCCCCTCGTCATGTGGCAGCACCGCTACGTCCAGTGGATTGGGGCCTTCGTGGGCTTCGTTTGCCCGGCCGCCCTCGGCTACGGTTACGCCGTGCTCATGGGCTACACCAACCCAGGCATGACCGCGCTCGCCGCCTTCCTCATCGCCGGCCTGCTTCGCACGGTCGTCGTCCAGCAGGGCACCTTCTGCATCAACTCGCTCTGCCACATGATCGGCCGCCAGCCTTACTCCACGGACCACAGTGCCCGGGATAGCGGCGCCGTCGCGCTCCTCACCTTCGGCGAGGGCTACCATAACTATCACCACGAGTTCCAGCATGACTACCGCAATGGCGTGAAGCCCTGGCAGTTCGACCCGACCAAGTGGATCATCTGGACGCTTTCCAAGGTCGGCATGACCGAAGACCTGCGCCGCGTGCCGGATTCCCGCATCATGGCCGCCGAGCTGAAGGAAAAAAGCCGCAGCCTTGGGCGTGATATCGATTCCCTCGCCGCCCGCCTCGACACCCGTACTCGTGAGCTCAAGGCCAAGACGATTGCCGCCGCCCACGAACTCTCCAAGGAGCTCGCACTCCGTGCCGAAGCCTTGAAGGCGGCCGCCGCGACCAAGACGGACGTGGCTCAGGAAACAATGATCGAATTGCGCGGCTTGCTCAACCAAGCGGCTTCGCACCTCGAATCTCTGCGTCGGGCCGACGCTGGTTCGGCCGCCTAAGCGACGCTGGCTTAGGACCGTAGCCCCTGTATCAGTTCGAGGACCTTAGCCTCGATCTGAGGCAGGGCCTCGTCCGGATGGGCGAAGTCGATGTCATGGACGTCCCAATACTCGATGCGGTCGGCCCACTCCGGGTGTGACTGGAGCATCATGGCGTGGTGCTCGTCGCGCTTGAGGGCGATGGTCCGGTGGGCTCGTTCCAGGTCCTCCCGGCGCAGCTGGGTCGGCGCCGGACCGGTCAGCTCCTGGGGGATGCCGAGTTCGCGGAGGCGCCGTTCGGTATCTCGGGAAAGCAGGGTGGGTTCATCCGCCACCAGGGAGGTGAGGAGGCCGCGGGAAAAGGCCCGGGCGGGGTGCCCCATGCGAGCGGCATGCCAGTTGAAAAGGGCTTCAGCATGGCGGCTACGGTAGAAATTCCCCGTGCAGACGAAGAGGGTAAGGGGGCCAGAATCTGCGCTTGTGCGTTGGGGCATGGCGGGTAGAGTTCCCGCAACCTAACCTCACTGCCATGGTACGCAATCTGTTCGTTCTCTCCCTCCTTTCTTTCGCACTCGTCGGTTGCATGGGCCCTGAAAAGGGTCCGTCCCCCGTCACCGATGGTGCCGGCGCCGGCGACCTCGTCCCGACGACGCTGTCTCCGGTCACCGTGACGCCGGTCCTGGCCTCTGAGCCTGCGCCGGCCCCCACGAAGGCCCCGACCAAGGGCAAGGGCAAGTTGCCTCTCAATAGTAACAGCAACAAGTAAGCCAGAAGGCTTACATCAACGACACTTCGGTGACGAAGGTGTCGACCTGACCGGGCTCCGCAAAACGGAGCCCGTTCTTGTGTTCGGGGCTGTTAGGCGGCCCCATCCACGGCTCGACGCAATAATAGGGCGCTTCCGGATCAGGCGTCCAGGTGACGACGCTCGCCCAGCTGCCCGGAATCGCCTCTTCGCCGACCTTGATGGTGATGTCTTCTTCGCCCGATTTCGGGCCGAAGCTCAGTGTCGCGGATTTGAGATGGGTGAAGATGCAGTCGGAGAGATGTGGGTTGTCGAAGCTGATCGCCTCGGCGCCCTTGAGTTCGGCGAACGGGATCAGCTTGCCGTCGGCGGCGTGACGCCACTGTTTCTTCGACGGAATCTTCACGACGTAGTCGCGGCGGCTGAGCCCTTGATGCCACGGCAGCGTGAAGTAGAAGTGATGGCCAGCGCACCACGGTAGGGGCTGGGCGTCGCGGTTCTCGAATTCGAACGTGATGCGCAGGAAGAGCTCGAGGAAATCGAAGCGGATGCGGAAATCGTAGGCGAAGGGATAGCAACCGCGGCCACGCGCGTCCTGGATCATCCGTACCACCGCGTACTTGGGGCCGCTTTCGACGATTTCAAAGGCGGAATCACGGGCGAAACCGTGCTGCGGCATCGGGCGTTTGACGCCGTCGGCGGCCTTCCAGGCGAACTTCTCGCCGTCGGCGTAGTTGCGGCCCATAAAGGGAAAGAGGATCGGATTACCGCCGCGGATGGGCCCGATCTTATCGAGGTCCATCGGCGCGCCTTCGGGCCAGAAGAGGATCTCGCGGTGGCCGGAGGGGACATCGAGCTTCCAGCGGAGGAGGCGGGCGCCGCGCGTCAGGCACGTCTCATAAGTCGAGGCGCCGACCTTCCATCGTTCCATGGGGACACCGTTCTCTTCGTAGCTCTGCATGAGGCAGAGCAAACGCCGCGGCCGCCCGGTGGCAAACGCGGACTTACCCCGCGCGCTTGGCGAAGCGGTAGTGGCAGACCATCCACTCGGCGCCGCCCCGGAAGTTCCAGAGTTCGGCGCAGGCCATGAAGAACACGCGCCAGTTGGCCAGCCAGGCCCGCGCCCGGTCCTCGCCATAGGTCTGCGCGAAGATCCGGAGAATCTCCTCGCGGTGGCGGTCGGTGTTCTGGAGCCAATGCTCGGACGTCTGGCCGTAGTGGCGGCCTTCGACCTCCCACTGGGCCTCGAGCTTGAGGTCTTCCTGGAAGCGGCCGGCCAAGCAGTTGGAAGGCATGATACCGCCGGAGAAGAAGTGGCGCGACATCCAGTCGGTGGAATCCTTGGCCGCAAAATGGTAGGCGACGTCCTTGTGCGTGAAGACGTGGAAGAAAAGCTTACCGCCGGGCTTAAGCCAACCGGCGATGCGGCGCATGAGCTCGCCCCAGTTCTTCATGTGTTCGAACATCTCGACTGACACCACGCGATCGAAGCGCGCAGCTTCGGCGGCGAAGACGTTCATATCGCAGGTGATGATCCGGACGTTCTTGAAGCCGCGTTGGGCGCATTCGACTTCGATGTGGGCGCGCTGGGAGGCGGAGTTGGAGACGGCCGTGATGCGGGCGTTCGGGTATTTATCGGCCATCCAGAGTGTGAGCGAGCCCCAGCCGCAGCCGAGCTCGAGGATCTCGAGGCCATCCCGGAGCTCGGCCCGAGCGCACGTGCGGGCCAGCATGGACTCCTCGGCTTTGCCGATCGTCTCGCCGCCGAGCTCGTAGAAGCAGGAGGAGTATTTCAGGCGCGGGCCAAGGCAAAGCTTATAGAAGGCCGCCGGCACCTCGTAATGTTGTTCGTTCGCCGCCTTGGTCTCGATGGCCACGGGCAGGGTGCGTAGTTCGGCCGCGAAGGCGTCGACCTTGGCGAAGCGCTCCGCCGCGGAGTCCGGCCGCTCGTCGGCGAGCCGCTGCCGAAGCAGGCGGCGGATGCCCCAGCGGATGACGCTGTCCGGCAGGACGTCTTTTTCGATGAGGGTATCGATGAGAGGCATAACCTCACCTTGCACGAAGACCCTCTCGCTGGCAATCCACCGTGAGGGGAAATCAGCGCCGGGGCGGGCGGGGCCAGAAGGCCGGCACGCGTGCCTGGTAGTCGGCGTAGGCGGGCCCCTTTGAAGTCAGCAGTTGCTGCTCCGTGAGCGGAATGCCGGTAACACGTGTAAGGAAATAGTACATCACGCCGACGCAGAGCAGGCCGGGGATACCACGGTAAGTGCTATTATAACTCATCAACAGGAACCCCACCCAGACCAGCCATTCGCCGAAATAGTTCGGGTGGCGGCTCCAGGCCCACATGCCGCTCTCGCAGACCTTGCCCTTGTTGGCCGGGTCTTTCTTGAAGGCCGCCAACTGGGCGTCGGCGATCGTCTCGATGAGGAGGGCGAGGCCGACCACGCCGAGGCCGATCCAGTGGATGGTCTGGGCTGGTCCGGAGGCGCCGGTGGGATTCGACGATAGGAGTGGCAGGCAGAGGATTGTGAGGACGAGCGCTTGGATGAAATAGAAATACGCCATTTGGGCCGGCATGCGGTCACCGTGTTCGGCGCGCATCTTGAGGTAGCGTCCGTCTTCTTGGTCGAGGTGACCCAGCACGCGACCTGCGAGGTGTGTGCCGAGGCGCAGGCTCCAGAGCACCGTCGCGCCAGCCATCAGCAGGCCTTGGCCGCCAAGGTGATGGTATGCGAAGAAGTGGGTGCCTAGAACCTGTAGCCCGACGAGCGCGAAGCCGTAGGACCAGGCGACGTCGACGATGGACCAGTTATCGATCTTCTTGGCGATGAGCCAGCAGAGGGCGAAGAAGATACAGGCTTCGCCGAGAAGGATTAGGAATTCGAAACCGAGTTCGAAGAGGGGGCTCATGGGGCGGGAGATGGGGGGAGCAGACGACGAAACGTCTGACGTAGGATAAGGTGTAGGAGCCAGCAGGCGAGCGGGACCGTCACGACCCACCCGATGAGCCCGTGCAGGCCGGTCAGCCAGAACTTCTCCAGAAAATCGGGGATGGAACGGTTGAACTCGCCGATGATTGCCGCCGGGGTGAGGGCGAAATGCCGCGACCCCGAGAGCGTCTCGCCGAGGCGGACGAACGGCACGATGAGCAGGACCTGCAAGGGAAAGGCGGTGTGATTGATGATCTGCATCACCACTTGGTTGAGGTGGAAGAGGCGGCCGGCGACGAGGCAGAGCAGGGTCGTCAAGCCGATGAACGGGAGAATCGCGATGGCGAAGCTGATTGCGACCGCGGCCGAGACTGCCTCTGGGGTCGCGCCTTGGCGCAGTTCCGCGACAAGCGGATCGCGGACCCGGCGGCGCAGCCAATCGGAGAGACGTACCATTCAGGCGACCTTACGCGTGAAGAACACCTTGCCAAGGTCGGTCTCACCCTTGGCCTTGAAGAGGCAAATCAGCGCGTAGGCAGCGATGGCGAAATTACCGAGGAGCATCAGCGCGACGAACCAGCCGAGGCGCGAGGCGATGGTCTGCTCGCGCCAGGCGACGTAGAGCCAGAAGGCGAGGAAGCCGAAGTAGGCGTCGAACATCGTGGCTAGGCCCCACGGCTCGGAGCAGACCGTCACGTAACCGCCGATGACGTTGAGGCCCTTGCCGGCGTATTCGGGGAGGGAGGAGATCGAGGGCGCCGTGCACGCGTACCACGAGACCCAGGTCATGGCGATGAGCACGAGGACGAAGTAGGCGATGAGGAGGCGACGGGAGGACATGATGAGAGTATAGAGTATAGAGTATAGAGTATAGGCGAGGCAGCTGAAAGGGGGATAGGGATAGGGTGAGGGGGAAGGAGGGGGAAGGCAAATGGGGGGTAGGGTCAGCACTGCGTGCTGACCTAGGTGCAAAGGTGAAAGGCATCGTTTCGGGTGGCGGGTGGCAGCCTCGGGTGGCGGGGTAGGGAGGCGGGCAGGGTA
>CAMBGQ010000055.1 GCA_945866215.1 Opitutus sp. GAS368 | reverse complement strand
CCGCGAAGTCCACCCTGCCCGACTGCACGGTGCTCGGCGTGACGGTCCTCACTTCGATGGACCAGAAACAGCTCACCGATATCGGCGTCGCCCGCACGACCGAAGAACAAGTCCGCCTCCTCGGCCGCATGGCCATCGGCGCCGGCATCGGCGGACTGGTCTGCTCACCGCTCGAACTTCCGCTCCTCCGCCAAGACCTTGGCGCCAGCCCGACGCTCGTGACGCCGGGTATCCGCTACCCGGACGCTGCCGGGGACGACCAGCACCGCATCATGACCCCCGCTCAGGCCGCCGCCGCGGGCGCCAGCTTCATCGTGGTGGGGCGCCCCATCCTCAAAGCCAAGGACCCCGGCGCCGAGACGCACCGCATCCGCCGCGACATCGGCGAGATTGCATGAGCGCCGCCGACGATATCCTGATTCTCCTCGCCGCCGGCTCCGCGCGGCGCATGCAGGCGGTCGTCGATGACAAGATCACCGCGCTCCTCGCCGGCAAGCCGGTCTTCATCCATTCCCTCCAGTCTTTCCTCGGCACCGGCCTCATCAGCCGAGTGGTCATCACCTACCGCGACGACGCCCAACTCGCTAAGTTGAAAATCCTCCTCGCCGCGCACCTGCCCCAGGTGACGACCGTCGAGTTCGTGGCTGGCGGCGAATCCCGTCAGGATTCCGTCCTCGCGGCGCTCAAAGCTTGTGAAGGCCACGCGGGCTTGGTGCACATCCATGACGGCGCCCGCCCGCTGGTCTCGCCCGAGGCCATCTATAAAGTGCGCGCCAAGGCGTTCGAGACCGGCGCCGCGATCCTCGCCGGCCGCGCCGCCGATACGGTCAAGATCGCCAAGGTCGGCACCTCCTCGGTCGAGACCTCGCCCGACCGGGGCCTCGTCTGGACGGCCGAGACGCCGCAGGTCTTCCGGACTTCAGTCGTCCTCAAGGGCTACCGCAAGGTCGCCGAATTGCAGCGCAAGGTGACCGATGACAGCTCCGCCGTCGAATTCGTCGGCCAAGACGTGTCCTTGGTCGAGAACCCTTCGGTGAACCTGAAACTCACCCGCCCCGCCGACTTCGTCCTGGCGGAGGCCATTTTGAAGACGCGCTGAGCGCTCAGTAACCGGCTTGACGGAGAGCGGCGTCCAACTTGGCTTGGAAATCCGTGATGTCCTGCGGCGTGGGGCGATACCCAACAGTGCGCGCCGCCATGCCTGGCCGACCCTGGTGGTCAATATACCAATCGGCTTTTTCCCCATCAGAAAAGGTGACATGGCCGCTGACCATGGCGTGCGGCTGCGCAATCGTGTCGACCTCGACAGTGACGACGCCCGCGCCTTGGGCGGTCGGCGCGTCGGCGGCGGGCGCAACCGCCTCTCCCGGAATCGCCTCGACGGCGTCCTCCTCGGGCTTCTTCGGCTCTTCCTTCTCGACCAAGGCGAGATTGAGGTCGTCCACGAGGAAACGGACGTCCATGTAAGTCATCGAGACGTCGAGCTTGGATGAAAGCCGTTCTTGGATCTGCGAAAGCGTGGCGCCTTCGGCCACCCAGGCGGAAACCATGGAAATCTGTTCGGGCGTCAGTCGGGCCATAGGCGGTCAAAGTGTGGGAGCGTCCGCCGATTTTCAAGCATCGCGTCGCTTATTCGCTGGAATTCGCCCCCCCGCCTGCCAAGTTAACCCCATGCAGTCAGAGATCCGCTGGCAAAAGCAGGGTGCGTTCACGGACATCGTCTACGAAAAGGCCGACGGTATCGCGCGCGTGACCATTAATCGGCCCGATCGTCGCAATGCCTTCACCCCGGATACGATCGCCGAGATGCTCACGGCCTTCGGCGACGCTCGCGATGATGCCACGATCGGCGTGGTGCTGCTCCGCGGCGCAAACCCACAGACCGACGGTAAGTTCGCCTTCTGCGCCGGCGGCGACCAAAAGATCCGTGGCGATAAAAAAGGCGGCTATGTGGGCAAGGACGGCGTCCCGCGTCTCAACGTCCTCGATCTCCAGCGGCTCATCCGTTCGATGCCCAAGGTCGTCATCGCCCTCGTGGCCGGCTTCGCCATCGGCGGCGGCCACGTACTCCACGTGATCTGCGACCTCACCCTCGCCGCCGACAACGCAGTCTTCGGCCAGACCGGCCCGACGGTCGGCAGCTTCGACGGCGGCTTCGGCGCCTCCTACCTCGCGCGCATCGTGGGCCACAAGAAGGCCCGCGAGATCTGGTATCTCTGCCGCCAATACAACGCCACGCAGGCGCTCGAGATGGGCCTCGTCAACTCGGTCGTGCCTTACGCGCAACTTGACGCCGAAGGCGTGAAGTGGGCGCAGGAGATCCTCACCAAGAGCCCCTTGGCCATCCGTTGCCTGAAATCTGCCTTCAACGCCGAACTCGACGGCCAAGCCGGCATCCAAGAACTCTCTGGTAACGCTACCCTACTCTACTACCTTTCGGAAGAAGGCGACGAGGGACGCGCCGCTTGGAACGAAAAACGCGCCCCCAATTTCCGCCAATTCCCGTGGCTCCCGTAAATCCGGTCCGCGTCACCGAGCGCGCGCAGAAGCTGGCGACGGAAATCCTCCGCCCCGGCGACCTCGCCGTCGACGGGACGGCCGGCAAGGGGCGCGACACGGCCTGCCTGGCCCAAGCGGTGGGTCCCACGGGTCATGTGCTGGCTTTCGACATCCAGCCAGAGGCCATCGCATCTACCCGCAACCTGCTCGAGTCCGCCGGGCTGAGTGAGCGCGTCTCGCTGCACCTCCGTAGCCACGCCGATCTCGCCGATGTCCTGACCCCAGCCCAATTCGGCAAGCTGGGTGCGGCAATCTTCAACCTCGGCTATCTCCCAGGCGGCAATCCGGACATCATCACCCAGCCCGCCTCCACCGACCGTGCCCTACGCTCCGCCTACGCTGGCCTACGCCCGGCCGGAAGGCTCATCTGCGTGGCCTACACGGGCCACCCGGGCGGCGCCGAGGAGTCCGATGTCGTGCTGAAGTTCGCCGAGGCGCAGGCCGCCGCCGGATTGCACGTCGAGAAGATCGGTTATTACCCGACCCTGGGTAAGCCTTGGATCTTGGTCGTGAACAAGCCGTCGACTTGATGCGGGAGGGTTTCCCTCCACTCTATCCCTGATGACCGTAAGCCGTCGCATCATCCTGACCGGAGCCAGCGGGCTCATCGGAAAAGCCTTGGCACAGCGACTCCGTTCGCTCGGCCATGAAGTGGTGGCCCTGCGCTCTCGCCACGACGGACCCGGCGGCTTCAATGCGCTGACGGGATACATCGACCGCGCCGCACTCGAAGGAGCCTTTGCGGTCATCCACCTGGCGGGCGAGACCATCGCCCAACGCTGGACCGAGGCCGCCAAGGAGCGGATTCTTTCCAGCCGACGCGACGGTACCCGCTTGCTCTCGGAAGCGTTGGCCGGCCTGAAACAGCCGCCGACGGTGTTCCTCGCGATGTCGGGCATCAATCGCTACGGACTGCAGCGGGCGGAGACCTTAGACGAGACCTCCGCCGTCTCGGACGACGGCTTCCTGCCCGCCGTGACAGCGGCCTGGGAGAACGCGACCCTGCCTGCCAGCGCCAGCGGCATACGCACCGTCTGGCTGCGCACCTCGCTCGTCCTTTCTTCCGCCGGCGGCGGACTGCAAAAGATGCTGCCGGCCTTCCGGCTGGGGCTCGGCGGGCCGATCGGCGGCGGACGCCAACACCTGAGCTGGATCGGCCTTCCCGATCTTATCGAACTCATCGTTTGGGCGCTGGAGAACCCTTCGCTCCGCGGGCCGCTCAACGCCGTGGCCCCTCAGCCGGTCTCCCAAGCTGAATTCGCCCATACGCTCGGCGCCGTGCTCGGCCGCCCCAGCTGGCTACCCATGCCCGCGTGGGCCCTCTCCTTGCTCTTCGGACAGATGGGCCGCGAGACAATCCTCAGCGACTTGGCCGCCCGCCCCGCCGTCGCCGTCGCCGGGGGCTTCCGCTTCGGCACGCCAGACCTCGCCTCGGCCCTTCGCCAGGCGATCCAGGGTTGATTTTGGATTGAAGGTCGGTGGCGGAAGGAGATTGTCCCGCCATGGTTCGCGTCACCCTCGTCCTCATGGTCCTATTGCTCGCCGGTTGCGAGGATGGCGAGCGCGCCGACTCCCGCACCCTCGACGTCGAGGACGATGAATTCCGCCAAGCGCAAAATTTCTACAAGCAAGGCGAGGTCCGCAAGGCGTTGGAACGCTACCTATCGGTAATCGACAAGCGCAAGGGCGCCGCCGAATCCAATCTCGAGGCCGGCCGCATGTATCTCGAGCTACAGGATCCGCTGCCCGCCATCTACCACTTCAACCAGTATATCCGAATGAAGCCGACGTCCGAGCAATCGAACCTCGTCCGCCAGCTTATCAAGACGGCGGAAAAACAGTTCATGCAGCAACTCCCCGGTCGCCCTTCGCCAGATTCCGAAATCCCAGGCGGCTCGGACCTCCTCGCCCGGCTCCGCACCATGCAAGCCGAGAACGACCGGCTGAAGCGCGAACTCGCCGACACTAACCGGGGCCAGAAGGGCCTCACGATTCCGCCAAAGACCACGGGCGGCGCGGCCCCTGGGCGGTCCCCGGGCACCGAGGAAGTTAAGCCTGGGCGCGGGCGGCAATATACGATCGTGAAAGGCGACACCCTCACGAGCATCGCCCGAAATATCTACGGCGATTCGAGCGCCACTCGCATCAGCGCCATCTTCGACGCCAACCGCGACAAGATGTCGTCGGTCGACACCCTACCGAAGATCGGTACGGTCATCCTCCTGCCGGAGTAAGCCATGCGCCTGACGCGCATCCGGGTCGCCGACTTCCGCAACCTCGCCTTTGCGGACGTCGCCACGGATGCTCCCCGCGTCTTCTTGCTCGGCGACAACGGCCAAGGTAAGACCAACCTCCTCGAGGCCGCCGCCCTCGTCTCGTCCTTCCGCTCTTTCCGGACGACGGATATCAGCCCGCTCATTCGCTCCGGTTGCGCCGAGGCCCGCCTCCGCCTCGACGTCCGCCTTTCGCCGACCGAGCAGGCCGAGATCGAGATCCGCCTCGCCAAGGGCTCTCGCAAGGCGCTACTCAACGGCACCGCCATCACCTCGGTTGCGCAGCACCTCGGTCAATTCCCGACCATCGTCTTTTGCTCCGACGATCTCCGCCTGGTCCGCGGCTCACCCGCCAACCGCCGACGTTGGCTCGACGCCGCCATCGGGGGCACCGATGCGTCCTACCTCACCGCGGTGCGCGACTACGGCCGAGCCCTCGACGGGCGTAACGCGCTCTTGAAGGCCGATGTCCGCTCCGACGAGGAACTGCGCGCCTTCGAGCGGACCATGCTCGTGCCGGCCCAGCTCATCGCCTCGACCCGCGCGCGTATCCTCCCCGAACTCGCCGCGACCCTCCGCGAGGCGTGCGCTCGGGCGGGCTTCCCCGATCAAGGCGCCGACCTCGTCTACCAACCCGACGTGGCCGCCGAGCAGCTCGCCGACCTTTGGGCGAAGACCCGCGTCGCCGATCTTGCGACGGGTACGACCTTACGCGGCCCCCAGCGCGATGATTTCGGGATGCTCTTCGCCGGCAAGGACGCCGCCGACTACGCCTCCGAAGGCCAGCAGCGGCTCTTAGTCCTGGCCCTCTGCCTGGCCCGCCTCCAGCGCGACACCCTCCTCGCCCCCACACCACCCATCATCCTGGCCGACGATGTCCTCGGCGAACTCGACGACACCCGCCGCCGGGCGTTCTGGAATGAAGTCGGTGAAAAGCATCAGGTTATCGCGACCGGCACCGTCCCCCCGCCTACCGGCAAGTGGCTGACTTACCGGGTGGCCGCGGGCAGCTACGTGGAGGCCTGATTTTGGCGTTGTTTTATGGGAAATTGACCCCTTGGATGGAGGCATGTCGGACTTCCTTCTCTACGCCTCCGTGGTCGCCCTCTTTCTCGTCTGCATCCTCGTGGTCCTCGTGATCCTGATGCAGCGACCCAGCGCCAATGCCGGCATGGGAGCCGCCCTCGGCGGTGGTGCCGCCGAAACCGTTTTTGGCGGCGAGTCCGCCAATGTGCTCACCAAGATGACCACCACCCTCACGGTCATCCTCTTCGTACTGAGTTTCGGCCTCTACCTGGGCTTCGTCGCCCGCGAAAAACCGTCCGCCAAGGCTCTCGATGCTAAGGCTACCGCCCCTGTCGCCGCCCCAGCCTCCCCAGCCGCAGTCGCACCTGCGGTCCCAGTGCCGACCGCTGCTCCGACTCCTGCCCCAGCCCCGGCTGCGGCCGCGCCCACCCCGGCTCCGGCTCCGGCCGTGACGACCCCGGTGCAGCCCGCTGCTCCGGCTCCGGCCAAGTAAGCCGGAGTGAGAACCCGACTGCTCAGCCTGTCTGTCCGCTGGGTAGCGTGTCTCATCGCACTCAGTTGCCTTGCGCAATCGAGGGTCCCTTCCGCCCCTGCCCTCGATCAGCTGACGCCCGAACAAGGACAGGCTTTCCTCGCGGGCTTCCGCGCCGCGCGTCTGACCAGCGCACTCTGCCTACGCTTCGAAATCATCCATAAGCCGCGCAAAGGCTATTCGCTGGCCGCGGTCAAAGGCACGCTCTGGGCCGCGTCGCGCGGCTCAGACCAACTCCTCCGCGGCGAGATCAAGGACGCCCAAGGTCAGCCCGCCTTGGCCTTTATTACCGTCAAGTCGACCCAGGGAAGCCGAGTCTGGGTCTCCCGCCGCGGCGCCCCCGCCCAAGAACTCGACAGCAAGACTCCGCTCATCCCCCTCGCAGAAGGACTCATCCTCACGCCCTTCGATCTTCAGTTGCCCTTCACGCATTGGCCGGCCACAGCCTACCTGACCACCGAGAAACGTCGACGGCCGGTGCACACGTTCGATGCGCTCAATCTGGTCGGCCACGAACCCGCCAAGGTCCACTACGCAATCGACCATGTCTACGGCGTGCTCATCCAGGCGACCTGTTTCGATGCGAACGGCATAAAGACGCGCACACTGCAGGTCGAGGAATTCTCCAAGGTCGACGAGCAGTGGATGCTCGCAGCGTGCAGCCTACTCGACGAAACCACGCGCGACGCCGACCTACTCCGCATCACCGAGGCCGCCGTCGGCGAACATTTCGCTCCGCAGACGTTTGAACCCGCCACGCTCGCGCAACCCGCCAGCCATCCGGCCAACTTCAAAAAACTGTGAAGACCAAAGTCACCGCCACCCAGGTCGCCCGCTACTGCGACCTGCTCACCAACGGCAAGCACATCGCCGACTTCAAAGGCTCCCGCAACGGACTCCAGCACAAGGGTACACGCCCGGTCCGCAAGGTCGGCGCGGCCGTCGACGCCGGCGCCAAGGTCTTCGCCGAAGCCGCGCGCCGCGGCCTCGATTTCCTCATCGTCCACCACGGAATGTATTGGCGCCCGGTCTCGCCCGAACGCGAGGTCCGCGCGTTGCGCAAAGCTGCCCTGAAGAAGACCGGTCTGTCGGTCTACTCCAGCCACCTGCCCCTCGATGCCCATCCGGCCATCGGCAACAACGCACTCATCGCCCAGGACCTCGGCCTCAAGGTCGTGGATTGGTTCGTAGATTACGAAGGGCTGCCCATCGCCTGCATCTGTAAGGGAATTCCGCGAGCGACCCTGCGCCAGCGTCTCAAAGCCTCCTACCCCGAAACCTACAAAGGCATCGAGTTTGGGTCGGCGAAGCCGAAGAAGATCGCGATTCTCAGCGGGAGCGGCCGCAGCGCCCTCGACCACCTGAAAGCCGAAGGGTGCGACACGCTGATCACCGGCGAGCTGCGCGAAGAACATTTTAACGAAGCCCACGAGCAGGGTTGGAATCTTTATCCGTGCGGACACTACGCCACTGAGACCTGGGGCGTGAAGGCCCTCGCCGCTGCGGTCGCCGCGGAGTTCGACGTGAAGTGGGAATTCATCCCCACGGGCAATCCGCTCTGATGGCCCGCGGAAGGCTAGCCCCGACCCCGACCGGCTATCTGCACGTCGGCCACGCTCGCACCTTCGCCCTTGCCGCCGCCCGCGCCGCTTCCGGCACGCTCATCTACCGCACCGAAGACCTCGATGCCGGGCGGTGTCGTCCCGAATTCGCCGCCGCAGCGATCGAAGACCTACGTTGGCTCGGACTGAAATGGACGGAAGGACCCGACGTCGGCGGACCGCATGCGTCCTACGTCCAATCCCAACGACTACCTTGGTTCCGCGAAGTCTGGCAGCTGCTCCAATCCACCGGCGCCATCTATCCGTGCGATAAATCCCGCAAGGATGTCGAACGCAGCCTGACGGCGCCGCATGCCGAGGATGACGCTGAGCCGATCTTTCCGCCGGCCCTGCGGCCTTCGCTCAGCGCCGGACGCGAAGCTCGCGAACCCGGTCCGACGAACTGGCGCCTCCGCGTCCCCGATGGCGAGACGATCACGTTCGTGGATGCAATCCAAGGCCCGCAGGCGTTCGTCGCCGGACGTGACTTCGGCGACTTCCTTGTCTGGCGTAAAGATGGTTTCCCCGCCTACGAACTCGCCGTCGTCGCCGACGACCACGCCATGGGTATCACCGAAGTCGTGCGTGGTGCCGACCTCCTGTTTTCGACGGCACGCCAGATTTTAATCTATCGCGCCCTCGGCTGGCAGGCTCCCGCCTGGGCGCACGCACCGCTCATCGTCGATGCCGAGGGCAAGCGTCTCGCCAAGCGTACTGCCGGACTCTCGATCCGGGAACTCCGCCAAAAAGGAAAGACGCCGGAGGAAGTCCTCTCGACGTCTTTGAGCCAGTTACTGAGCTGAAGGCCTACGCGCCCTTCTTAGGGTCGGCCGACGCCTTGGGTGTAGCGCCCTTCGGTGCAGGGGTCGGCGCAGCAACTCCACCCGAGAGGATTTTCTCGCGGACCGCCTTGTATGACTTGGAGAGCGCCTCGTTGTCGGCCGCGAGCACGATGGCCTCATCCATATATTTCATGGCCTTACCCAAGTTGGCCGCCGGGTCGATCTGGATGAGGATTCGTGCCTTATTGTAGGCCAGTATGGCCTTTTGCGAGCCCTTGTCGTCGACGAACATCTCTTCCAGCGCGGCTTCCGCAGCCGGGAAATCCTTGGCAGCCACGGCGGCGGTAATCCTCTTTCCGAGTTCGCTTCTCTTGGCTGAACTGGCAGCCGCATCTTTCTGTTCCTTATCTAAAGCCATCTTGCCCTCCGGCGTGTTCTTGAAGCTGGCCAGCTTGTCGAGATACGCTTGGGCAGTCTGGCCGCCGAAGCCGACGGTCTTGCCGAAGACCTCGCCGGACTTCGCATCGAGCAAGAGCACGGTCGGGTAACCAGTGATTCCATACTTC
>CAMBGQ010000054.1 GCA_945866215.1 Opitutus sp. GAS368 | reverse complement strand
TCTTCTCCATCACCGGCCGCGGCACCGTCGCCACCGGACGTATCGAGCGCGGCGTCATCAAGGTCGGCGAAGAAATCGAGATCGTCGGTCTCCGCGACACCCTTAAGACCACCGTCACTGGCGTCGAAATGTTCCGCAAGGAGCTCGATCAAGGCCAGGCTGGCGACAATGTCGGTCTGCTTGTGCGTGGCATCGAAAAGAGCCAGATTGAGCGTGGCCAAGTTCTCGCCAAGCCGGGTTCCATCAAGCCCCACACCGTGGCCAAGGCCCAGATCTACGTCCTCAAGCAGGATGAAGGCGGCCGCCATACCTCGTTCGCCAACAACTACCGTCCTCAGTTCTTCTTCGGAACCTGCGATGCCACTGGCACCGTCATCCTCCCTGAAGGCGTGGAAATGGTCATGCCTGGCGACAACGTCACTATCACGATTGAGCTGCAGAAGCCCGTCGCGATGGAAAAGGGCCAGCGCTTCGCTCTCCGTGAAGGCGGCAAGACCATCGGCGCCGGCCAGATCCTCGAAATCACCAAGTGATTTCCTGACGCCCAAAGACCTACCCTAGTGCCGCGGCCCCCTCAAAAGGGCCCCGGCATTCGTCTCTTTAACCAGAGGCAAGGGAAGGTAGCTCAATGGGCGGGTAATCGGTCTCCTCAAACGATGACCGCAGGTTCGACTCCCTCCCTTCCCGCCAGACCCACCACCACTTCCCAACCAGCACCATGCTAAGCATTCTCGGACGCCTTCGCACTTTCTGGAACGAGACCATCACCGAGGTCTTCGTTAAGGCTTCGTGGCCCAATGCCAAGGAGCTCGTCGACTCCACAGTGGTCGTCATCGCCGCCGTCGCCGTCCTGGGGGCCGTCGTCTTCTTCTGCGACTTCTCCCTTTCTAATTTCGTCCAGTTCGCGACCCAGCTCGTCCGCTGATCTCCCATGTCCGCTCCCTCCGATTTTCGCTGGTATACCCTCCAGTCCCTCTCGAACAACGAGAGCAAGGTGAAGCGTCTGCTTGATCGGGCAATCAAGGACGAGGAGATGGGCGACTTCGTCGCCGAAATCCTGATGCCGGTGAAGACCGTCAAGGACTTCCGCAACGGCAAGAAGCGCGAGAGCGAGATGAAGCTCTATCCTTCCTATCTGTTCGTTCGGGCCCGCCTCTTCGACGACGAAGGCTCGCTGCTCGAGGCTCCTTGGAGCTTCCTCCGCCAGACCGACGGCGTCATCGGCCTCATCGGCGGCCAGAAGCCCGTCGCTCTCAAGGTCGAGGAGATCAACACGATTCTCCAGCAGGTCGCCGACGCCGCCGACAAGGTCGTCCCGAAGGTCACCTTCAACATCGGCGAGCGCGTCAAGATCACCGACGGGCCTTTCGCTAATCTCGCCGGCAACATCGACAAGATCGACGCCGACCGCGGTAAGCTCGAGGTCTCCGTCGACATCTTCGGTCGTTCCACCCCGGTCGAGCTCGAGTTCTGGCAGGTCGAACGCGACGACCGCGAATAATCCTTCCACCTAACCCACCCTCTCAACACCCACCATGGCAAAGAAAGTCATCGGCGAAATCAGGCTCCAGCTCCCCGCCGGCGCCGCTAATCCCGCTCCTCCTGTCGGCCCCGCGCTCGGCGCGAAGGGCGTCAACATCATGGCGTTCTGCAAAGAGTTCAACGCCAAGACCAAGGACCAGGCCGGCATGATCCTCCCGGTCATCATCTCGGTTTACCAGGACAAGTCCTTCACGTTCATCCTGAAGTCCCCGCCCGCTTCCGTTCTTCTCAAGAAGGCCGCGAAGATCGAGTCGGGTTCCAAGGTCCCGAACCGCGACAAGGTCGGCAAGGTCACGAAGAAGCAGCTCCTCGAGATTGTTGAGCTGAAGAAGAAGGACCTCAACGCCGTCAACCCCGACAACGCCGCCCGCATGATCGCCGGCACCGCCCGTTCGATGGGCATCGAAGTCATCGGTTAATTTCCACCCACCCTAACCAACCCAACCACTGCATCCCGCAGGAGACCAAAAGTCGCTATGAGCAAACAACCCAGCAAGCGCTACCGCGCCGCCCTCCAAGTCGCCGACCTGAAGGCGAAGTATGACGTCAACCAAGCCGCCGAAATCATCAAGAAGATGCCTGGCGCCAAGTTCGACGAAACCGTCGAGATCTCCGCCTTCCTCGGCGTCGACCCCAAGCAGTCGGACCAGATGGTGCGCGGCACCGTCTCCCTTCCGAACGGCTCCGGTAAGAAGATCAAGGTCCTCGCCTTCACCGAGAATCCGGCCGAAGCCCTCGCTGCCGGCGCCGATTTCGCCGGCCTCGCCGACCTGATCGCCAAGGTCAACGGCGGCTTCCTCGACTTCGACGTCGCCATCTCCACCGTCACCGCGATGAAGGACGTCCGTCAGGTCGCCCGCGTCCTCGGTCCGAAAGGCCTCATGCCCAACCCGAAGTCGGGCACGGTCTCCGACGATATCCCGAAGACCATCAAGGAAGTGAAGGCCGGTCGCGTCGAATTCAAGATGGATAAGACTGGCAACATCGTGATTGTCATCGGCAAGAAGTCGTTCACCGCCGCCCAGCTCACCGAGAACGCCCAGGCCGCCCTGTCCGCCCTCGTCAAAGCCCAGCCCGCCGGTTTCGCCGGTGGCCGCTTCATCAAGTCGATCACACTCAGCGCCAGCATGAGCCCCGGCGTTGCCGTCGACCTCAAGCCCTACTCGGCCGCCGTCGCGACCGCCTGAACCCACCCCGCCTAAAGAGAACCCACGAACATGCGCGCTGAAAAACAATTCCTCGTCGACGAAGTCGCCGCCCAGCTGGCCAGCTCCAACTACCTGCTGCTCGCCAACTTCACTGGCGTCACCGTCGAGAACGCGACCTCCGTCCGCAACCAGCTCCGCGCCCACGGCGCCGAGTACCACGTTGTTAAGAACAGTATCCTCAACATCGCCGCCAAGCAGGCGAAGCTTCCCGATATCTCGGCCCACCTGAGCGGCCACACCGCCTTGGTCACCGGCGGCAACAACCCGACCGGCGTCGCCAAGATCCTCGTCACCTTCTTCAAGGATTTCTCCAAGCTCGAAGTGAAGGGCGGCGTCCTTGACGCCAAGATCCTCTCCAAGACCGAGGTCGAGTTCCTCTCGAAGCTGCCGTCCCTCGACGGCATCCGTGCCCAGCTCCTCTCGCTGCTCTCCACCCCTGCCTCGCAGTTTGTCCGCCTCCTGGACGCCAAGCGCCAGCAAGCCGAAAAAGCCGCCTAACCCCTTTCCCCGCGGAGGCGTCGCCATGTGGCGGCGTCCGAGCGGGGGGAACCCAAACCCAACCACAACACACATCCAAAGAACCCCGGTTAGGGGCCTCGCGCCCTCAAATGTCCTTCAACGGACGCTAACCATTCAAGGAACCCAGATACCATGAGCAACATCACCAAAGACCAAGTCATCGAGTGGCTCAGCGCCCAGTCCGTTCTGGACGTCGCCGGCCTCGTTAAAGACCTCGAGACCAAGTGGGGCGTTTCCGCCGCCGCTCCCGTCGCCGCCGCCGCCGCTGGTGGCCCTGCCGCCGCCGCACCCGCCGAAGAGAAGACGACGTTCGACGTCATCCTCAAGGCCAAGGGCGCGACCCCGATCAATGTCATTAAGGAAGTCCGGACCATCACCGGTCTGGGCCTCAAGGAAGCCAAGGACCTCGTCGACAGCGCGCCCAAGCCCGTCAAGGAAGGCGTGTCCAAGGACGAAGCCAAGGACATCGAGACCAAGCTCAAGGCGGCCGGCGCCGAGGTCGAGGTCAAGTAATCCTGCTTGCGACATCTCTTCACAAAGCGGGGAGGGTCGCACCCTCCCGGGTCCGGCGACCCCTCCCCGCTTTTTCTTCCCCCCGGCCGCCCAGTCCGAACCCACCAGGCAAACCAGTCCGCACCACCGAAACCACCCGTCACTCCGAGCCCACTTCTACCTGCCATGCCTCAAGAGCGCAAAAACTTCGGTAAACTACGCGAAGTCATCCCTCCGCCCAACCTGATCGAGAACCAGATCTTCTCGTTCAACGATTTCCTGCAGTTGGACCAGACCGCGTCCGCCCGCAAGAACGTCGGCCTGGACGCGGTCTTCCGCGAGGCCTTCCCGGTGGAGAGCAACAACGGCAACTTCCGTCTCGAGTACCTCGAGTATGGCCTGGTGCTGCCCAAGCAGACCGAACTCGAATGCATCCGCGAAGGCACGACCTACGCGATCTCGGTGATGCTCAAACTCCGTCTCCGCGAGAAGGGCGCCTTCAAGGACGAAGAAATCCTCATGGGCGAAATCCCGATGATCACCGACCGCGGCTCCTTCATCGTCAACGGCGCCGAGCGCGTCGTCGTCTCCCAGCTCCACCGCTCTCCCGGCATCTGCTTCGAGGAGTCTGCCCACACGAGCGGCAAGATGCTCCACGCCTTCCGCATCATCCCCGACCGCGGCACCTGGATCGAGGTCCAGTTCGACCAGAACGACCTTCTCTGGGTCTACCTCGACCGTCGCCGTCGCCGTCGCAAGTTCCTCGTCACGACCCTTCTCCGCGCCTTCGGCTACAAGGACGACAAGGACATCCTCGCACTCTTCTACCAGCACCGCGAACTGACCGCCAAGTCCGCGCTGGAGCTCGACCCGGAAGAACTCTCCCAACTCGTCTTCTCCGACCCGCTCGTCGACGTCGAGACCGGTAAGGTCGTCGCCAAGCAGTACGACAAGCTTTCCCGCGAGACGCTCAAAGAGATCCAGAAGCAGCTTCCGAAGCAGAAGTTCGGCGTCTTTGACACCGCCTTCGACAACGGCTCCATCATCCTCTCGCTCCGTAAGGATATCGGCGCCGTCCGTAACGAGGAGGAAGCCCTCAAGGAAATCTTCCGCAAGCTTCGCCCCGGCGAGCCAGTCAACGTCAAGGGCGCCCGCGCTCACATGCAGCGCCTCTTCCAGGATCCGCTGCGTTACGACCTTGGTCGCGTCGGCCGCTACAAGCTCAACCAGAAGTTGAGCCTCAACGTCTCCCTCGATACTCGCACAATCACCCCCGAGGACATTGTCGAAGCCACCAAGCTCCTCTGCAAGCTGAGCGCCGGCGACGGCGCGATTGACGATATCGATCACCTTGGTTCGCGCCGCGTGCGCAACGTCGGCGAACTCCTCGCCAACCAGTGCCGCGCGGGTCTCAAGAACGTCGTCAAGACGGTCAAGGCCCGCATCAACGAATACGACCAGAGCGTCGATTCGATCACCCCGCAGAAGCTCGTCAACCCGAAGCCCTTCGGTAACTCGATCCGCGAATTCTTCGCGCGCAGCCAGCTGTCCCAGCTGATGGACCAGATCAACCCGTTGGCCGAGCTGACGCATAAGCGTCGTCTCTCCGCCCTCGGGCCCGGCGGCCTCAACCGCGACCGCGCCGGCTTCGAAGTCCGCGACGTCCACCCGTCCCACTACGGACGTATCTGCCCGATCGAGACCCCCGAAGGTCCGAACATCGGCCTCATCAACTCCCTCTCCACCTACTCGCGCATCAACGAGTTTGGCTTCATCGAGGCCCCGTACCGTAAGGTCGTGCGCGGCAAGGTCTCCAGCCAGGTCGAGTTCATGACCGCGGACCAGGAAGAGAAGTTCAAGGTCGCCCAGGCTAATTCCGAAATCGACGACACCTCCCGCCTCAAGGGCAAGGTGACCGTCCGCTTCCGCGACGATATCCTCGAAGTGGATCCCGAAGACGTCGATTACATGGACGTCTCGCCCCAGCAGGTCGTCTCCGTCGCCGCCGCCCTCATCCCGTTCCTGGAACATGACGACGCTAACCGCGCGCTCATGGGCTCCAACATGCAGCGCCAAGGCGTGCCCCTCGTTGTGACCGAAGCTCCGTTCGTGGGCACCGGCCTCGAGCGCCGCGTCGCCATCGACTCGAAGACGGTCATCGTGGCCGAAGGCCCCGGCCTCGTCGCCGCCGCCGACTCCCGCCGAATCATCGTGACCAAGGATGGCGAAGTCGCCCCCGCCCAGATCGAGAACAAGAAGTTCAAGAGCGAGCCGGCCAAGGGCATCTACGTCTACGACCTGCGTAAGTTCCTTAAGACCAATTCCTCGACGTGCTTCAACCAGCGTCCGCTGGTCCGCCGCGGCGACAAGGTCAAGCAGGGGGACATCATCGCCGACGGCGCCGCCACCGACAAGGGCGAGCTCGCCCTCGGCCGCAACGTCCTCGTCGGCTTCATGCCCTGGAACGGCTATAACTTCGAGGACGCCATCTTGCTCTCCGAGCGTATGCTCAAGGACGACGTCTTCACGTCCGTCCACATCGAGGAGTTCGAAGTCACCGCCCGCGATACCAAGCTCGGACCCGAACAGATTACCCGCGACATCCCGAACCTCGGTGAGGAAGCCCTGCGTAATCTCAACCGTGACGGCGTCATCCGCATTGGCGCCGAGGTGAAGCCCGATGACATTCTCGTCGGCAAGATCACCCCAAAGTCCGAAGGCGACCTCGCCCCTGAAGAGAAGCTGCTCCGCGCTATCTTCGGCGAAAAAGCCCGTGACGTGAAGGATACCTCCCTCCGCGTGCCCTCCGGCATCTCGGGCATCATCATGGACGTCAAGGTCTCCTCCCGGACTGACCAAGACGACGGCCGCCTCTCGCCCAACGACCAGCGCCGCGCCCTCAAGAAGGTCAACGAAGAGTACCGTACGGCCGACTCGCGCTTGCGCGAAGAGATGACCGAGTCGCTCTCGAATATCCTGCTCGGCGAGAAGATCCCGCTCGACGTCAAGAACTCCGACACCGGCGAGGCCATCATCCCCGCCAATCGCAAAATCACCAAGACCCTCCTGCGCCGCCTGGCCTCCGTCTCTCGTTCCATCGAGATGAATGATTCGCCGGTGAAGCAGAAAATCCGCCAGATCGTCGACGGCTATCATCGTCGCTTCGACGAGCTTGAGCAGGAGCGTACCCGCAAGGTCGAAGCCATCGAACAAGGCATCGACGAAGGCGGCGCCATCAAGAACGTTAAGGTCTACATCGCCACAAAGCGCAAGATCCAGGTCGGCGACAAGATGGCCGGTCGCCACGGTAACAAGGGCGTCGTCGCCCGTATCGTGCCGGTCGAAGACATGCCTTACCTTGCTGACGGCACCCCCGTCGACATCTGCCTCAACCCCCTCGGCGTGCCTTCCCGCATGAACGTCGGCCAGGTCCTCGAGACGCACCTCGGTTGGGCTTGCTCGAAGCTCGGCCTGAAGATGGCTACCCCCATCTTCGACGGCATCCCCGAGAAGCAGATCCGCGAATACCTCAAGCAGGCCGAACTGCCCGAGACCGGCAAGGCGATGCTCATCAACGGCCATACCGGCGAAGCGTTCGACCAAGACGTCGTCGTTGGTTACATCTACATGATGAAGCTGAACCACCTCGTCGCGGACAAGATCCACGCCCGCGCTACCGGTCCGTACAGCCTCATCACGCAGCAGCCCCTGGGCGGTAAGGCGCAGTATGGTGGCCAGCGCTTCGGCGAAATGGAAGTCTGGGCCCTCGAAGCCTACGGCGCCGCCTACACGTTGCAGGAACTCCTCACGGTCAAGTCCGACGACGTCGCCGGCCGCACCAAGATCTACGAGCAGCTCGTCAAGGGTGACAACACCCTCGTCAGCGGCACGCCCCAGTCCTTCAACGTGCTGATGAAGGAGATGCAGGCCTTGTGCCTGGATGTCCGCCTCGGCTCCACTGGCGCGCCCAACCCGGACCGCAACTGAGCGTCCGTTCCCACCCCACCCAAACCTTATCGACATGATCCACCCGGAGCACACCCCCGAGTTCACCGCCAACGAGACGAAGGAGCAGTCCTTCGATTTCGTCTCCATCTCGATCGCCTCGCCCGAGGAAATCGTCCAATGGACCGGCGAACAGTTCCTCGACGAACTCGACGAACACGGCAACCGCAAGGTCAAGGGCCTCAAGGAAGTGAAGAGCCCCGAGACCATCAACTACCGCTCGTTCAAGCCCGAGCCGAACGGTCTCTTCTGCCAGCGCATCTTCGGCCCGGTCCGCGATTACGAGTGCTACTGCGGCAAGTACAAGAAGGTGAAATACAAGGACGTCGTCTGCGATAAGTGTGGCGTCGAGGTCACCGTCTCCCGCGTCCGTCGCGAGCGCATGGGCTACATCCGCCTCGCTATCCCGGTCTCCCATATTTGGTTCCTGAAGAGCCTGCCCAGCCGACTGTCGCTGATGCTCGACATGACCACCCGCCAGCTTGAGCAGGTCATCTATTACCAGAAGTACCTGGTCATCGACCCGGGCGCCACCGGCATGGAAGAGAAGGCGCTCCTCGACGAGGAGTCCTATCGCAGCGCCGTCGAACAACACGGCCCGGACGCTTTCAAGGCCCGCATGGGCGCCGAGGCGCTCCAGCAGCTCCTCAAGAAGATGGATCTCGCCTCCACGGTCGAGAACCTCCGCGACCAGCTCCGCTCGACCCGCTCCAAGCAGATCAAGAAGAAGATCGCCCGCCGCATGAAGATTATCCAGGGCTTCCTGGCTTCCGGCAAGCGCCCCGAGCACATGATCTTGACGGTGTTGCCGGTCATCCCGCCGGACCTCCGTCCGCTCGTCCCCCTCGAAGGCGGCCGCTTTGCCACCTCTGACCTGAACGACCTCTACCGTCGCGTCATCAACCGCAACAATCGACTCAAGCAGCTCATCCAGATGAAGACGCCCGACGTCATTATCCATAATGAGATGCGCATGCTCCAGGAGGCCGTCGACGCCCTTCTCGACAACGGACGCCACGGCAAGCCGGTCAAGGACCGCGACCGTCAGCTGAAGTCCATCTCCGACATGCTGAAGGGTAAGCATGGCCGTTTCCGCCAGAACCTCCTCGGTAAGCGCGTCGACTACTCCGGCCGCTCGGTCATCGTCATCGGTCCCGAGCTCAAGCTCAACCAGTGCGGTCTCCCGAAGAAGATGGCCCTCGTCCTCTTCGAGCCCTTCATCATCCGCCGCCTCAAGGAACTGGGCTTCGCCCATACCGTCCGCGGCGCCCGCAAGCACATCGAGCAGAAGAAGCCCGAAGTCTGGGATATTCTGGAAGAAGTGACCAAGGGTCACCCGGTGTTCCTCAATCGCGCGCCGACGCTGCACCGCCTGTCCATCCAAGCCTTTGAGCCCATCCTCATCGAGGGTGACGCCATCCGCCTGCATCCGCTCGTCTGTACCGCTTACAACGCGGACTTCGACGGTGACCAGATGGCCGTCCACGTCCCGCTGTCCCTGGAAGCCATCATGGAGTGCAAGCTCCTGATGATGTCCACGAACAACATCTTCTCGCCGTCCAGCGGTAAGCCGATTCT
>CAMBGQ010000053.1 GCA_945866215.1 Opitutus sp. GAS368 | reverse complement strand
TGCTCGCCGACTTCGGGGCTGCGATCTTCTCGGCGCCGCTGGGCGTGGTCGCCGCGGACTGCCTGGCGTCCATGGCGAAGTAAGTCGCGGCGGAACCGATGGCTACGCCGAAAAGGATGGGGAAGAGCTTGTTCATAGGGGGTGGGGTAGGGGGTGGGTTATTTAGAAAACCCCGGGGATAGGGGAAAGTTGGGGAATTAAGGTAGGGACGTGATTGCCATCACGTCCGTGGGCGCACGGAGCTCGAATGGTCCAAAGACTGTGCCCGGTGGTAGCACGTGCCTCGGCGAACGGCGGCCATGGCAATGGCCGCCCTACCTAGAGGCACGCTATGTCGTGACGCGGTCCCGACCCTACCCGAGGCAATCAATTAGCCCTGTCCCTGTCCCTGCCCCTGTCCCTCGCCGCAGCTTGGCTGCGGCGTCACTTCTTCTCCCCGAACGGGAAAGGCTTGAGCGGGGTCTTAGTCGCCTTGGAGCCCTTCTTGGCGGCGGCGGCCTTGGCGCGACCTTCAACCGCTTCCATAATCTTCTCGAGGGTTTCTTTGGAGAGGGAAGGGGCGGCCTTGCTGACGGCGGCGAGGTTGGCTTTACGCATATCGGCCATGAGGACTTCGAAGTCATTACGCATGTTCTTCTTCTCATCAGGGGAGGCGAATTCGGCTTCCTTGCGCATTTCGTTCTGCTTGGCCTTCAGTTCCTTCACCGTCGGGTCCTTTTGGGCGACGAGCGCAGCGATGCGGAATTTCGTCATGTCTTCGGCGGAGACGCCTTCGACGTCGGCGAGCAATTGGGCTGGAGTCATCGGCGTTTCTTCCACCTTGGCTTCGGTCGTCTCGGGCTTCGCTTCCGGGGCGTCCTTCTTGGCGAGCTTGGCCTCGGCCGCCTCTTTTTCGCGCGCCCGCTGCGTCGCTTCCTGACCGCGCTTCTTGGTGGCTTCCTCGATGGCGTTGAGCGTGAACACCAGGGAGTCCTTATTGATCGTGGCGTCGATTTTCAGCACGGAGTCCATCGTCGCCTTGACCATCGCATCGCGGGCCTTTTCGAAATCGAGACGAAGGTCTTCGGCTTCGTTGCGACCTTTCGTGAAGCGCGTGCGCTCCTTGAGTTCGTTCAGGCGAAGGCGGGCGGCCGAGATGGATTCGTTACCGTAAGACATCATCAACGCCCGGCGGATCTTGGCGTATTCCTCGGCGGGCACGCCCTCGACGCTGTCGGGCAGCACGTTGGCGCTTTTGCCTGAGTTAGGTGCTTTCTTTGCGACTGCGGGCTTCGGCTCGTCCACGGCGAAGCCGGTCAGGGCGAAAAGGGTGGCAAAAAGGAAAAAAGCGGAGCGCATGGGGTGGTGAAGAGTGGAGGACTGAATGGAGGACTGAGTCGAGGGCTGAGTTGAGGGCTGAATGGAAAACCGAGCGGAGGTGGGGCGGGGGTTTATGGAAGCTGCTTAATCTATCCAGTCCTCCATGCAGTGCTCTGTGCTGTCCTCCATTCAGTCCTCTACGTTTTACTTTTTCTTCTTCATCCCGTCTTTCGACTTCTGGCGGGAAGCTTCGAGGTAGGTCCGGACGAGTTCGGGATTCAGGGAAGGGTCGGCTTTGATCATGGCCTTGGCGAGGGCTTCGTCGACCGAACCGCGGGCGCCGCCTTTCTTCTTCTTATCGACTTCGCCCTTCGGCTTCTCATCGCCTGCCTGAGGAGCGGGAGCTTCCTGTGCTTTCACCCAGGCGGCTTGCAGTTTCACGCCGTCGCTGATGGAGACGCCCTCGGGAATCTCTGGGATACCCATGCCCTTTTTCTTTTTCGCAGCGGGCTTGGGTTCGGCCTTTTCGGCCGGCTTGGCGGCAGGCGTATCGCCTTTGGGTGCGTCGGGCTTAGGCGCGTCCGCGGCAAAGAGCGCGGAGGTGGCGAAGAGGGTCAGCAGCAGGGCAGTGAGGCGCATGCTTAGGAAACACCGAGAATGGCCGAAGGTTTTAGCGGTTAGCGGTTGGCGGATGGGAATGATGGAGGACTGCGTTGAGGGCTGCATGGAGGTCTGAGTGGAAAAAGCCTGCCACCCGCCACCTGGGGCTGCCACCCGCCACCTGAAAAGGCTCTCCCGCTCATCATCCGGTCTCCGGTTTCCCTTTGAGCCCTAGCCATGACTCTGTCTTTCAACCGATTCAGTCCTCAGTCCTCTGTCATCGACTCAGCACTCTGTTGGGTTTCGTAAAACAAAAGACCCCGGCGAACCGGGGTCTTGTTCTAGCCTGTAATCCGAAGATTACTTGGCTTCAGGCTTCTTGCCGCCCTTGTCGCCCTTTTCGCCCTTGCCCTTGCCCTTGGCGCGGCTCGCTTCGATCGCCTTGAAGACGGATTCGAGAGAGGCGTCGGCCTTGAGGATGGCAGCCTTGGTGGCTTCCATGACAGCCTTGGCGGCGGCCTGCTTTTCTTCAGGGGTCTTGGCGTCAGCGGCCTTGGCCTTGGCGGCGATCACAGCTTCGTCTTTCTGAGCGGCCTTCTGGGCTTCGCCGAACTTCTTCCAGGTGGCTTCGTCGACGGACTCAGGCTTCTGGGGGACCTGCTTCTTGCCGCCCTTGTCGCCCTTGCCTTCGCCCTTCTTAGGAGCGTCACCCTTAGGGGCGTCGGGCTTGGGAGCGTCTTGAGCGAGGAGGCCGGCTGAGGTGATCAGGGCCAGGAGGAGTGCGAGTTTGATTTTCATGTTATGTATGGGTATGCACGGATGAAACCCCGCCCGCGTGCCCGAGTTGCAAAGTTTGAAATAAAAATATGACACGCCCGGGGCGTGCGGATGGCCTTAATCCAGGCTTAAGGTAAGGACCGCCGATGACCCCGCTCCTCCTTCATCTCCCGCATGACGCCACGGCCATCCCGCCCGACGAGCGCCGCGATTTCTTGCTATCCGAAGCGGAGCTACGGGCGGAACAGCTCCGGCTGACCGACTGGCATACGGCGGCACTCTACGCTGAAGGGGTGCCCGCCGAGGAGGTTGTCCGTGCGGAAGTCTCGCGCTTGGTGGTCGATGTCGAGCGCTTCTCCGACGATCGCCTGGAGCGATGTTCCGCTTTCGGCATGGGCGCGACGTATGTGCAGACCTGCGACGGGCGGCCACTGCGCACCCTCTCGCCGGAGCGTCGCGTCGAGCTGCTCGATCGCTATTACTGGCCGCACCATCATCGGCTCAACGAAGCCGCGGCGGAGCGACTCACCCGCTTCGGCCGGTGCGTGATTCTGGACGCGCATTCTTTTCCGACCGGTCAGTTACCGACGCAGGTCGGTTTCTCGGCGCCGCTGGAAATCGGCGTTGGCACGCAGCCAAGCCACACGTCGCCGGAACTCCGAGCGCTGGCCGAAGATTTCTTTCGCGCTCACGGTTTCGTCGTCGGCGTCGATATCCCGTTCAGCGGCGCGATCGTGCCCAATCGATACTTCGGAAAAGAGTTCCGCGTTCAGTCGCTGATGATCGAAGTGCGCCGCGACCTTTATATGGACGAGTCCACCGGCGAACGGCACGACGGTTTTACGCGCATTCAGGAAGTATTGACGGACTTCCGCGCGGAGCTCGCGCGCTTTGCGGCTACTTGACGCCGGCGGCGGCTTCGCGGGCGGATTTCTCGACCTCTTCGCGGAGCAGGCCGAGCGCTTCCTTCCACATCGCTTCCATTTGAGGCACGACGGCCGCCTTGGCGTCGTCATCCTGCGTCTTCCAGGCGGCTTCGGTCGCCTGCCATTGGGCGATGATTTCTTTCACGCGCGGCTGCGCGTTCCAGCGCTTGGCCGCGTCGTCGAAGACCGCTAAGTTCATCTGCTTCATCTCCTGCAATTCACCAATGCCCGTGCGCACGATGCTTTCGCGGCGGGCGTTCGGGGGCCGTCCGTCGGCAGAGATATCTTGTTTCTCGTCCACCGTAAGCCCTTGGAGGCTGCGGGGCGCACTGGCGGCAGGACGAGAGCCAGTGGTAGCCTTATGGGTGCCGTTCGCCGTGGGGCTGCGACCGGACGCATTGTCTTCAGATGATCCTGAGGCAAGCCAGGTGAACGCCGCCCAAGCCAAGGCAAACAGGACTAAGCCAATAAGTAGGGGGCGCCGGGAGAGGAAATCTTTCATTGGGAGCGGACGGCGGTGAGGCCGTCGACGACCTTACTGGAAGACGATGGGAGGAGCCGGTGCTGGCGCTGGCACGGCGTCGGGAGCGGCTCCGTTGCCGGGGCTCACGACGCCTCCGCCCGTGATCGTGACGGTCGGTGCGGCCGTGGCGGGCGCCCCATTCCCCGCCTCTTTAAGCATGCCTAAGCCGCGGTTGCGAACCGAGGCGAGCTCGTCCATGATTGCCTGTTTCTTGTCGTCGGTGGCGACGCGATATTGGGACTCCAGTTCGCGCATGCGCCCATAGTTGGCTCGGAATTCGTCGTTCGCCATGGCCACGCGGAAGGCGTTGCCGATTTTATCGCGGTCTCCGCCAAACATGTTTTCGACCGCTTTCTTGCCGTCATCGCGCCAAGTGGCGAACTTCGCGTCAAGCTCGGCAATGGGCTTAGATTGCTTGGCGAGATCCTTCTCCTCGACCCCAGTACCCACGTCATCCCTCCGGCTGAGTTGGAGGGTTTTCGCGGTGCGGACCGTTCCTTTTTCCATGACGAGCTTGCTGACGGGGGAGACGCTCTTCTTGGCGGTGCTTCGGACGACGGAGACCTCCTCGGGCCGGACCCACAGGTAGAGGGCGTAGCCGACACCGGCGAGGAATAGTAGGCCCAGGACGGGGTAAAGGCGGCTCAGTTTCATGGGGTCTTTTGTATAGAATATAACCCTGCGACCAAGGCGAAGTTTCCGCCCTGGGCCTGCCAGCGGCTATTTAGCGCTCTTCGGGCCGGCTTCCGCGCGGATTTTGACGTGTTCCATCACCCGGAGCTGGACCATGTGGACGATTTCCTCGGTCCAAAGGTTCCAGTAGGCGGCCGGGGCGATGTTCAGCAGGTAGTGGCTTTCGCCGACCAGTTTGGTTCGGCCGTCAGGCAGGGTGGTCAGTTTGAAGCCGCCTTCGAGGCTCGCGTAGGCGCTATGGATATGGGTCGTGTCGATGGTCTGACCAAAGAAGCCCAGCTCGCGCATGGAGGGCGGGGTCGAGAGCACCTTGAAGCGCAATTCCTGACCAGGCTTCCACACGGTGATGATCTCGGGCATGTCACCGGTGCTGAGTTTGCAAAGACGCGCGGCGCCGACGCCCTGTCCGTCGGTCACGGTGCTGACCGGGTGAGCGATGCCGAATTGAAAGAGTAGGTTGTCGGTCGGTGGCAGATTACGGATGTCATGCAGCTCCGCCCAGACGCGCTCGACTGGAGCGTTAATGATAACTTCGCTTGAGGTAATATTCTCCAGCGGGGCGGGCGGATTCCATCCCTCCAGCGCGACGATCACGACGATGCTTAGCCAAGCGGCGGATTGTAGCGTGCCGTCGGCGGCCTTCTTGCGGGCGAGGAAGTAGCCACCGACCACGCCGAAGAAAGCTAAAGCCGCGCCGATAGGTGCGGCCATGACGACGCAGATGATACCTTCCATGAAGCAGGCGCAGAGGGCGAGAATGACGGAGCCAACGAGGGTCATCGCTGCGCCGACGGCCTGGCCGAAGGTGCCGCCAGCTCGGCGGATGACGACGCCGCCGCTCACGCCGATGGCGAAGGGGAGTGCGAGGAAGGTCGCCAGGCCGAAGTAGCCTCCGACGCTTTTCAGACCCAGCGGTAGCTGGCCTTGTTCGGCGAGTTTGGTCAGGCCAAAGCTGAGTAATAGGCAGGCCGCTGCGGCGACGAGGAATGGTACCACGAGCCGACCAGCGACGGCGGTCGGAGAGACCGATTCCTTTTCCTGTTCATCGCCAGTGGCGGCGAGCCAGAGCGCTAAGCCCGCGCCGAGGAATGGGACGTGAATGAGCAGGGCGATGACCGTAGGCAGGCTCCAGCCGAGGGCGGCGGCGCGGCGGGCGGCGACGAACGAGGCTAAGCAGGCGAAGCCTGCGGCGAGACTGAAAAGCAAAACGAAGGGTAGGACCTTGGATGGCTCGAGTACGCCGCCCGTCGGGTTCAGCGGCAGGACCCGGAAGATGAGCACCGAGTGGGCGAAGGCCCAGGTCGGAAGCATCAGCAGGAGGGTCTGGAGGCGGCTAGGTTTCGAGAACATGGGTTCGAAGAGACCGTCGCAGGCTCGGTCTTATTAGGAAGCGAATACTGTCTGGTCTCCCATGGTTCGGAAGGAATAACTTCCCAGTGAGAGCGGCATTAGGGCCGCCGTAGGTCTCTTGTAGCGGTCCTGCTCAGGAAAATAGCAGCCTTAGCCACGTTTTCGAGTAGGGCATGGCCATGTGGTCCAGCCGGGCGGCCAGAAAGGCCGCTTCGACCTCTTTTTCTGGATGACCATCAAGTAGCTTGGCGCCGTCCAACTCGCGTCGCCCGCGTCGCGCAGCATCCTGGACGTGGGTGTGCTTGAGGAGGTGACCGATGGCGATGGTACCGGCGACGAGGGCGAAGCCGATCAAGGCCCACGGACGGCCTTTGCTGACGATGACGGTGATCGGCAGTAAAATTGGCCAGGCATTGCCCCAGAAAATCATGAACGAATCCCAGGACGCGAGTCCGCCGAGTTTGCGGTCGCGGTGCTGCAGGGCGTGGCCGGCGAGACGCGCCGCGCGCGCGACGTCGAAGAGCCGCTTGCCGGAGTAGACGCCGCTGGAGAGTTTGATCGCCGGTTCGAAGGCGGAATAGAAATCTGTCACCGCGATATCGCTCTCATCGACGTCGACCTGCGAAACCTCGCCGCGGAGGAGGACGATGCGGGCGGCCTGCGCACCGGTCACGCCGCGCACGAGGAGGATTCGGCCATACTTCTTCTCGAGGCTCCGCACGCGTCGCCAAGCTAACCAAGGCAGTCCCAGGGCGAAGATGCCGGCCAAGCAGAAAAGGACGAGGAGCTTGAATTCCGGGTTCATGGCTTAGTCAGACCCTGACCATTTGCGGGCCCCCATCAAGGTCTACCTAGTCGTTCCCGCATAAGGGGGATAAGCAGTGGAGGATTCTTGCCGGGGCGGTCGAGGCTTCGTTGACCAGCCCCGCAGGCTCGGATTGAGTGTCGTCACCATGAACCCCGACCTCGTCAGAAATTACCTGACCAGCCTGCAGGATCGCCTCTGCGCGACCCTCGAGGAAATGGACGGGAAAGCCAAATTCATCACCGACGAGTGGAAGCGCGCCGAAGGCGGCGGCGGTCGTACCCGGGTCATCGCCGGTGGGTCGGTCATCGAAAAGGGTGGGGTAGCCTTCTCGGATGTCCGCGGCCACGCGCTGCCTCCGTCCGCCACGATCGCCCGGCCAGATCTCGCCGGCAAAGGCTTCCGCGCGATGGGTGTCTCAGTCGTCCAGCATCCACTCAACCCTTATTGCCCGACGTCGCACATGAATGTGCGCTTCTTCTGCACTGATGGCCCCGATCCGGTCTGGTGGTTTGGCGGTGGCTTCGACCTGACGCCTTACTACGGCTTCGACGAAGACGCGGTCTCTTGGCACCGTGCCGGCGAGAAAGCCACCTGCGCCCACTTCCCGAAATTCAAGAGCTGGTGCGATGACTACTTCCTGCTGAAGCACCGCCAGGAACAACGCGGAGTCGGCGGCGTGTTCTTCGATGACTTCACTGAAGGAGGCTTCGAGGCGGCCTTCGCGATGATGCAGAGGGTGGGCGATGCTTTCGGTCCGGCCTATGCTGAGATCCTGCGTCGCCGTAAGGACACCCCCTATGGCGAGCGCGAGCGCACTTGGCAGGAGATCCGCCGCGGTCGTTACGTCGAGTTCAACCTCGTCTTCGACCGTGGGACGATTTTCGGTCTCCAGTCTGGCGGGCGGACCGAGTCCATCCTGATGTCCCTCCCGCCCCGCGTGCAGTGGCACTATAGCCACCAGCCCGCTGCCGGTACCCCGGAAGAACGTCTGCTCTCGCATTATCTAAAACCGCAGGATTGGCTGAAGGGGTCCTGATGAACTCCCGCGACCGCTTTCTCGCCGCCCTCCACCGACAGCCCCATGACCGGGCTCCGGTCTGGATTATGCGTCAGGCCGGTCGCTACCTGCCCGAATATCGCGCCCTCAAGGCTAAATCGGACTTCGTCACGATGGTCCGCACGCCCGAACTCGCGGTCGAGGTCACGCTGCAGCCGCTCCGTCGTTTCCCGCAACTCGACGCCGCGATTCTTTTCTCGGATATCCTGGTCATTCCGGAAGCCCTCGGCGTCGGTTACCGCTTCCGCGACGAAGGCGGCATCGCCATGGAGCGCGCGCTGGCCTCGCCGGCCGACGTCGCCACGCTGAAACTCGAAGGCGCCGCTGACCGTCTGCAATACGTCTACGACGCCCTCGCGATTCTTCGCAAGGAGCTCGGCCTGAATAAGACCTTGCTCGGTTTCGCTGGTTCGCCCTGGACGCTCGCCTGCTACCTCGTCGAAGGCGGGGGCTCGGAAGATTTCCCCAAAACGAAGGCGCTGCTGAAGGCCGATCCGAAGATGATGCATCGCATCCTCGAGATCTTGACCGAAGCCGTCGCGCAGTATCTCACCCGCCAGTTCGCCGCCGGCGCCGATGCGATCCAGATCTTCGACAGCTGGGCTGGTGCGCTCACTGGCGCCGACTACGAGGAATTCTCGCTGCGTTATATCCGCGCGGTGCTCGAACGCCTGCCCGCCGGCGCCCCGGTCATCCTTTACGCCAAGGGGAAGTCCCCGCAGGCCGCCGCGCTCGCCCAGACCGGTGTGCCGTGCCTCGGTGTCGACTGGACCATGCCCCTCTCTCAGGTGCGTGCGCTGGCCGGTCGCCCGATCTGCCTGCAGGGTAACCTCGACCCCGAGTTCATGACCGGCGAGCCCGCCGCCGCCGCTGCCGCGACCAAGGCCGTCTTGGCCGATAACGCCGGCGACCCTGGGCATATCTTTAATCTTGGCCACGGTATCACGCCCCAGGCCCGGATTGAGACCTTCCAAGCGGTGGTCGATACCGTGGTTGCCTCTGGCGTTTGACATCGTCCGCCGTCCCGCCTCTTTTGCTCCTATGTCCCGTAAAGGTATCCTGCTGTTGAATCTTGGTTCGCCGAAGAGCACTTCCGTGCCCGACGTGCGTAACTACCTGCGTGAGTTCCTGAACGATGACCGCGTCATCGATTATCCGGCCCCGCTGCGCTGGCTGCTCCTGGAAGGCATCATTCTCCGGACCCGCCCGAAGAAGAGCGCTGCCGCCTACGCCAGCGTCTGGACTCCCGATGGTTCGCCTCTGGTGGTCACGACCGACAAGCTGCGCGCCAAGCTCGAGACGACCACGGGCCTGCCGGTGATCATGGGCATGCGCTATGGCACGCCGTCCTGCGCCGAAGCCGTCGAGAAGGTGCTCGCCGCCGGCATCGACGACCTATTCGTGATGCCCCAGTATCCGCACTACGCGATGTCCTCGTACGAGACCGTCGTCGTCAAGGTGCAGGAAGAGCTCAAGCGTCTCGCCCCTGGCCTGAAGTACCACGTCCTGCAGCCGTTCTATAACGACCCGGCTTACATCAACGCCCTGGTCGAGTCCGCCCAGCCTTGGCTGAGCAAGCCGTTCGACAAGCTACTCTTCTCCTACCACGGCCTGCCGGAGCGCCACCTGCGCAAGGGCGACCCTTCGAAGGCGCATTGCATGAAGATGAAGGATTGCTGTTCCCATTACAGCCCTTGTCAGGCCACCTGTTACCGCCACCAGTGCGTCGAGATGACGCGCCTCTTCGTGGCCGCCGCGGGTCTCAAGGAGTCTCAGTATGAACTTTCCTTCCAGTCCCGTCTGGCCGGTGAGCCGTGGGTTTC
>CAMBGQ010000052.1 GCA_945866215.1 Opitutus sp. GAS368 | reverse complement strand
GCTGCTGTGCATGAACACGGGCGACGTCTCACTCTCGTGCCAATAGTCTCCGGGGATGCCGTCGGCGAGACGTGCCTCCTTGCCCTGGTAGGTCGCGCAGGGGCCCTTCTCGCGGTCGGGCGCCGTGAAGAGGAGGATGCCGCCGGGTTTCAGCACGCGATGGATTGAGCGTAGGGCCGCCAAGCGGTGAGCTCGGCTCGGCAGACACATGAGTCCGTTGAAGGCGTAGATTGCTCCGTCGAAGCAAGCATCGGGGTAGGTGAGGGCGGTGGCGTCCTGTTGTTCGACAATCTTCTCCCAGGCTGCGTCATGATCGGCCAGCACCGCACGGGCGATGCTCACCATGATGGGGGAGAAGTCGGTCGCGATGATGTTAGGGTAGCCCGACTGTAACAATCCCAGGGCGACCCGACCGCCCCCGCAGCCGAGTTCGAGAATGCGGTGAGACTTGGAAAAATGCCGCTCGATGAGCACGCGTTCCGATGCCCACAGCCCGACTTGCACGGCCGCCCGGGCATAGTGTAAGGCCGTCTCCTGCTCGAGCCAGTGGACCTGCCGGTCGCGTTCCATTCGACCATGCAAGCGAAACTTGCCACGCAGGCAATCGCAGGAACACTCGACCTCATGTTCCGGCCCCTCCTCCTTGCCTTCGCTCTGGCCCTCGTCGCATGTGATAGCCGTCGCCCGGAAGCCGCGCCGGTGCCGGAACTTGGCCTGGAGACCCGCTTCCCAGTGCGGATGGGCGTCGTGCTGACGCAATTACGGGTGGCTGCCTCGGACCTGGAGAAAGCCCGTGGGCTTATGGGCGTCACGCGTCTGGCGGAAGCAGAGGGCATGGCTTTCATGTATGATGCGGAAACCCGGATGAGCTTCTGGATGAAGGAAACCCCGCTCGACCTCGACATTGGCTTCTTCGCCCGCGACGGCACGTTGCTCGAGGTCAGGATGATGGCGGCGAGGGAGACTGAGACCACTTCCTCGGCTTCGGATCAGGTCCGCTTCGCGATCGAGATGCGGGCGGGTTGGTTCCGCGATTTCGGGGTCAAGCCAGGCGACCAGGTGAACATCGACGACCTGCGGGCCGCCCTGAAGGCGCGCGGCTTCGACCCGAAACGCTTCATCCCCTAATCAGAGGGAGCGCCAGAGCAGCAGCAGACTGGTAGCGGCGCCGAGGCAACCGAGCACGAAGGCGAGCGCGAGGCGCTCGGCGTCGGTCGTACGGAAGAGCTTCATGCCTTCGGGGCGAGGCGCGCGGCGGCGTCGCGCAGGAAGGCCGTGAGCCGCAACAGGAAGAAAGGCGACGGGGAGCCGGCAATCGGCTCGAGGGCTTGTTCCGCCGCGGCGATCTCGGCGTCGAGCCGGCGAAAGGATTCACGCCAAGCTTCGGCAGAGATGAGCGCGCGGGCGTCGCCGCCAGCGCGGAGGGCGCTCAGGAATCCTTTGCCGGAGCGTTCCCGCTCGAGGAGCATCGGTAAGGTCAGCTTGCCGCTGGCGGCGTCGGTGCCGAGGGTCTTGCCGGCCTTGGTGTCATCCTGCAGCAGGTCGACTAGGTCGTCGTAGATCTGGTAGGCGATGCCGAGATGGCGTCCGAAGAGGGAGCAAGCCGTGATGTGTTCGGCCGGGCGGCCTGCCAGAAGGGCGCCCGCATGGCAGGCGCCTTCGAAGAGTTCCGCCGTCTTCAGGCGGATGTGGCGGTAATAATCTTCGAGGGAAAGGTCGTCCTGACCACGGGAGAAGGTCTGGCAGACTTCGCCCGAGCAGACCTCGCGGGAGGCGCGGGCGACGATGCGGCAGAGTTCTGGTGTCGGGTGGTCGGCGGCGAGAACGAGGGCGTGGGCGAAGAGGGCGTCGCCGAAGAGCACGGCCGCGTGGGCGCCGTGGGTCCGGTTGGGGGTGTCGCTGCCGTGGCGGGTGTCGGCGCCATCCAGGACGTCGTCATGGACGAGCGTGGCGAGGTGGACGAGCTCGATGATGGCGGCGCCGCGGATGAGGGCATCGGGGGGCTCCCCGCCGGCCCCAGCACTGAAGGTGAGTAAGGGCCGGAGGCGTTTACCCGGGTGGGCGAGCACCTCGCGGACCATCGGGCGTACTTCCGGCTCAAAGGCTTTTTCCTGCGCCGCGAGGTATTTCTCGAGCGCGACGAAGTAGGCTTCAAGGCCGGCGTGCAGCGGGGAGGACACGAATCAAATGTGCGAGCGAAGTCAGCGGTGCGCAAGCGCAGGATGCGACCATAGTTCCTAGGGCCGAGCACTTATGGGACGAAGCGCGTCTCGACCGAGACGTTGACCTTGCCCGTGGCGGCGCATTCGGGGCACGGCGTGCGCTTGTCGAGGAGCTGGCCCTTCTGCGGTTCGCGGATAAAGCCGAGGCTGCCGCACTTCTTGCAAGGGATCTGCTCACTGGTAATCGCGCTCATCTCTTCGCCAGCGTTGACCGCCTCGACGAACTTCTTGAGTCCGTCTGGTGAGTCCGTCAGCGGGGTGCACTCGAGGAAGGCCTCGCGGCGAAGGGTGAGGCGCTTCCCCGCGAGTGGCGCATAGTCGGCCGTGAAGCGGAGGGCAACCGTCCCAGCGTGCATGCCGGTCAGGCTGCCAGTGTCGCCGACCTTCGCGGATTTTTCGAGCAGCAGAATGGCGATCGTATCGACGCCGGCCGCCAAGGCGTTATTCGGACCGGCGGCGGGCCAGGCGGCCTTGGCGAGGAAGCGATTGTCGCCCAGGTCTTGGAGTAGGGCGTAGTTCACCTGGGTGAGGTAGCCCGTGGCCTTGCTCGAACCTGCCGCCGAGCCATCGACGACTCGTTGGCCCACGATGGCCGTGTAGAGCCGCTGAAGATCCTTCGTTGTCTCGGTGTAGCCAAGACGATTGACCCGCGAGAGCTGGAACGTGCGGCTGATTTGGGCGGGCGGGGGCGTGAGCTCGCGGAAAGGCGTGATGATGACCGCGGGCTCGTCTTCCGCCTTGGCGAGGTTGGCCTCCGCTGTGCGGGCAGGGGCAGGGGTGACGACTTCGTTATCGGCTTTCTTGCCGAACGGGCTCGTCTGGGCGGTCGCGGAGACGGCGGTGAAGATGAAGAGGAGAAAGAGTCGCATGGTCAGGAGGTCAGTCGAGGGAGGAAAGGTCGCCTTCGGCGGGCGGGGGGGTCGACTTGGGCTTGGCCGCGACAGGCTCGCTGGGCGTCACCGGCTGGGAGCGCCGCGGACGGTCGTCCTGGTCGTCCGCTTCGTCATCATCATCGGGGAGGTCATCGTCTTCAGGGTTCGGCTTATCACCCCGGGCGACGCGCTTACGGCGCACGATGACGGTCCCGACGGCCACGGCGGCGAGGTAGAAGCCGAAGAGCACGCCGGTCATCACAAGCAGCGAGATGGGTTCGGCGATTGGCGTGATGACGGCGACCAGCATCATGATGCCGACCAACATACCGCGCCAGGACTTGAGCAGGGTCTTGGGCCGGACGAGCTCGAGCCACATGAGGACGATGAGTGCGAGGGGGAACTGGAACGTCAGGCCCGTCAGCAGGCACATCATGACGACGAAAGCGTAGTAGTCCGAAGCCTGCCAGGTGACCTCCATCTTCATGCCTTCGGCGAAGTGCTGCCAGATCTGGATCGACATCGGGCTGAGCCAATAGAACGCCAGGGCGGCTCCCATGAGGAAGAGGATAAGGGCGGCGCCGCAGAAGGGGACGAGTCCACTCTTTTCACGATCCGTGAGGGCCGGGCCGACGAAACGGGCAGTCTCGTAAAGGAAGACTGGGGAAGCGAGGGCCACGCCGACGCCGAAGCCGGCGTACATGAGGACTTTCCAGACGCCCATGAAGGTAAACTCCTTGAGCTCTCCCATTTTGACGAGTCCTTCTCCGGGCTGGCTTAAAGCGAAGGCGAGCGGAGAAGTTTCCGGGTGCTTGGCCCACTCGAGCGGCATATTCAGCAGGGCAGGCGTCTCGCGGTAGAAGACGAGGGCGGTGACCATGCCAATGGCGAAGACGACGGCGACGCGGATGAGCGAAATCCGGAGGTCGTCGAGGTGCTCCAAGAACGACATCTCGCTCCGGGACTTGTTACGGCGAATGAGGGTGGAAAGCATGAGGGGCTTATTCTTTGCGGAGGAGATCCTTGATGACATCGAGGCTTAGCCCGGATGACACGGAGTCTGATTCGGTCAGGAGCTTACGCAACATCTCAGACTTGGACTTCTGGAGCTCCATGACGCGTTCTTCGATGGTTCCGGCGGCAATCAGCTTGATGCTGGTGACGGTGCGGGTCTGGCCGATACGGTGGGCCCGGTCCGTGGCTTGGGCTTCGGCGGCGGGGTTCCACCACGGGTCAAAATGGATGACCGTGTCGGCGCCCGTCAGGTTGAGCCCGGTCCCGCCGGCCTTCAGGGACATGAGCATGACTGGGATGGAAGGCGTGGAGTTGAATTTATCGCAGACCCCCTGGCGATCCTTGGTGGAACCGTCGAGGTAGCAGTAAGGGATATCCCGGTCCTCGAGGGCTTGCTTCAGCAGCTGGAGCGCGGTGACGAAAGTGGAGAAGACCAGCATCCGGTGGTTCGCGTCCTTGGACTCTTCGACGAGTTCGAGGAAAGCCTGCAGCTTCGCCGAGTCGACCTCCGCCATCTTTGGGTCGAGGATACGCGGGTCCGCGCAGATCTGGCGGAGGCGCAAGAGCTGGTTGAAGGCCGCCATCTGGATGCGGGCCTGCGTGACGCCGCCCATCTCCATCTCGAAGATCTCCTGGCGCGTCGACTCGAGGATTTCCTCGTAGAACTTCTTCTGGTTATCCTCGAAGTCGCAGTAGACAATCTGCTCAATCTTGGCTGGCAGTTCCGGGGCGACGGCGATCTTGGAGCGGCGCAGGATGTAGGGCGCAGCCATCTGGAGGAGGCGATCGTCGTGCCATTTGCGTTCTTCGGCTTGGACGCGTTCCTCGGGCTTGGGCAGGTAGCCCGGCATCAGGAAGCCGAAGAGGGAACGCAGGTCTTCGAGGGAGTTCTCGACCGGCGTCCCCGTGAGGATGTAGCGCCCCTTCGCGATGAGCTGCTTGACGGCCTTGGCGGCCTGGGCCCGGGCGTTCTTGATATTTTGGCCCTCGTCGCAGATCGCCGCTCCCCAGGTGATGAGCGAGAACGCCGCGATGTCGCGCGCCAGCGTGCCGTAGGAAGTGATGACGAGGTCGAAGCGTTGCAGGTGTTCGGCCTCGGTGAACCGGTTCTGGCCGTGGTGGGCGAGGACTTTGAGCGACGGCGTGAAGCGGCGGGCCTCGCGTCGCCAGTTCTCGACGAGCGAGGCCGGGCAGACGACGAGGCAGGGACCATCGGCTGGGCGGTGCTGGCGCAGCGTTTCCATGAACGCCAGCGCCTGCACCGTCTTCCCCAAGCCCATCTCGTCGGCGAGGAGGCCGCCGAGCGAGTGGTTATGGATATGCCAGAGCCAGGCAACGCCGACCTGCTGGTAGATACGGAGGATTGTGCCCAGCTCCTCGCGCATGGGCGCCGGCTGCAGCTTGGAAAGATTGCGGATCGCCGCGGAGCGCTGGCTCCAGGTCTCCGGCGGGGCGAACGCGGCCTGGAGTTCCTCGGCGATGGCGTCGGCGCTGGCGAGGTCGGCGTAGCCAATCTGCAAATTGAGATCTAGGTCGACGTCGCGCTTGGCCTCGCCGGTGATGCGACGTTGGGCGTTGCGGATCGATTCCATCAGCTCCGGCGTGATGAGCCGCGGGCCTTGGTCCGTGTAGAAGAACATGCGCCCGCTGGCCATGGCCTCCTGAATCACCTTGGCCGACTTGCCCTCGGGATCGATCCCGATCGCGAAGCGGAAGCCGCCGTTCTCCTCGGCGGCGGCGCATTTGGCTTTGGCGAGGTCGACGTTGCGCAGCGAGTGCGAGAGGTTATGGGTAAAGACGGCGCCATTGTCCGTCATCAGTAGCTTGTGGTGACGGGCGAGGAAGTTGAGCACCTGGATTGTGCCGGCGAGATACCATTCGCGCGTGCTCGTCTCGAGCGTGAAGCCGCTGCGTTGGAGCACATCGCGTAGTTCGGCGACGGGCCCAGAGGATTGCTGCGGCAGGCGGATGCGAAGCCATTTCATCGAGCCGTCGACCCAGGGACGGTCCTCGCGACCCCGTTCCTCCGAGCGGACTTCCTGTTCCTCCGGACCGTCGTCGGGGGTCTCGCCCGCCGCGTTGGTCTGTGGCGTCGCGGCGGGCTCATCCAGGTGCTCGTGAACCTTGTCGAGCTGGTCGCCCGCCCACGTCAGGGCAGTTTCCGGGGCGTTGGCCATCCGGAAAATCGGCAGGCCCTTGCCGATGGATAGGAGCTGGCGCAGGTGGCGGCGGGTGAGCGGCAGGATACCCTGGAGCTTGCCGTGGCAGAGGTTTTCGAGGATCGCCAGGAAGAACACCGTGTCAGGCGCGATGGTCCAGGCCTTGCGGCGGTCGAGGTTCTCGGGCGCGACCTGGGCGTCATCGATGCGGAGCTCGAGGCGGCAGATGATCTCGTCCCGGGCGGCGGCCGTGGCGATGTTCGGCGGCACGATGAAACGCACCTCGATGGGCGTGCCGTTTTTTTCCGAGAGGGTGAGGGATTTGAGCCGGGGTCCTGCCGGGGTCGTCTCCGTCTGTTTCGATTTCTCCTTCTTATTGTCCGTTGCCTTCTCCTGTGTCGCAGTCGCCGTCGGCGGTCTGCCAGGTGGCGCGGCTGGTTTCGGCGGCGCCAGGCTTTCGGGTTTGATGTAGCCCGCCTTGGCGGCGAGGACGAGGTAAGCGGCCACGGAATGTACGCAGACCTTGCGCCGCCCGACGGAGACCTCGCAGCCGCACTCGTTGCGCTGGAAGGTGACGGAGCGGAGGTTCCAGCGGGCTTCGCGGGATTCGGTACCATCATCGACAAGGGCCTCCGCGACGGGGGGAGTCCAGAGGCTCTTGGATACCTTGCCCTTGGCCACCAGCTCCTTGGCCAACAGCACGGTTGCCCCGCCCGCGAGATCGATAAGATCGTCTTCGGAGATGTCGGGCAACGGCTGACGCGGCGCCATGGTGAGGGTGTGCGGTGAAAAGCGTCGTCCGAAAGGACGCGCCAAAGGAGGGAAAACCTAGTGGGAAGACGGTTCGCCTAGACGGCGACGTCTTGGTCCGGGACTCCTGGGTGCATCTCAAAGATGCCTACGGGGGTCGTCGGACCTGTCATCACGATGGAATAATCCTCCCCGATGCCAATGAAAATCTGTCCCCCAGGCATATTTACCGTCAAATCAGCCTCAACCAGGCCCATTTTCCGAGCCACCGCGGCCGAGGCCGAGGACGATGATCCCGAGGCCATTGTGTAGCCCGCCCCGCGTTCCCAGATTTCGATGCGCACATTCTTGCGGTCGATGATCTGCATGAACTGGACGTTGGTCCGGTTCGGGAAGTTCGGGTGTACTTCGAGGACCGGGCCGTAGGTCTTGGCGAGATCTGGTGTGAGCTTGTCGACCGGAATCACGCAGTGCGGGTTACCGACGGTCGCGGCCCAATACTTGAAGGTCTGACCGAGGACGGTGATCTCTTCGCCGAGGACTTCGCGGTCGGCGCCGACGTGCGGGATGACCGGCGCGCGGAAGGAGACCTTGCCCATCTCGACCCGGATGCGGTTGCCGCCTTCGAAGACTTCGCAGCGGACGACACCGCCGATGGTGTGCAGACGGAACTCCTGCCCTTCCTGGATGCGCTTGGTCTCGAGGAGATGACGGCAGAAAATGCGGATGCCGTTACCGGATTTCTCGGCTTCGGAGCCGTCAGGATTCAGGATGCGCAGGCCGATGGTGCCGTCGGTGCGTTCGATCGGGCCGTAAAGAATGCCGTCCGACCCGAGGCCGAAATGGCGGTGGCAGACCTTGCGGATGGCGGCCGGCGAAAAGAGGGCGGGGCAGTCCTTGGGTTCGAGGACGAGGTAGTCGTTACCGAGGGCGTGATACTTCGCGAAGCGCATGCTTCTCTTCTGATTGGGACTTAAAGCGCCTTTTGGCAAGCAAGGGGTGGATTATCTGTCGGCTTGGTTTCGGGCGACGGCGTGTTTACATCATCGCCATGCGCCTTCTGCCCCTCGTCGCCCTGTCCTGCGTGCTCTCCGTCTTCGCGGCCGAGAAGCGCCCGCCGAATATCGTCTTGCTCTACGCTGACGACATCGGCTGGGGCGACCTCGGCTGCTACGGCGCCAAGGTTATCCCGACTCCCAACCTGGATCGGCTCGCCGCGCAGGGCACCCGCTTCACCTCCGGCTATTGCACGTCCGCGACCTGCACGCCCTCGCGCTATTCGCTCCTGACGGGCGAATACGCTTGGCGCCGTCAAGGCACTGGCGTGCTCCCGGGCGACGCCCGTCTCATTATCAAGCCGGGCCGACCGACGATGGCCGCCAGCCTCGCCAAACTCGGCTACGCCACGGGTGTCGTCGGTAAGTGGCACCTCGGTCTCGGCTCGGGCGACGTGAACTGGAATCAGAAGATCAATCCTTCGCCTAATCAGATTGGCTTCACCTACTCCTTCATCATGGCCGCCACTGGCGACCGCGTGCCGACCGTCTTCGTCGAGGACGGCTCGGTCGTCGGCCTCGATCCCAAGGATCCAATCGAGATTAGCTACAAGTCCCCTTATCCAGGCGACCCCGACCTGAAGACCGACGTGGAACGCGCGAAGCTGAAGATGGATTGGTCGCATGGTCACAATATGGCCCTCGTCAACGGCGTCGGCCGCATCGGCTGGATGAAGGGCGGAAAGGCTGCGGTGTGGAACGATGAGACGATGGGCGACACCTTCGCCGACAAAGCCTGCGGCTTCATTGCGCGCAACAAGGACAGGCCTTTCTTTCTCTTCTACGCCTCGCACGAGAACCATGTGCCGCGCGTCCATCATCCGCGTTACGCCGGCAAGACGCCGCTCGGCCCGCGTGGCGATGCCGTGGTGGCGTTCGATGATCAGGTAGGCCGCATCCTGGCCGAACTCGATAAGCAGGGCTTGGCCGAGAACACCCTCGTCATTTATTCTTCGGATAATGGTCCGGTGCTCGATGACGGCTATAAGGATCAGGCCGTCGAGCGGAACAAGGCCGCGGCGCATGCGCCCGCCGGACCTTTCCGCGGCGGCAAATACAGCATCCTCGAAGGCGGGACGCGCGTGGGCTTCCTCGCGCGCTGGCCGGGTCATACGCCCGCTGGCAAGGTCTCCGACGCGCTGATGTCGCAGGTCGACCTGCCGGCCGTTTTCACGAAGGTTGCCGGCGGTGACCCCGCTGACTTCCTCAAACTCGACTCCATCGACACGTCCGCGGCGCTGAAGGGCGGCACCGGTCGTGAGACGCTAATCTCGAGCACGCAAGGTAACCTGCTTTCGATTCGCGACGCTCGCTGGAAATTCATCTCCGGCGTCGGCGCGCCCGGCAAGGGCAAGAAGGCCCAGGGCCCACTCGTTGCTTTGCTCGGTTCCGAATCCGAGCAGGTCAACGATAGCCGCGACCAGTCCGGTCCGCGTCTGTTCGACCTGCAGAACGATCCCGGCGAGCGTCACAACGTCGCCAAGGAACACCCAGAAATCGTCGCGCGACTCAAAGCCTTGCTCGAGGCGCAGCGGGCGAAGGGTGTCGGTCAGCCGTTACCGAACTAATCGGTCGATTAATTTCGCGCCCTCGCCTTCTCCCGACTTGAAGCGGAGGAGGGAAGGGTGATGCTCGGCGCATGAGTACGCCCCCTATCCGAGTCCTTTGCGTTGGTGCTGGCCACATGGGCCGTTCGCATGCTCTCGCTTACCACAAGTTGCCCGGTTTCCAGATCGTCGGCCTCGTCACCCGGTCCGCCGATTCGCGCGCCAAGCTCAACGCCGAACTTGGCGGTGGCTACGCGGAGTATGGCGACTTTCATGCCGCGCTTAAGGCCACGAAGCCCGACGCGGTCTCAATCTCGAGCTACCCAGACACGCATGCCGAATATGCCGTCGCCGCGCTCGAAGCCGGCTGCCATGTCTTTGTCGAGAAGCCCCTGGCCGTTACCGTCGCCGAAGCCGAGCAGATCGTCGCCAAGGCCAAGGAAGTGAAGCGCAAGGTCGTCATCGGCTACATCCTCCGTCACCACCCGGCCTGGAC
>CAMBGQ010000051.1 GCA_945866215.1 Opitutus sp. GAS368 | reverse complement strand
ACGAATAAAATCTCTGCATCCGTATTCTGCGCGAACGCAGGCAAGGCAGCAGCAATGCTAAGCATGACGACACTTCCGATTTTCATGGGGCGGGAGGCACGATACTCTTATCTTACTTTATTCCTACGCCACGCAAATCTATGCCTCGTATTTATAACGCGAGGATTAGGCCCATTTTGCCATAGAATGCTCTGTATCTTGGCGAGCGTTCTAAGCATATAATGAGACAAAGTTAATGAAGGGAACACTTGTCGGTCAGGTGGGTCGTAGTCTAGACCTTGGGAACCCCGAAATGGCCTCCCCGTGGCCTTGGTTTTATTTAACCCCGCATGCGCTCCCTTCTGCTCCTTTCCCTTTTTGCCGCCGTGGCTTTGGCCGATGGCCCGAAGGACAATATCCCGGCCGCCGTCCGACCGATCCCGCCGACCGATAAGGCCGTGGCCCTGCCCGAGGCCGACAAAGTGTCGCTGGCCAAGGAGCTAGCCGAACTCCGCACGGCCATCGACGCCGCCGCCAAGGCCCAGGCGAAGAACCCGCGCCTCGAGGAATTCCTGGCCGACATCGAGATCTTCCACAAGGCGGTCGATTGGGCCGGCAAGTACAACGAGTATTTCAATAAGGGTGAATTCAAGACCGCCCATGAGCTCGTCGCCGAAGGCAAAGCCCGTGCCGCTTCGTTCCTGAAGGGCGAGACCCCTTGGATTCGCCAGACTGGCCTGGTCGTCCGCGGCTATAAGTCGAAGATCGACGGCTCGGTACAGCCTTATGGCATGGTCATCCCGGATAACTATGCTGGCTCGATGATGCGTCTGGATTTCTGGTGCCACGGCCGCGGCGAGACCCTGAGCGAACTCGCGTTCCTCAGCGACCGCCGGAAGAACGTCGGCCAGATCCCGGCCACCAACCGCCTGGTGCTCCACCTTTACGGTCGTTACTGCTGCGCCAACAAGATGGCCGGCGAAGTCGATCTTTGGGAAGCCTATGCCCACGCCCGTAAGAGCTACAACATTGACGACGATCGTCTGTTCATCCGCGGCTTCTCTATGGGTGGCGCGGCTGTATGGCAGTTCGGCGCACACTACACCGACCGCTGGTGTGGCATTAATCCTGGCGCTGGCTTCTCCGAGACCCCGGAGTTCCTGAATGTCTTTCAGAACGAAGACGTCTCCAAGATCCCTTCGTGGCAGAAGACTCTCTGGGCTTGGTATAACGCCACCGATACCGCCATCAACTTCCGCAACGCCCCGACGGTCGCCTACAGCGGCGAGCTCGACAAGCAGAAGCAGGCCGCCGATGTCATGGCCCGCGAGATGGGCAAGCTCGGCATGGAGCTCACGCACATCATCGGACCGCAGACCGCCCACAAGATCCATCCCGACTCCATGGTAGAGATTGAACGCCGCCTCGCCGCTATCGCCGCCAACGGCCGCGTGCGCACCCCGAAGGAAGTCTCCTTCGCCACCTACTTCCTCCGTTATGACCGCATGCATTGGGTCCGGGTCGACCGTATGGGCGAGCACTGGCAGAAGGCCCAGGTCGACGCTAAGCTGGTCGATGAGCGCTCCATCGAAGTGAAGACCTCCAATGTCGCCGGTCTCACGCTCGACTTCGCTGCGGGCGACTCCGTGCAGTCCCAGTTCGGCCCGACCGCCGTCACCATCGACGGACAGAAGATCCTGACATCCGTCAAGGCTGGTTCCGATCGTTCCTGGAAAGCGACCTTCGCCCGGGCGGTCAAGAACGGCGAGTGGATTCAGGTCTTCGGCTATGACGACCAAGGCGTCCGCAAACGGCATGGCCTCTCCGGCCCCATCGATGATGCCTTCATGGATTCGTTCCTTTTTGTCGCTCCGACCGGCCAGCCCCTCAACGCCAAGGTTGGCGGTTGGGTCAAGTCCGAGATGGAACGAGCTGCCTTCGAATGGCGTCGCCAGTTCCGCGGCGTCGCGCCGACGAAGACCGACGCCCAGGTCAAGGATGAGGACATCGTGAAGAGTAACCTCATTCTCTGGGGTGATCCTTCTTCGAACGCCGTGCTCGCCAAGATCATCGCCAAGTTGCCGATCCAGTGGGCCGCCGATAAACTCATCGTCGACGGCAAGACATACTCCGCCGCTGACCATGCGCCGATCCTTGTCTACCCGAACCCCTTGAACCCGCAAAAGTATGTCGTGATCAATAGTAGCTTCACCTACCGCGAATACGATTACCTCAACAACGCCCGCCAGGTCGCCAAGCTCCCAGATTGGGCCGTCATCGATCTTAAGGTCGCCCCCGACGCTATCGCCCCAGGAGCTATTCCTGCTGCGGGCTTCTTCAATGAAGTTTGGCAGTTCCGCGTTTCCAGGTAATCTCACCTTCTTACCGCACCCCATCCCCATGGCCATCATCACCGAAAAAGACCTGCAGCTCACCTACGACGTCATCGTCGTCGGTTCTGGCGCGGGCGGCGGACAATCCGCCTACACCCTCACCATGAACGGTGTGAAGGTCCTCATGCTCGAGGCCGGCCGTAATTACGACCCGGTCACCGAGACCCCCATGTTCCAGTCCCGGGCGGATGCTCCGTTGCGCGGCATGAGCACCAAGGAGAAACCGTTTGGTTTCCATGACGCGACCGTCGACGGGGGCTGGGAAGTTCCGGGTGAACCTTACACCCAGGCCTCAACCGACCCGAAGCAGCGCTTCGACTGGTGGCGTGCTCGCATGCTCGGTGGCCGCACCAACCACTGGGGGCGCATCTCGCTCCGCAATGGCCCTTATGACTTCAAGCCCTATTCGCGTGATGGATTGGGTTTCGACTGGCCCTTCGGTTACGAAGAGGTTGCTCCTTACTACGACAAGGTTGAGATGCTCATTGGGGTCTACGGCTCCAATGAAGGCCTCGAGAACACGCCCGATTCTCCGAACGGCACGCTCCTGCCTGCGCCGAAGGCCCGCGCCGGTGAGCTTTACGTCAAGAAGCACGTCGCCCAATTCGGTATCTCCGTCATCCCGATTCATCGTGCGATCCTCTCGACTCGGCAGGACCACATAAATTTCCCGGCCCGACTTCACCCGAACAACCCCAAGGCCCAGAAGATCCTCGCCAAAGCTATGCAGGAGCGCGCCGCCTGTTTCTGGGCGACGGACTGCGGTCGGGGTTGCTCGATTAAGGCCAACTACCAGTCGACCACCGTGCACCTCCCGCCGGCCCTCGCGACGGGTAACTTGGACATCCTTTGCAATGCCCATGCCCGCGAGGTCACCGTCGGCACCGACGGCAAGGCCAACGGTGTCATCTACATCGACAAGGTCACCGGACAGGAACGCGCCGTGAAGGGACGCGCGGTGATTCTTGCCGCAAGCTCGGGCGAGACCGCCCGCATTCTACTCAACTCCAAGTCAAACCGTTTCCCGAACGGCCTCGCCAACGGCTCCGGCCTAGTCGGCAAGTACATCATGGATACGGTCGGCGGGAAGCTCGGTGGCAGCGTCCCCGCTTTCGAGAATCTGCCGGTGCACAACGAAGAAGGCGCCGGGGCGCACGTTTACATCCCGTGGTGGCTTTATAAGGACGCCAGCAAGCTCGGCTTCGCGCGTGGTTACCATATCGAGTTTGGCACAGGTCGACGGATGCCTGGACTGGGTGTCGGCAGCGCGAGCCCCGGCTATGGTAAGACCTACAAGGAAGAGGTCCGCCAGAAATACGGCGCGGGCATCGGCTTCACTGGACGTGGCGAGATGATCCCGAACGAGAATTGTTTCTGCGAACTCGACCCGAGCGTGAAGGACAAGTGGGGCATCCCCGTGCTACGTTTCCATTGGAAGTGGTCCGAGCATGAGACCAAGCAGGCCGCGCACATGGAGGCGACCTTTGCCATGATGATCGACGCCATCGGCGGCAAGACCAAGAAACCTGAGCTGGACGGAACCAAGGCCATCGAGCCAGGTGGTTCGATCATCCATGAGGTCGGCGGCGCCATGATGGGCGCGGACCCCAAGAAGTCCGTCACGAACCAGTGGAACCAGTGCTGGGAAGTTCCCAACCTGCTCCTCAATGATGCCTCGGCTTTTTGCAGTAATCCCGACAAGAACCCCACGCTCACCATCATGGCGCTCGCGTGGCGCGCCTCCGATCATCTCGTCGAAGAGATGCGCAAGGGTAACCTCTAATGCCTACGAACATGGAAAACATTCCCGCAGATAATTCCGGACAGATTGATCGCCGACAGGCGCTCAAGTGGATCGGCGCCGCCGCGGCCGCCGCTGCGATCTTCCCGCACGCCTCCGCCCAGGATAAGCTCCCGCGGCCCGCCGCCACCCCCACCGGGCAACGCATCGGCGCAGACCCGGTGCTGAATAAGAACTACACTCCAGGTGAACTCTGGCCGCTGACCCTAACGGCCAAGCAGCGCAAGGCAGCTGCCTCGCTGACCGACCTCATCCTGCCGCCCGACAACCCGGGCGACAAGCTGCCTTCGCAGCTCGGCGTCCAGGAGTTCATCGACGAGTGGATTAGCTCCCCTTACGACGAGACCTCAAATGATCGTCCGGTCATCACCGAAGGCCTCAACTGGCTCGATGCTGAAGCTCAACGTCGCTTCCAGAAGGATTTCGCCGACCTGGCCGAACCGCAGAAGTGCGCGATTGCCGACGACATCTGTGGCAAGACCGCGGTCAAGAAGGAGTTCAAGTCAGCCCAGAACTTCTTCGGCCGCTTCCGTTATCTCGCCGCCAGCGGGTACTACACTACTCCGCAGGGCTGGAAGGATGTCGGTTACGTGGGTAACGTCCCGACCGTCAACTTCGACGGACCGACGCCTGAAGCCCTGAAGCACCTAGGGTTGGCTTAAGATCGAGGAATCGAGGGCAGGTGGTCACGAGGACCGGAGGTTGAAAAGCCTTCGGTCTTTTTGTGTCCTTTTCTGCATGTCGTGTGTTTCGGGTTGGAACAATCGTCTGGCTGGATTGCCTAACACAGAACCCCCATGAAGCGATTCGTCCTTATCTTGTCCCTGTTCGCCGGTGTCCTCGGACTATTCGCGGCGCCGGCGCCTTTGTTCGACGGAAGGACGCTCACAGGCTGGGATGGCGACGCCAAGGTCTGGCGCGTTGAAAATGGCGAGATCGTGGGTGGTTCGATGGCCGGTAATCCGCGTAACGAGTTCCTGACGACCAAACGCACCTTCTATAACTTTCGCCTGACGCTGGAATATAAGCTGACAGGCACCGAAGGCTTCGTGAACGGGGGCGTGCAGTTTCGCAGCCTCCGGGCGACCAACCCGCCCAACGAGATGATCGGCTATCAGGCCGATATCGGCCATGGGCATACGGGTTCGCTCTACGACGAGTCCCGACGGAAGAAGTTCCTGGCTCGCGCCGGCACCGGCGTCGGAGGTTATGGCGTTAAGGACGACACCGAGATCGCAGTGCTCGAGAAGAAGGGCGAATGGAACAAGTATGAGATTCGGGCCGAAGGTCCGCGCATCACCATTTTTCTGAACGGCAAGGCGACCTTGGACTACACCGAGACCAATCCGTCGATTGACGATGCCTACGGACTCATCGGCCTGCAGATCCACGGTAACTGTAAGGCGGAGATCCGCTTCCGTAATGTCGTGCTCGATCCGCTAAACGACCTGCCCGTCACAACCAAGGAAGCCGTGCTGAACCGCTTCGGTGAGGCAAAGTCCACTTGGGTGCCGCCGGCGCCTTTCAAGGAACGGAAGTTCGACCTCAATGACAACGAGGTCGTGGTCTTCATCGGCCAGGAGAACTTTGTCCGTGAAGCCAAGTCGGGCGAGATCGAGTCACGCTTCGCCGCGGCCTTCGCCGCCAAGAATCCGGTCTTCCGCTCCATGGCGTGGGAAGCCGACACGGTGCATGAACAGTGGCGTGACCTCAATTTTGGTCCATGGAAAGGCCAGCTCGAGACTGCCGGGGCCACGACGCTGTTCCTCCAGTTCGGCCAAGCCGAGGCCCTGCAGGGCTCCGCAGGACTCGCCAAGTTCAAGTCCGACTATCACCGCTTACTCGATGAGCTCGGGCGTCACACGCCCCGCATCGTTCTCCTATCGCCAGCTGGCTTCATGTCTTCGCAGCGTCTTCCTGATTTGACGAATCCGGAGCACCGGAAAGTTCTGGCCGAATACGCGTCCGCAGTGGCCGACATCGCGAAACAACGCGGCCTGCCTTACGTCGACCTTACCGAGGTCACCCAGAAGGAAGCGTCGACCGACGGATTGCATCTTTCCGCTCAGGGCCTTGCGGTCGTCGGCCGCGAGGTGGCATCCGCCTTGGGCCTTCCTGATAAGTCACAGCTGTCCGCGAAGCTCCGTGCCGCGATCGTAGAGAAGAACCGCCTCTGGGCAGATTGCTGGCGCCCGGCCAACTGGTCGTTTGTCTACGGTGATCGTATCTCGCAGAACTATGGCAAGGGCTTCGGTCCGGTGCCGTCGCTGAAGGAGAACTTTGAAGCCTACAAGCCGCTCGTCACTTCATGGGATAAGCATATCCAAGCGCTCGCCCGCGGCGAGCCATCGACCGCACCGGCGCCGCAGGCTGGCCCGGTCGTCAGCACCGAGAAGGTCATGTCTTCCGCCGAGGAGCAGGCCACCTTCAAGGTCGCAGAGGGTTTCGAGGTCAACCTCTTCGCGGACGAAAACCTCGGCGTCGCCAAGCCGACCCAGATGTCGTGGGACGCCAAGGGCCGTCTGTACGTCTGCTGTTCTCCGACCTATCCGCAGGCCGTGCCTGGCGTGAAGCCGCGCGACTACATTCTCCGCCTCGAGGACACCGATGGCGACGGCAAAGCCGATAAATCCGTGCGCTTCGCTGAAGGACTCACGATGGTCCAAGGCGTCGAGCCGCTAAACGATGAGGTCGGCAATACCTCGATCCTTGTCTGCGACTTTGACCGACTGATCAAGCTCACGGATACCGATGGCGACGGCAAAGCGGACCAGACCGAGGTCCTGATGTCAGGCTTCGGCGTGGGTGACACCCACCAGCTCGTGAACTCGATCAGCCACGGTCCGGACGGGACGCTCTGGATGAGCCAAGGCCTGCATGCGATCACGCGGGTGGAGACCCCTCGCGGTATCGTCAGCCTGCCTAAATCCGGCCTGATGCGCTATGACCTAAAGAACCAGCGCCTTCAGCCGTTCTTTCAGTATGGCAAGGCCGGGCATAATTGCTGGGGCGTGGCCTTCGATGATTACTTCCAACCGTTCCATAAGAGCGGCGACCGTATCGCCGGATACTACAGCCTGCCTGGGCTCGGCGCCATCGAGACTCCGGATGAATATGCCGGCACGCATTCGCTCTTCGGTTCGCCGCTGAAATCCAACTCCGTGGACATCGTCGGCACCAAGGCCATGCCGGCTTCGCTGCAAGGCGCTGCTTTCATTGGCGGGTATTACGGTAACACCCTCGACCTACATCGCTTCATCGACGACGGCTCGGGTTTCAAGTCTGAGCGCATCGTCAGTCCGATTATCTCAAGCAGCAAAGCCTTCCGTCCTGTCGACGTCTCCGTAGGACCAGATGGCGCGCTCTATGCCTGCGATTGGTTTAATGCCGTCATCGGACATTATCAGGCCAGTTATGCCGATCCGCGTCGCGATCGCTCGCATGGTCGTATCTGGCGCCTTACCGCCAAGGGGTTGCCGTCTGTGAAACAGCCAGACCTCGTGTCCATGTCAGAGCGTGATCTGTTCGCCCAGCTCGGCTCGCCCGAGCGCTGGACTCGTTATCAGGCACGCCGCTTGCTCTTCCATCGCTCGACCGAGAAGGTTGTGGCTGCTGCCGATGCGTTCGTCTCCATGGATCGTCCGGAAGCCCAGTTGCTCGAGGCCTTGGGTGTCTTGCAGGCTCATGCCGCCGTTCGTCCTGCCTTGCTGGATGTCCTTCAGTCCTCCTCCGATTTTAGGATTCGCGCCTATGCCGCCCGCGTCGCCGGCGAATGGTCGAACCAGCTACCCGATGTGCAAGCCCGACTAGCCAAGGCCATTGCCGATAAGCATCCTCGCGTGCGCCTTGAGGCCGTCGTGGCCCTCAGTCATGTCGGTGGCCAGACTTCTCTGCGAAACGCCTTAGGAGCGGTCGAGCAGCCCTCAGATAAGTTCCTCGACTATGCACTGAAGCAGACCGTTCGGCATTTGGCGCCGACCGCCGGTAAAGTCGCGGCGGAATTATCGGCACCGCAGGCCGCCTACCTCAAGAAGGTTGTCAGCAGCGGCCCCGCCGTCATCTCGCCAGGCCAGGCCATCTACGAGGCCCTCTGCCTCAATTGCCACCAAGCCGCAGGGCAGGGGCTGACTGGCGTCTATCCGCCGTTGGCCAAGAGCGACGGGGTCGCGGGCGATGTGCAGACCTTGATTAAGATCACCATGCATGGCTTAGTCGGCCCCACCAAGGTCCAGGGCAAGGATTACGGTCTCGTACCGATGCCTCCCATGGGCTTGGACGATCAGCAGCTCGCAGATGTCCTGACCTACGTCCGGAACGCTTTCGGCAACAAGGCACCCGCCGTGAAGGTCGAGGACGTCAAAGCCGTGCGCGAAGCAACCAAGGGCCGCACTGCGCCATGGACGGCGGCGGAATTGGGGAAGTGACCCAAAGGTAGGGACGGCACCTCGTGTCGTCCTAAGGTTCGTTCTAGAGGCAAACTAGGACAGCACGTGGTGCTGTCCCTACCTCAGGAATTTTCTTTGCGTGTGAGGAGCTGCACCCAGGCTACGCCGACGATGGTCACTAATCCGCCGATGAGCGTCAGGGCGGTCGGTTGTTCACCGAGCATCGACCAGCCAAAGATAAGGGAGAACACCGGGATGGCGTAGACAGAGCTCATTGCCGTGGCGATGGGCACTCGCGTGAGCACCCAAGCGAAAAGGGTATAGCAGAGCGCCGCAGGCACGACGCCTAGGAAAACAAGGTGGATGAGTCCGTTGGTGGAAAGATTGCGGACAGCTTCGGGCAAGTCATGGGAGAACGGAAGCAGGCCAAGCGTACCGATCCAGATGGCCCAGGTCGTCACGTCTAACGCATGGTAGCGTTTGGTGAGCGCTTTATTGATCAAGGTCTGGATCGCGGAGGACAGCGCCGCTCCGAGGATGAGGATCGTGCCGAAATTAAGGGTCAATCCAGCAGAACCTCCAATGGCGGTCATGATCACGCCCGCCATCGAGATGAGGATGCCAATCCAAGCGACGAGGCTGACGACTTCCCTCCGGAGGAGCACCCCAATCACGATCACCAAGATCGGCTGGAACGAGATGAGCAGCGACCCCGTGCCCGCATCGACAGTCTTTTCGCCGAAGTTGATCCCTAGGTTATAGAGGCAGAAACCGAACAATCCCAGCAGGGTGACTAGTCCTAGGTCTGACTTGTCCGGTAGCGGGCGACCGCGGTAAAGCCAGACGGGGAGCATCACGGCAGAGGCAATCAGGTAGCGCAAGGCGCCGACTTGCCCGGCGTCTAATTCAGTCAGGACGGTCCGTACGCTTACCCACGACATGCCCCAGGCGATGATGTTGAACAGCATCGCCGCATAAGCCAGACGTTGCATCCGCGCTTCGCTCACGAACGGCAACCAATCAGCTCGATGAGCTTATAAGCACAGGCCTGGGCGAACTCCTTATCGTTGATGGCGAGATCGAATTCCTGTACCGGTACCCTGGCATTGGCCTTCAGGGTACTGAAGAGGGCCTCATCGGCGGCCGCGTCATGGAAAGGCTGGCCGACCGCGCTGATGACCGAGATCGCCTTGCGCGGGATCATGATGGCCGTGCCAGCCGCATAGGCGTTGGCCTTCTTGGCCACGATGGCGCCCAGTTGACGGCATTCATCGGCCGTCGTCCGCATCAGGGTGATCTGTGGATTGTGGATGTAGAAGTTACGACCTTTGAATTTCTCGGGAATCGAAGCCATCTCGCCGAAGTTCACCATGTCGAGGCAACCCGGGGCGACGACCACTGGGATGTTCGCCTTGGCGGCGGCATCCATGCGGTCAGGGCCGGCGTTGAGGTTACCCCCGACAAGTTCGTCGGCCCATTCAGTCGTGGTGACGTCGAGTACGCCTGAGACGATTCCGCTCTCGATGACTGATTCCATGATGCGCCCACCCGTGCCCGTGGCGGCGAAGACCAGGACTTCGTAGCCAGCGGCTTCGAGGACTTTCTTGGCTTCCGTGACGCAGGTAGTCGTGTTGCCAAACTGGCTGGCGACGATGAGGGGCT
>CAMBGQ010000050.1 GCA_945866215.1 Opitutus sp. GAS368 | reverse complement strand
GGACACCTCGAGCTGTATAATCTTAAGGACGATCTCGGGGAGACCAAGAACCTCGCCGTTTCGAATCCCGACAAGGCCAAGGAACTGCACGCCCGCCTGCGCGCCTGGCGCAAGGAGACCAACGCCCCGATGCCAAAGCCCAACAAGGGCGAAGCCGACGCCAAAGCCCCCGCCGCCAAGAAAGCAGGCAAGGGTAAAGGGAAGTAGGCGCGGCAGAGCCGCCGCCGAGGGGGCATGTGGGCAAGGTGACACGGTGACAAAGAGAGAGGCATCATGAGGGTGGGGCGCGACGGCGTCGCGTCCGTTCGCCGCAGGGCGAACCATGGTAGGGGCAAGATTCATCGTGCACTCCTTCTGCGGAGGGCGCGTCGAAGCCACGCCCCTACCCTCTGCCGCCCTGCGGCGGCCGTAACCTATGTCGTGACGCGATCCCGACCCTACCCAAACAAAAAGGGCGCCTTGCGGCGCCCTTCTCTTCCTTCTGCCTCGCAGCAGTTCCCCCGCGAGACCTCCGGTCTCGCCTACTTCTTCAGCAACTCCGGCTCCGTCCACGCATCCGTCCGGCCCTTAGTGTCGGCGCGGATCTTCTGGACGAGGTCGACGGGCACGGGTGAGGCCTCGTGATCCCACTCGCGGCGGATGTAGGTCAGCACGCCAGCAATCTGCTCGTCGGTTAGGAAACCGGCCGCCGGCATATCGTAGTTATAAGCCACGCCCTTCACCTTAATGGGTCCACGCAGGCCGTGCATGATAACCTTCACAATGCGCTCGGGGTCGCCGTTGACCCACTCGGAATCGGCGAGCGGCGGCGCGAGGCCCTCCAGTCCTTTGCCGGTCGGTTGGTGGCACGCCATGCAAAGCCCGGCATACGTCTGGCGGCCGCTGTCGAACAGGGCCTGCTCTTCGTTGGTGAGGGCGCGCGCGGCCGCGACCGCCACGCCGGGCTTGCCTGGCCAGACGACGGCACCCTTGAACCAGGCGAGGGCCTTGATCATCGCGGCGTCTTGGCTCTTGGCGAGCTTGGCGAGCGAGGCGGGTTCCGCGGCGAGCCGCACCGGGCGCTTGGGGTTGACGGTCGGGTGCGCGGTGAGCGAACCAAGGAGCGTCACCTGCTGCGAGCGCAGCGGCAGCGCGGCGATAATCGCGAGGGCCTGCTCGATGCGGTCGGGTTTGCGCTCGGCGAAGACGCCGCGAAGCAAGGCCGCGGGCAAGGTCTTCGAATAAGCGGCGGGCTGCTTGAGCACCGCGGCGAAGACTTCCCGTTCGCGGCCAGCCAAGCCGCTGAGGAAGCCGTCTTGGATGGCGACATGCTCGTCGGCGCGGTGCGCCAGCGCAGCCGCGACGAGGTCGACAACGAGGTCCTTGGCTTCACCCATGGTCAGGACGAGCTGTAATTGCACCTCGGGAGTGGATTCGGTCGCGGCGAGTCCGGTCCAGCGGGCGATAACTTCGGCTCGATGCGGGCCAGCGACGAGAGCTTCGGAGACGCGGAGCGCAGCGGCACGCACGCGCGGATCAGAGTCGGCCAGGCCGGCGGAGACGAGCGCCCAGTCGGTGACCTTGAGCCCGTGCTGGGTCCAAAGCGCATGCACGCGTCCCATCGGTGTGGTGGCCTTGAGCCCGAAGGCGGTCAGCGCGGCAGCGAGGGTTTTGTCCCCGCTCTCGATGAGCAGACGTTGGGCGGTCTCGCGACGCCATTCATTACCGCTGCCGAGTTCGGCGATGAGGTCGGCAGGCTTCAGGCCGGCGAGGCCCTTGAGAGCTGTAGTCTTATGGCTCTCGGGGACGACGCGCCAGATGCGCCCAAGGTGGAGGGGAGCGATGAGGCCGCGATCTTCGCCCTGCTTACGCAGGTAGGTGGTGAGTGAGATGCGATGCTGGACCACGCCGTGGTGCATATCCACGAGGTAGAGGGCGCCTTCGGGGCCGGTGAGCGCGTTGACGGGTCGGAAGCGCTCGTCGGTCGAGGCGACGAATTCCTGCTGATCGTAATAGGCCGTACCCCTGACCACACCCTTATCGGGCTGGAGCACCAGTCGCTTCACGAGATTACCCGCCGGCTCGCAGATGAACGCGTTGCCGTAGGCGTCATCCGGGAAGAGATCCGAGCGGTAGATCCACGGGCCACAGGCCGCGGTACACTCCTTGAGCTTGTTCTCGCGGAGCATCTCCGGTCGATAGCCGCGGTTGATCCCAGGGTTCACGCGGGCAGGCCAGACGGTCTGCGCGACGGCGGCCTTGAGGCCGAGGCCGGTGCTACGCCCCATGGCCGGATTGCGGAGCAGGTAGCTCGCGTTCACCACATCAACGCGCAGGAGGTCGCTGTTGTTATTGGAATACAGGCGACCGTAATCGTCCTGCGCCAGGCCCCACTGCCCGCGGAAGGTGCTCTTATCGCGAATCCATTTACCATCGTCGAACTTGAAGCGGGCAGCGTAGGCGCCGGCGTAGAGCCAGCCATCATGCCCCCACAGCAGCGCATTCGGAGCGCGTTCGGGATTGGCGAGCTGTGGACGGGCCGGGTCGACGCGCACGCCGAAGTCCGTCGCGACCTCGATTTTTTCGTCGGCCTTGCCATCGCCGTTCGTATCGCGGCAGAACCAGAGATGCGGCGGGGCACCGACGAGCACGCCGTCGCGATGGAGGATGAGCGCGCGGGGCAGGATGATATTGTCGAGGAAGACCGTGCGCTGATCCATGCGGCCATCGCCGTCGGTATCGGTGAGCACGACGACGGAACCCTTCGGCTGGTCTTCCGTCGTCCCGTCAAAGTTTTCCATGTAGCCCGTCATCTCGACGACCCAGAGGCGGCCATCGGGTGCGAACTGCAGCACCGTCGGGTGGCGGACCAGCGGGGCTTCGGCGACGAGCTCGATGCGGTAGCCCGGAGCCACCTTGAAACTGCGGAGCGCTTCTTCGGCCGTGAGCGGGGGCGAAGGCGGAATCAGGTTCGCCGGCACGATCGGCACCTGGGCTTCGCCGGCCTTGTCGCCCACCTGCGCGCAAGCGGCGGCCGCCAGGCAGAGGGCGGATAGGATTAGGGTGCGGCAGGGCATGCGCATAAGACACTAGATAACCCGCTAGGTTACCGGGTCAACCGACCCTATCGCTTTCCCCGGACTTTAAACGACAGGTCGCGGACATATAGCCGCGCCAGATAACCCTCGAGCCTGCCCCCAGCACTTCGCTCATCATAAAGTCCCCAGACCTCGCTCATTGTTTTTCACACCGGGTCGGTAAGATGAAACGGGCCATGCTTTTCCGCCTCTGCCTCTTCCTGACCCTCTCCGTCATCATCTGCCCAGCGGCTTTTCAGGCTACTTCCAAGACCGTCATCTCGGCGGAACCCGACTCCGATGATGACGGGGTGGACGATGAGATGGAGAAAATCATCGGCACGAATCTAGGCGACCCTGACACCGACGGCGACGGAGCGGATGACCTGACGGAGCTCCTCTTCGGTTCAGACCCCCGCGATCCGCTCGATTTTCCCACCGACGTATCCTTGGCGACTGACGGTAACTTACCCCATGACCCGGCGTTGAGACTGCGAGTCCAGGAGCTTTTATCCACTCGTCGGCTGACGGCGGAAGCCCGACCCGCCGGCCCCGCCGCCAGTATCGCCGATACGTCGACCCCGGGAATGTCCATCCGTTGGATTTTTCTAAAGCGAAACACCTCCGAGAGTGCCGTCGAAGTGCGCCGAGCTGACCTCAAGACCGGCACGTTCCTGCTCATGTGGCGCCACCGAGTCCCTTGGAATCCGCTGCAGATCGAGAAACGCTATGTCGTGTCCATCCGGACCGATGAGGGAAAAGTCATCGCCGAATGGAAGACCCCCGTACCGGTATCCGTCGACTGGCGCTACGTGGGCCTGCCCTTTTCCCTGAGTCCTTCCGACGAGGGCAAACTGCTCACGCTGAGTCTTTTCCCCGAAGATGACGGCCAGCTTGATTACTCGCTGGCGGACTTCGTCGCCGTTCCGGCGGGACTAGAGTCCGATGTCGACCGGGATGGCCACATCGCCGACAACGAAAGGCCGGCCAAGGGGAAGAGGCTGCGCCACTGGGTGAACGATGACGACGACCAAGGCGAATGCCAAGGGAGTGCGGACCGGCCAAACCGACCGGCGACGCAGGCTGACCATGCGCAGGCGGGCATCGACGGGCTGCGTGACCTGGTCGACTTCCTGCCGCTCAACCTGAATATCTCGCGCGTCACCAGACTCATGAGTCCAGCGCTGGGATTTCGTTATTACCTGACTCACCCCGACCGGGCCGTGCAAATCGCGCTGACCAGCCTGAGCCCCGCGACGGCAGGGTCTCTTCACCGCGACGCCGACGTCCGTGTTTTTGGTCCCCGGCTGAACGACCCTCTGACGATGGCCGAAGTCCTACGACCCGATCACGAGAACCGGATTGAGATTCCGGCGGGGTTCATCGAACACATCAGCACGCAGGGACATGGGGTGATCCTTCTTGAAGGCGCCAAGGCCAGCCACCAGCCGCTCCGGCTGGAAATCCGCCGGGACGACATGGCCGTCGCCACTATCGATCAACCCTTGGCCATCGTCCCGGTTGAGACGATGTATCGGCATGTCAACTTAGCCGGAGTGACACGGAACTATTCAGGCCAGCCGACGAGTATCCGGCATCCCGGACGACCCCACCAGATTACCGAGCCGCTCGGGTTGCCGGACGAGGAGACCCGCGACCGCTGGGTCGTCCTGATTCATGGCTACAACGTTTCCGGTGACATGGCCCGCGGATGGCACGCGGAAACCTTTAAGCGGCTTTATGTCCTCGGCAGTAATGCCCGTTTCGTGGGCCTAACTTGGAACGGCGATACCGGCCTCGATTATCATAAGGCGGTCTATCACGCCTTTCAGAGCGGGGACGAAGTGCCGAGGGCGCTGGGGTTCCTCGATACCTCCCGCACCCTACTCGTGGCCCATAGCCTCGGCAATATCGTCGCCTGCCAAGCGGTGCAAGCGGGCTTCACCCCAGCGCACTACTTTCTACTCAATGCCGCACTTCCGATCGAAGCGCTCGCTGGGAGAAATAACGCCCAACCGCAGACCGTGGAGATGACCGAAGAATATTGGCGGCCCTACGGACGAAAGCTCTACGCCGCCGACTGGGCCAAGCTCTTCGCACCCGGCGACTTTCGACGCACCATCACCTGGGAGCATTGCTTCGCGCGCGTGCGGACGCTTGGCATCGCTACGAATTTCTATTCGCCGGGAGAAGACGTCACCAACTCCCCAAGGAGCATGGTCTCAGCCTCGGTCCTCGCGACCCTCTGGTCTGGCCGGGCCATCGACTATGGCGCCTGGAAAACCCAAGAGCTGCTCAAAGGCGTAGGGTGGAGTCGTTCCATCGCAGCGGTAGCCATGGAAAGAACCCAGGGCGGGTGGGGCTTCAATCCCGCATGGCGGGGTCGCTACGTGCCCAGCGGGCCGACCAAGAGCACGGGGGGATATTACGAAAGGATGGATCCGATAACGGCCGGACGCATCACTTCCGCCCAACTGGCTCAGGACCCATTCTTCCGACCTCTCTACGAAGGTTGCCTACGCGGCCCCCGCCTTCTTGCACCCTCTCCTATCCTGGATTGCTCCAACATGCGCTACGACCTACTCGCTCGAGCGATCCCAGCGATGACTTTCGCCGCCGGAGCCTCGCTGGTCCCCCCGACTGACTCCGGTGCCCAAGTCGTAAACTTTAACCTAGAGACCCTCGGCCGCACCGACCCTAAGCAGTGGCCGACTGAGGGCCATGGCGCCACCCGGCTGGCCGGCCGATGGCTACACAGCGACTTCAAGAACGTCGCCCTTCCTTACGTCACACCGTTCTACACGCAGATGATCAAATCTGCGGCTCTCCGATGAAAATCCGCCTATACCTCCTGCCCTTTCTCGCGCTCACGCTGCTGGCCCGGGATTACACGCTGACCGTCGTCGATGAATCAAGCCAGCCGATGCAAGGCGTCGCTGTCTCGGCCTTATTCAGTCGCATGAACGACCCGCGCTTTGCCAGCATGCGGTCGTTCGAAGGAAAGACGGATGACCAAGGCGTCTTCCGCTTCAAGGCCGGTGACGAGATGTGCCTCGATCGCCTACGCGCAGCGAAACAAGGTTACTTCGATGCAGACGTGACCGAAGTCCACGGCATGGGGAAGGTGCCTTCGGATCTTTCGCACATCATCACCCTGCCTTATGAAACCAACGAAATCCCTCTCTGCTACAAGGAGGTGCAACTCCGCACCCTAAAAGGCACCTTGCCGAGGAAGACCTGGGTCGGCTTTGATTTCGCCATCGGGGATGTCGTCGCTCCCTGGGGCCGCGGTCAGGTGTCGGATATCCGCTTCTGGGTCGAAGGGGAGCAGATCGGCTGGACCGAGCCCGAGGAGACCGTCGAGCAATTCCGAAAGGATAAGGACCATGCCCGCTTCTCCGAAGCAGAGTTCAACGGAATGTATGGCTCTTTTCGTGGCATCACTCGGCTCAGCTGCGCTCAACCCGGCGACGGCGTCAGGCGCTCGCCCGCTTTCTGGCCTTACTGTCAGCTCAAGATGCCCGCCCTCGCGCCCACCGAGGGTTATACTCCTACCATCGATATCCCATTCGCGACTCTACCCTATCCGAGTTTTCAGGATGATTATGTCGGCTACTATCTTCGCATCCGTACAAAGCTCGGGCCCGATGGCCGGATGATCTCCGCGCACTACGCGAAAATCCAAGGGGCGATTCGATGCGGCTATGGGGCAATTACCTTCCGCTATTATTACAATCCGGTGGCGGATGACCGACGGCTGGTCATGGACCGAAAGAGTAACCTGCTCCAGCCGCCCCCAGGTACGACCGGCGTGGAACTTACCCGCTACGACCCTTATGAGCGCTGACGAGGGGGCTTCCGGCTTGCCCGTCCGCCCGGACGGTAAAGAATATTGGTCAACCCCGCCACCCCGCTACCCGTCTTTGCCCAACCGCCAACCGCTAACCGCTTTCACCTTTTATATGCGCACCCTGTCGACGCTCACCCTCCTCGCCGCGGCCACGGCCGCCCTTCACGCCGCCGGCTTCACCGATATCCATCCGGCGGCCAACCCGAACGCCAGCACCTATACCCAGGGCGTCTCCAGCGACGGCCTGGTCTCCGTCGGGCGCTCCAACATCGGCGGCGCCAAGGCCTACAAGATTATCGGGACCACTTACAGCGAGCTCATTGGCCTGTCCCCGATCGGCGACTCAGAGGCCCTCGCCGCGTCGTCCACCGGCTCACTGATTGTCGGCACCTCCGTTGACTTAAACGCAAGCGAGCAGGCGGTCTTCTGGACCGGCACGACAGCGACGCAACTGGACTCTATTCTAACTCCACTGTTCCTGCTCTCGAGCGCCCGCGGTGTCTCCGCCAACGGCGGCACGATTGTCGGCAGCGGGCTTGGTTCCACCAGCGGAGTATACGAGGCCTTCTACTTCAAAAACGCCACCCTCACGAGTTTAGCGGGCGCCTTCAGTGGCGCACCCTACTCCAACTGGGCAGCCGTTTATTCCTTCGCCAACGGTGTCTCGGCCGATGGCGACCTGGTGGTCGGCACGGTGGCCGATAGCGACCTCAGTGCGCCTCAAAATTACGCATTAGGCTTCGTCTATAAAATCAGCACGAGCACGCTGACGACCGTCGATGCCGCCGCAAATGTCCCGGCGTTCGCCAACGCCTTCCTGTCGCTCACCCAGCTGACAGCCATCTCGGGCGACGGCGCCGTCGCCGTGGGGATGGCTTTTTTGAATGCCTCACTCAGCGACGCGCAGGCCTTCAAGCATACCCTTGCCGGGGCAGGGAGCACGACGGCCCTCGGCACGCTCGGCAACTCGTCCAGCTGGTCGATCGCCCGCGCCATCAACCACGACGGCTCGGTAATCGTCGGTCAGAGCCAGAATAGCTCAGGCCAATCGGAAGCCTTCGTCCATCAGTCCGGCGCGATGACCGGTCTGGGCTTCCTCGGCACAGGCGATGAATCCGACGCCACCGGCGTCTCCGCCGACGGCACAGTGATCGTGGGCTACTCTCGCATCACGTCCGGTGGCGCCGCTCGCCACGCCTTCGTGTATGCCAACCAGACGATGCTCGATGCCGACGAATGGCTCCGCTCCCTCAACGGCCCAGGGAGTCTCCTCGCGATGACGACGAGCCTAAACCAGCTCCCCCTCGAAGGCGCGCACCATCGCCCGCTGATGTCCTACGACGACATGGGTAAGCAGAGCCAAGTCTGGGCCACCGGTGATTTCGGAACATCCACCCGCCAGTCCGACCGCCGCCTGGCCTCCGGTGAAGTCGGCGTGAGCCAGACCTACGGCGACTTCGTCCTCGGCATCGCCGCAGGCCACGCCTCGCTCAACCAAGACCTGCTCTTCGGCGGCAGCGCCAGCATCTCCGGCAATTACCTCCTTTTTGAAGCCGACACCCGTCTCGCCGATAAGGAAAGCATCGTGTCGCTCGTCCTTGTGCGCGGCGACTACGACGCCGACGCCACCCGCGGCTACGTGACCGGCAGCGGCAATGACACTTCCACCGGCAGCACCGGGCTGAAGACTTCCAGCGCCCGCCTCCGCTACGACGGACCGGCCCAGCCGTTCGTCGGTGGCCTCTCGGCCACGCCCTTCGCCTCGTTCACGGTCACCCGCACGACCGCCGACGCTTATGCGGAGACCGGCGGCTCGTTCCCGGCCAGCTTCGGCGCGCAGGCACACACCGCGCAGGAAGGCCGCCTCGGTCTCACAGCCAAATACGTCGCCTCGCCGAGCACCACCCTGCTCTTCACCGCGGAGTGGATTCACCGCTTCGACGACGCGGGCTCCGGCCTCACCGCCACCAACGCCACGCTGGGTACGCTGACCGCCGCCGGCATCGCACCCACCGCCGACCAGGCCCGCTTCGGCTTCGAAGTCGATCACCGGCTCTCGGCCGACACGCTCCTGAACTTCTCCGTCCACGCTGCCGCCACTGGCCCGTCTTCAGACGTCTCCACCGCCCTCAGCCTCCGCCGGGCGTTCTGAGCATCCCAATCTAACTTGCACGAGTACCGAGACGTGCCATCAACCAGAACATGACTAACGCCCGCTGGCTTATTTCTTTTGGAGTTTTCCTCTTTCTCTGCGGCCTCGCAGGCTATCTCTCCAATCCCGCCGCCGCCAAAACTGCCCTGATTTCAGGCTCCCTCTTCGGTGGCCTCTCGGTGGTCTGGGGAATTCTCCTGGCCAAGGGACATGATTTTGCCAAATGGATCGCGCTGGCGATGACCTTGATGCTTTGCGGCGTCTTCGGTTGGCGCTCCGTCGTCACCTGGCAAGCCGTGGCTGATGGCGCCTCCAAGGCCTTTGCCGCCAGCCTTATCACGCTGATGCTCCTGGGTTCCCTCGCCACCGTCGGCAAACTCCTCCGTCGCTAAGCGCCTTTCACCGCGGCCCAAAGGACCTGGGCGACCGGGGGCACGTGGGCAAGGTGACAAGGATCAAGAAAGTCCGCCCACCCGGGCGGTCTTTTTGTTGGTAGGGCCGAGCATCCCTGCTCGGCCGCGGCCGGCCAAGGATGGCCAGCCCTACCCAAGACAGACGGATGCGATGTCATCGCATCCCTACCTTCTGCTTCACAGCATGCCAGCGTGCCAGCAGTTCCCCACCGCACGCATTAGCGTGCGGTCGCATCCACCAACAACCACGCCCAGGTGGCGACGACGCCGTCGGGGCGCGCATTGAGACGGTCGTAGTCGCGGAGGAGCGATTTGAGCTCGCTCGGCGAGAGCCGCGGGTCGCCGGTCACGCCGCTGCGATGCAGGTGGCGGAAGAAATCGATGGCGCTCGGGTAGATCTCCTCCGACTCGAGCACGCCGTGCGCATGGACATCGAACTGCGCGCCCTTGAGCAAGGCGAGCCACTGAGGTTCGTCGCGCCAGCGCACGGGGCCTTCGCCGATGAGGTCGCGTAATTCGTTCAGGCAAGGATCGCACGGGACGCCGAGCAAGAGTCGTCCGCCAGTCGGCAACGCCGCGCGCCAGTGTCGCAAGACGGCGGCGGGGTCGGCCGCCCAATGCAGGAGACCGCTCGAAGCGAGCGCACCCGTCTTTTCGATCGGACCGAAGGCGTTATGGACCGACCAATTGGCGGCGGGTACGGCCTGCCGTCCGAGCTCGACCATCGCGGGCGAGGAATCGGTCGCATCGACGTTGGCACCCTGCGTCAGCAGCGCGGTGGCCAGGAAGCCCGTGCCGGCACCGAGTTCGGTGACGCGGACGCCCCGACGGAACGGAGCGAAGGCGGCCAACGCTTCGGCGAAACGCTTCTGCGGCGCGGCGTGCGCGTCGTAGCTCTCAGCTCGTTCATGAAAACGCATGGGATTAGGGGGCGAGGAACTCGCGCAGGTCGTGCCCGAGTCCTTCACCAATATGACAACCGACGATGGCTTGGCAAACGCCCGCGGCATCCAGGAGCGTATCCTGATTGCCGACATAGGCTTCCCAGCCGGGGCTGAGCCCCTGCCGTCCGAAGGTGATGAGCGAGATGCCCGCGGGCTGGGCCAAGATATCCAGCCCGGTCTGGAGGTATTCCTTTTCGTAAGGCAGAGCGTCGCCAGCCAGCGGGGCCAGTCCGGCCCGCTTTCTGAAATCGGCCAAGGCCGCCGGGGCGTCGGTGTCAATCCAGCGACGGAGATACTTCACCTGGGTCTCGGAGTGCTTCCCGCACTTGCCGTGCTCGGAGCAGAACGACGTGAACGGAGCGAAGAGCAGCACCTTGGCCGGAAACTGCACGC
>CAMBGQ010000049.1 GCA_945866215.1 Opitutus sp. GAS368 | reverse complement strand
TACAAGTGGGCCGAAGCCCTCGAGGCCGACGCCTTCACCCGCTTCCTCAAGGAGGGGGTCCTGAACCCCCAGGTGGGGCGGGAACTCAGGGCCAAAGTCCTCTCCAAGGGTAATTCCGAGCCGGCCGAGACACTCTTCCGGGACTTCATGGGCCGGGACCTCGATCCAGAGGCCCTTTTGGAGCGCGACGGGCTGGCCTAAGGCGGCTCCCCACCGTTGGGTGCCCAGAAACCCGCAATAATTGGGTAACGGTGGCTTATTCCCCTTGCACAAGGGCCTATTTTCCTATGCGTAAGGCCTTTACAGATGAATCTCCGTAACATCGCAGTCATTGCTCACGTCGACCATGGCAAAACGACCCTGACCGACCGACTTCTCTACCAGTCCGGCATGTTCCGTGCCGAGGACCTCGACAAGCTCGCTGGCGGCCAGCACGGCCTGATCATGGACTCGGGCGACCTCGAGCGCGAACGCGGTATCACGATTACCGCCAAGAATTGCGCGATCAAGTGGACCGACCCTCGCGACCAGAAGGAATATAAGATCAACCTCATCGACACCCCGGGCCACGCTGACTTCGGCGGCGAAGTCGAACGCGTGCTCAATATGGCTGACGGTTGCCTCCTCGTGGTCGACTCCTTCGAAGGCCCGATGCCTCAGACCCGCTTCGTGCTCTCCAAGGCACTCGCTCTCGGCCTCAAGCCCATCGTCGTCATCAACAAGATCGACAAGTCTTCCGCCCGCCCGGACGCCGTCGTCGACGAAGTCTTCGACTTGCTCGTCGCGCTCGACGCCCCGGAGTCCGCCCTCGATTTCCCGATCATCTACGCTTCCGGCCGCGAAGGCTGGGGCACCCTCGACCGTGCCAAGACCGTGGAAGGTCAGCGCCCGACGGACCTGATGGACCTCTTCTACACCATCGTCGACAAGATCCCTGAGCCCTACGCCGAAGGTTCCTCCCGTGGTGCCGCCGCCGGTTTCAAGTCCCGCGCCGAGGCTCTCGCCAACCCTCTCCAGATCATGGTGACCGCCATGCTTTACTCCGACTACGTCGGTCGTATCGCTGTCGGCCGCGTGACCGCCGGTAAGATCGCCCCCGGCATGCCTGTCATGATGGTCACCCGCGCGGGTGAGCAGTTCAAGCAGCGCGTCCTGGAAGTCGAAGTCTTCGAAGCCCTTGGCCGCGTCAAGGCCCAGGAAGTCTCTGCCGGCGACATCTGCGCCGTCATCGGCCTCGACCACGTCGAGATCGGCGCGACCATCACCGACATCGAAGACCCCCGTCCGATGACTCCGGTCAGCGTCGACGAGCCCACCGTGACCATGGCCTTCCGCGTCAATGACTCGCCCTTTGCTGGTCGCGACGGCAAGTTCGTCACCGGCCGCCAGGTCGGCGAGCGCCTCATCAAGGAACTCGAGAAGAACGTCGCCCTCCGCGTCGACCGCGAAGTCGGTGCCGACTCCTGGAAGGTCTCTGGCCGCGGCCTGATGCACCTCGGCGTGCTCATCGAAACGATGCGCCGCGAAGGTTATGAACTCTCCGTAGGTAAGCCCACCGTGATCATGAAGCAGATCGATGGCGTCGAGTGCGAGCCTGTCGAAACTCTGGCTGTCGATTGCCCGGAAGCTTCCCAGAGCGACGTGATGTCCCTCGTCCTCGGTCGTCGTGGCGAACTCCGCTCGATGGACGCCAAGGCCGGCACCAGCGGCTGGATCCACATGGAATTCAAGGTTCCTTCCCGCGCCCTCTTCGGTCTGCGCACCCTGATGCTCACCACCACCCGTGGCGAAGCCGTCATGTACCACAATCTCCTTGGTTATGAGCCGGTCCGCGGCGAAGCCCCTCACCGCGCCGCCGGCGTGATGATCGGTGGAGAAGGAGGCGCTGTCACGGCCTACTCCCTCGACCGTCTGTACGACCGCGGCGACTTCTTTGTGAAGCCGACCGACGAGATCTACATGGGTCAGATCGTGGGCGAGCATTGCAAGGATAACGACCTCGAGATCAACCTCGTCATCAACAAGAAGCTCTCGAACGTGCGTGCTTCTGGTTCCGACGACGCGGCCAAGATCAAGCCGATGCGCCAGATGTCCCTCGAGGCCTGCCTCGAATACATCGAGTCCGACGAGATGGTCGAAATCACCCCGAACTTCATTCGTATGCGCAAGCGTCACCTCACGGAAAACGAGCGCAAGCGCTTCGACAAGTAAGCTAGCCCGCGAGGGTCAGTTCAAACCGATGACCGCCATCCGCCAAGATGGCGGTTTTCATTTGCCAGCGTGCGGCGGGGAGGCGCGACGCGACTTTCTCTGGCCATTCCACGACCACGTTCCAGGGCGACTTCGCCAGGTCCCAGATGAGAAGATCATCAAAGGCCTCCGGTTGCGTGAGCCGATAGGCGTCGACGTGGAAGATCTGACGGCGCCCCTCGTAGACGTTGAGCAGGGCGAAGGAGGGGCTGGTGATGTCGCCCGTGACGCCCAGGCCGCGGACCAAGCCGCGCACGAAGGTCGTCTTGCCCGCCCCGAGGTCGCCCTCGAGCGCCAAGACGGTATCCGGGGGCAACAGGGTCGCGAACGCCTCGGCCGCACGCTCGGTCTCTTCGCCCGAACGGGTGACGAGACCGGCGGTCCAGGTCGCAAGGTCGGCGGGTGAGCCCATGGGCGGAGTCTTTGTCGCACCGTATCGTCAGGCAACCCGCAAACAAAAGACCCGGCCGAGTGGCCGGGTCTGTGAGGTGGGCTGGCGCGTCGGTTACGAGACGATGCCGAGGGGCTTGATGGTCTGCCAGCCGCCGCGGGTGAAGTCGGGGCACTGGATCGGCATGCTGCCGTCCTTCACCGAGCGGACGGAGAGTTCCAGGATCGCCGACCAGTCGGCCGCATCGTAGACGGTCATGTCGGGGGTGATACCCTGACGTAGGCAGTCGAGCATGCGATAGTTCATCACAAAATCCATACCGCCGTGGCCACCGACTTTCTTGCCGAGTTCGCCGATCTTCTTGATGAGCGGATGCTGGTTGGCCTTCATGAAGGCGGTGAGCTTCTCCTTCTCGTAGGTCCATTCGTGGCTGCTGTGCTTGACCTTGGGGTCAAGGATGGGGTGCTTATTATCCGCATCGACGGCAAGGCGGGCGGGGTAACCGAAGAAGGTGGCCTGGGTACCGCAGAGGGCGTTGATGCGCGAGTAGGGCCGGGGGCTCACGATGTCATGCTGGATCATGATGGTCCGGCCGAGCTGCGTCTTGATGATCGAGGTGTTCATGTCGCCGCAGACGAACTTCTCGTCCTTGTGCTTGCCCTTGTTCGGCTGGTGCTTGTCGCGGAACTGGGTGAGGTTGAATTCGGGAGAGGAGACGGAGACGACGAACTTAAACGCGTCGCCGCGACCGATGTTCAGGTACTGCGCCACCGGGCCGAGGCCGTGCGTGGGATACAGGTTACCGTCCATGAAGCGGTGGTAGTCGCGGCGCCAGTCGCCTTCGCTGCCAAGGGCCCAGAGGACGCCGCCCGCGAGGTTGTGGATGTAGGCGCATTCGGCATGCTTGAGGTCGCCGAAAAAGCCTTGGCGCTGGAGGTTAAGGACGAAGAGCTCCTCCTCGCCGTAGCAGCAGTTCTCGATGATGGCGCAGTGGCGCTGAGTCTTTTCAGACGTGTCCACGAGCTGCCAGCATTCGTCGACCGTGACGGCGGCGGAGACTTCCACGAAGACGTGTTTGCCCTTTTCCATGGCCTTGACCGCCATCGGCACGTGCCATTCCCAAGGGGTGGAGACGTAGACGACGTCGATATCATCGCGTGCAATCATCTTTTCCCAGACGTTCTCGTCGCCGAAATACATCGCGGGCTCCTTGCCGGTGATCTTCTTCACATTGGCGGCGGCGCCCTTGGCGCGGGCTTCGACGATGTCGCAGACGGCGACGACCTCGGCGAACGGGATGTTCGCGGCAGAGTTCACGTGGCCGCGACCGCGGTTGAGGCCGATGAAGCCGCAGCGCACCTTCTCGGTCGGCTGGGTGGTCAGGTCCCAGACGGGCTTGTTGCCGGCCGGCCGCGGACGCGTGACAGAGATGTCGCGTGCATCAAGCAGTTTGAGATCGCGAGGATCCGGTTTGGCGTCGGCCGACGGGACGGCGCCGAGGCCGAGGCCGAGGCCCGCGAGGGCACCGAGTTTGAGGAAGTCGCGACGACGAGAGTTTTCGGGGAGGTTCATGGAGTGGAGGGAGTGAGCGGTTGGCGGTTAGGGAAAGTGAGGACACGAGGGCCGGAGGGCCTGAGGGAATGATGCCGAGGTCGTGTCGAGGTGGAGTTAAGAAACGATGGGGAGAGGCTTGAGGGTCTTCCAGCCTCCGCGGGTGAAGTCGGGGTAGGCGACCGGGATACTGCCGTCGCGCACGGAACGATCAGAGAGGTCGAGGAGGGCGGACCAAGAAGCGGCGTCGTAGACGGTGAAGTCAGGCGTGATACCTTGGCGGATGCAGTCGAGGAAGCGGTAATTCATCACGTGATCCATGCCGCCGTGGCCGCCGACTTTCTTAGCTTCAACCATCAGCTTCTTCAGCAGCGGGTGCATGTTCGCGGCCATGAACTTTTTCAATTTGTCACCTTCGTACGTCCACGAGTGGCTGTTTCGCTTTTCTTTCGGATCCAGTAGCGAGCTCGTGTTATCCACGTCGATCGCCAGGCGATTCGGATAGCCGGCGAAGGTGGCGAGCGAGCCGCTGAGTAGGTTGATGCGCGAATAGGGGCGTGGGCTGGTATTGTCGTGCTGGACGACGATCGTCCTTCCGAGCTCGGTCTTCACAATCGTCGTGCTCATGTCGCCGTTGACGAAACGTTCGTCCTTCGACCGGTCACGGTCCGGCTTCAGCTTTTCGCGCAGCTGGGATAGTCCGAACTCCGGCGAGGAGACCGACACGGCGTATTTGAAAGCATCGCCGCGGCCAATACCCATGTATTGGGAGATGGTGCCGAGTCCGTGGGTGGGGTAGAGGTTGCCCTGGAGGAGCGTCGAATAGCGGCGGCGCCAATCGCGGCCGGCGTCGAGGAAGCTCGCGCCGGGCTTGCCGCGCTGGTCATGGATATAGGCGCACTCGCCGTGCTTGAGGTCGCCGAAGAAGCCTTGGCGCTGGAGGTTCAGGACGAAGAGCTCTTCTTCGCCGTAGCAGCAGTTCTCGAGGATTGGGCAGTGACGCTGGTATTTTTCAGAGGCGTCGACGATGTCCCAGCACTCGTCGACCGTCAGGCCGCAGTTGACCTCGACGAAAGCGTGCTTGCCCAGCTCCATGGCGCGGATGGCCATCGGTTTGTGCCATTCCCACGGGGTGGCGACGTACACGACGTCGAGGTCGTCCCGGGCGACCATTTTTTCCCAGGCGTTCTCGTCGCCGCTGTAGATAGCGGGCACCTTGCCGGTCTTCTTGCGGACGATTTCCGCCTGCGACTTGGCACGATCGTCGAGCAGGTCGCAGAGCGCGACGACTTCTACGAAGGGCGTCGCCACGGCGGAGGCAACGTGGGCGCGGCCGCGGTTGAGGCCGATGATGCCCACGCGAATCTTCTCTATGGGCTTGGTCGTGAGATCCCAGACGGGTTGGTGGCCGACCGGACGCGGACGAATCGCGCCGATTTCGGCGGCGGCCCGACGCATCACTTGGGCGGGATCCGGCTTCGCTTCAGCCGAAGGAATTGCACCTAACCCCAAGCCGAGACCCGCGAGGGCGCTGTGCTTGAGGAAATCTCGGCGACTGCCGTGTGTGGGTGAGCTCATGGGGCGTGAGCGGAGTGTCATCACGACAGCAAAGCTGGCTCGTAGTTGCAACGGATTTGCCAGCGTCCCCTCGGCAAATCACCAGCTTATGAAGCCTTGGGCCCCTTTAATGCCGAAGACCGCCAGATTACGCACGGTATGGGCCATAAAACAGGGAAGCAGGGAGCGGTCGGGGTTCAGCGGATTGAAGCGTACGACGTAGAGCCAAAACGAAGTGATGAAGGCGAAGGCGGCGTTCAGCTTTCCCGTCGCGGTGCTGAGGTCGAAGTTGTGGATCAGCGCAAAGACCAGCGACCCGATAATCATCAGTGCGAGGAGCTTGCGGCCGATAAGTTCACCCGGTGCCACAAAGCCCCGGAAGAGCATTTCTTCCACGATGGAAGCGCCGAGCAATTGGAAGAGGAAGACTGCGGGAAGGATACTCTGCTGGTCGGTGAGACCCAGGCGCTTCTCGACCGCGGCCTCGGCGATGGTGATCAGGATGGCGACGGCGCCGGCGACGCAATAAGCTGCGGCTGGTGCATATGTCGTACCGGGCCAGAACTTCTCCGGCGCGCCGCTGAGGCGGCGGTGGCGGCGTTCCCTTGCCCAGGCGATCAGCACGAAGAGCCCGAGGGCGCAGTAGAGGAGTGCCTTGGCGGCCGTCAGGTCCATGCGGTCAGCGGACGCCGAGTACCCACGCCCGGTAAGCCGGCGAGGCATGGTCGGCGGCGAAGGCCAGCCACTGCGGCACGGCGTAGGGGTGGCGGGCGTGGACCCACGCTTCGAGGCCGGCGCCTTTGCTCTCGGCGAACTTGAAGGTCACGCGGAACTCTTCTTCGCTCTCGACCTTGCCCTCCCAAGTGTAATGGGAGCGGAGCGGTCCGTCGACTTGCGCGCAAGCGGCCAGTCCGGCCGCGACCGCATCGGCGGCGAGCCGGTCGGCCTCTTCGCGCGAGGGCAGGGTAGTCAGGGCGATGGCGACGCCCTCAGTCATGGCCTTCGTTGTCGCCCTTCAGGTAGCGCTCGGTGATGATGTCGACGAGCATATCGCGGGCCTCCTTGACCGAATCGACGTGCACGTAGTAGTTGCGGTCCTCGGGCGACACCATGCCCCATTCCTGAAAGGCCTCGAAGTTGACCGCGTCTTTCCAGAATGGTGAGCCGAAGAGTAGGATGGGGAACTGCTTCTTGGTCTTGCGCGTCTGGATGAGCGTGAGCATCTCGAAGAGCTCGTCGAAGGTACCGAAGCCCCCGGGGAAGGCCACGAGCGCCTTGGCCAGGTAAAGGAACCAGTATTTACGGACGAAGAAGTAGTGGAACTCGAGATCGAGCTCGGGCGTGATGTAGCGGTTGTGTTCCTGCTCGAAGGGCAGGGAGATGCCGAGTCCGACGGAGCGGCCGCCGGCTTCGTGCGCGCCGCGGTTGGCGGCCTCCATGATGCCAGGACCGGCGCCAGAGCAGATGAGGAAGCGTTGCCACTCTGGGTGTTGCAGCGACCACTTCGTCATTTCGAAGGACAGCTCGCGGCAGGCCTCGTAATAAGCCGAGCTGCGCAGGGCGAGTTCGGCGACGCGGAGCTGATGCGCGCATTCGGCGTCGTCGCACTTGCCGCTGGCGGCCACCGCCTTGGCTTCCTCCAGGCGCTTGCGAGCGACGTCGGGGGGCAAGGTCCGCGCCGATCCGAACATCACGATGGTATTACGGACGTTGTATTTCTTGAAGCGCGCCTGCGGCTCGGTCATCTCCGTCAGGACGCGGATGTTCCGCGCCTGCGGGCTGCTCATGAATTCCGGGTTTAAGTAGGCCGGGGGCGGGGTGGGCCTAAGTTTGCCTTTTTCCGAGCTCATCCCGCTATTCTCCCCCCTGGAGGGTCATCTGCCAAGCCGGGAAGCGTGGGGCTTGACACCCTCGATGGGGTGTCCTTGGCTGTTTCTTTAAAGCCATGCATCCGACCTATCGTCCGTCTAAGATTTCCCGCGCCCGCAAGTGCGGTTTCCGCGCCCGCTCCAAGACCCCTGGTGGCCGTAAGGTCCTGGCCAAGCGCCGCGCCATTGGTCGCAAGCGCCTCGGCGCCTCTTAAGCCCCATGCGTCTCCCGCGGGAGCGTCGAATTCGCGCCTCGGCCGATTTCAACCGCCTCCGCCAAGAAGGCTCGCGACTGGATTGCGGGCCTTTTCTTTTGAATTTCCGTCAGACGGGTGAACGGGGGAAGGCCCGTTTCGCCGTCATCGCCGCCAAGAAGAACCTGCCTCTGGCGGTCGATCGTAACCGAGCGAAGCGGCTGGCGCGTGAGCTCTTCCGGACCGACGAGGCGGCCTTCCCAGCCGGTTGGGAAGTCGTGCTGGTCATCCGTTCGGGGATGGTGAAGCGCTCGCTGGCCGAGCTCCGCAAGCTCTACGCCGCGGCGGCGGTCCGCATCCTGGCGTCCAAGGCTGGTTCGGCTGCATGAGCGAGCCACGCCCATCGCTCTTGGCGAGCCTGGCCTTGGGCTTCGTCCGTTTCTACCAACGTTTCCTCTCAAAGCCTCTCCACCTGATCCCGGGTTCAGGCTGTCGCTACCATCCGACTTGCTCCTGCTATACCGCCACGGCCCTCTCGCGTTTCGGTTTCTTTAGGGGAGGGTGGCTGGGCTTCCGCCGGATCTGCCGTTGTCATCCTTGGGGTGGCTCGGGCGTCGATGAGGTGCCGGCAAAAGCCGGGCTAACGACGAAGGATTAGGCACGCTCCTCCCCGCTGGTCGGCCGATATGGCCGAAGACCATGGAGCTCGGGAACGCTTCACCCGCAAGGCACTCGACTTTCGGGTCGACCCTCTCTGGCGCGCGCGGTCAGTTCGACCAATTGACGAGATTATCCGCGCGGAAGGGGCCAGTACTGGCACCCGTCTGGTCGAAATATGTCGTCGGGATGATCCCCGAACGGAGCATCGTGGTGCCGCCAGAGGCGGCTGGGTCCCAGTATTCTCCGGCATCGAGGAAGTCGCCCTCGGTGGCGGCGGGCACAAAGTTGATGCCCGCGCTCACGAACAGAAAATTCGGCGATTTCCATTCGGCGTATTTGGCTAAGGTCAGGACACGGTAACGGTAGTCGTAAGGGTTGCCCCAGGCGTCCACGAACTCGCGACTGGCTGCGGTGGCGCCGTTACGCCAATCGTTGGCGGTGAGCATGGTGTTGTCGTTAGTATTGATCTCGCCGAGGGAGAGGAAGCTGCGCATCTGGCGGCCGGCGCTCCCGGTCGGCAAGGAGGGGTCATCGTAGTTGAGTAGATTGGGTATCCCGCCCGGAGTCGTCGTGCGTATGAGGCGGCGACCGATGAGCTGATCGAGGAGATCGCGGCGATAGCGGTCGTCCGCACCGGTATCGCTGCAAGGAAAGTCGCCGTAGGTCTTGCGGTAGCTCTGACAGGCCATCGCGATGGCCTGGAGGTCACCGCGGGTTTTGGAGCTGTTACGACTGTCGTTGGCGGCCTTGAAAAGGCCGAAACTAATCGTGGCCAGGATACCGATGACGGCGATGACGACGAGAAGCTCGATCAAGGTGAAGCCGGCGCGGCGGGCGGAGGGGAGGAACATGGGGAGGGGGTTCAAATGTGGCGGGAGTCGTTCTCGTCCTTCTTGACGTAGCCGGAATCTTGCCGCTGGTGATTCACGGCGTTCTTCTTCAAGTAGGCCTGATAGACGTCATCCGCAGACATGCCGAGAACTTGGGCGATGGAGATCAAGAAGTGGAAGAGGTCGATGACCTCGACCCGGGCGTTTTGCTCGTCGAACTTCTGGTACTTGGCCCACCACTTCCACGGCACGGAGTCGGTCAGCTCGGCCATCTCTTGCTGCATGGCGCGGAGGTAGTTGAGGACCCATTTGATCTTCTCCTCCTCGGTCATGCCGGCGGTTTCGACGCCAATGCGCTTATTGAGCGCCTGCTGCATCAGGAAGATTTCTTCGAGCTTGTCGGACATGGGTTCAATTAGGGCGGGGAGGGCGCCCTGGGGCAATCCCGGAAGCGCCGCCGGGGCTCCCGGGGGCGGAATTGCTCTTTGCAGGGAAGGTCAGACTGTGCCTTCCTGTCCACGTGTCCGCCACCAGTCTCGTCGCTCCCCTTCGCAAGCCGGAAGTCCTCTCCCCCGCCGGGGAATGGGACTGCGTCCGTGCGGCGGTCGAGAATGGCGCCGATGCCGTCTTCTTCGGCGTGGGTCGTTTCAATGCGCGCGTCCGGGCTAAGAATTTCGAGGAGGCCGACCTACCGGAGCTCATGGCCTATCTGCATGGCCGCGGGGTCAAGGGCTACGTGACCTTCAATACGCTCATCTTCCCCAACGAGCTCGCGGAAGCCGCCCGCACACTGCGCTCGATCATCGCCGCTGGCGTCGACGCCGCCATCGTCCAGGACCCCGGTATCTGCCGCCTCATCCGCCGCATCTCGCCCGACTTCCCGATCCACGCTTCAACGCAGATGACGGTGACGAGCGCCGCTGGCGTCGACTTCGCCCGTGACTTGGGCGCCTCGCTCGCCGTCCTCGGTCGCGAGGTTTCGATTCCAGAGATGCAGAAGATGCAGACCGAGCAGGCCACCAAGGGCGCGCCGCTCGATCTCGAAGTCTTCGTTCACGGCGCCCTTTGCGTCGCCTATTCCGGCCAGTGCCTGACGAGTGAATCGCTCGGCGGCCGTTCGGCCAATCGCGGCGAATGCGCCCAGGCCTGCCGTCTGCCCTATGAACTCGTGGTCGACGGCGTGGTGCGCGATCTCGGCGACAAGGCCTACCTGCTTTCTCCGCAGGACCTGGCAGGTATCGAGGTCGTCCCCGACCTCATTCGTGCCGGCATCCGTTCACTGAAGATCGAAGGCCGCTTGAAGTCGCCGGAATACGTGGCCGCCATCACGAAGGCTTACCGCCGTGCGGTGGATGCCGCCTGGGATGCCTTTGCGAAGGGTGCTGACGCCGATCGCGCCGCCCTGCAAGTCCGTCAGGAAGAGGACTACGCGATGCAGATGACGTTCTCGCGCGGCCTCTACCCGGGCTGGCTCCGCGGCATCGACAACCAGCAGCTCGTCCACGCCCGTTTCGGGAAGAAGCGCGGCGCCTACCTCGGCACAGTCGTCGACGTCGGCACCAACGGCGTGACGATGCGCCTCGAAGGCCCCCTCAAGCCCGGCGACGGGGTGGTTTTCGACCAAGGCAAGCCGGCCGAACGCGAGCAGGGCGGCTTCGTCCATGGCCTCGAGCCCGCTCGCGGCGGTCTGACGTTCATCCGCTTCGGCCGCGAAGACGTGGATTGGTCGCAGGTTAAGCCCAGCGCCATCCTCTGGAAGACCAAGGACCAGGAACTCGACAAGCGTCTCCATGATTCCTGGGATCGTGAGAAGGCCAATTACCGCCG
>CAMBGQ010000048.1 GCA_945866215.1 Opitutus sp. GAS368 | reverse complement strand
ATCATCATCGTCCAGGGCGAACGCCCGATGGCGAAGGACAACAAGCAGCTCGGTACGTTCAAGCTCGACGGCATCAAGCCGGCGCGCCGCGGCGAACCCCAGATCGAAGTGACCTTCGACATCGACGCCAACGGCATCCTGCATGTCTCGGCCGTCGACAAGGGCTCGGGTAAAGAGCAGAAGATCTCCATCACCGGCTCCTCGGGTCTCTCCAAGGAAGAAGTCGAGAAGCTCCGCAAGGAAGCCGAACTCCACGCCGATGAGGATAAGAAGACCCGCGAGCTCGCCGAAGCCCGTAACCGCCTCGACGCCGGCGTCTTCACCGCTGAGAAGTTTATCGCTGACAACGGCGAGAAGATGCCTGCCGAAGCGAAGACCGCCGCCGAAGCCGCGCTCAAGGAAGCCCAGGAAGCCCTCAAGAAGACCGACGCCAGCGCCGAGGACTTCGAGAAGGCCGCCACAGCCCTCCAGACCGCGATCATGGCCGCCGCGCAGACCGTGCCTCAGCCCACTGCGGGTGAACAGCCTCAGGCAGGCGCGGGTCCTGCTCCGGAAGAGAAGAAGAAGTCCAAGGACGGTAAGGTGGTCGACGGTGACTTCGAAGTCGTCGACGACGGCAAAAAGTAAGCATAGCGAAGCTACGCAGGGCTAGGGCCAGGCTGATAAGCAAAGGGCCGGAGTCATACGACTCCGGCCCTTTTGTTTACGGGGCCTTTACGACGGCGTTGATGCCGTTGGGCGGCATCGCCGGGGAAGCCTTCCAGGTTTTACCGTCTGTGGAGAAGGACATCTTGCCGGGCCAGGAACTGGTGATGAAGCGAGTGCCGTCGGTCCAAAGAATGCGTCCGGGCGGGCGCAGCGTCGAGGGCTGCCAGTTCTTGCCGTCGGTCGAAGTGAGTACGGTTTTGCCGCCGCCAGCGATGAACGCTTTGCCGGTCCACTGGAGCCAATCGAGTTTCTCGTCGGCCGAGCGTTCCTGTTTCTGCCAGGTCTTTCCGTCCGCAGAGGTCATGATGACTCCATTGCCGACGGCGACAAAGGTGTTGGCGCCGAAGGCGAGGGCGCGGAGCTGGGGCAGGTCGGAGCGGAAATCAACCTGAGTGCCATCGGCCGTAGTCATGCACCAGTAGAACTCTTTCTTCGATCCCGCCTCGCCCATGAAAATGGTGACGCCGTTACCGCAAGCGGCATGGCGGAACCAGAGGGCCCAGCTGGGGAATCCGGTCGTCTGCGCCTGTGCGCCTTGGGTCCAGCTGACGCCATCGTCGGAGAACCAGAGGGTGCGATTTGGTCCACCTGCAATGAAGCGCTGGCCTGATCTGATTACGGGATTAACGCGAAAGGGTAGTTTCTTCACTTCGTCCCATTTTACCCCATCAGTTGAGTTGAGGATATGCCCCACCTGGGCTCCGCCGACCACGACGAATTTTCCGGCGCCGAAAGCCGCCGAAATGAGATTATTGCTGTCATCCTTTCCCTCGGGTGCCCACTCGGCGGTGATTTCCCAGTTAAGCCCATCGTGCGAGATCATTCGCCGGCCGCCGTAGCCAACGGCAAGCCAGGTCTCGGCGGCGAAGGCCTGTAGCGCTGATAGTCCGAGTAACAGGGCGAGCCTCATGCTTAGGCCAGCTCGAAGCCCTTGACGCTGCGACCGCTGCTGCTGCCGAACTTCTCGAGGCCGACATCCATGCGGTGGGCGATCTGGACGAAGAGGTTCGCGAAGCGCCCGTTATCGTTGCCCTTGCCGCCGGCCACGACGTGTTTGCCGTGACGGAAGCCGCCGCCGGCCAAAATCAGTGGGAGGTCGCGCGTGTTGTGGGAGCTGGCATTACCGAGGTTGCTGCCCGCCATCACGATTGTGTTATCAAGCAGGGTGCCACGGCCTTCCTGGACGCCTTTGAGTAGGCCGAGCAGGCGGCCAATCTCCGCGAACTCCGCACGCTCGATGATGCGCAACTCTTCGATTTTCGCCGTATCCTGGCCGTGGTGGGAGAGGTTATGCCAGTCTTGGCTGACGCCTTCGATCTTCGGCGCGGCGTTCATGCCGCCCGCGCTGTAAGTGATGAAGCGGGTCGAGTCGGTCTGGAATATCAGGGTGATGAGGTCGTGCATCTGCCTCGTCTTGGCGATGATATCGGTCCGATCAGTGACATCCTTGGGCGCCTCGGTGGAGACCTTGGGCTTCGGACGCGTCGCCCAGGCGGAGGAGGAGAGGAGCCGGGCCTCTAGTTCGCGCACGCTCGTGAAATATTGGTCGACCTTCTCCCGGTCGCGCGGACCGAGGTTGGCGTTCATCTTTTTGGCCTCGCCGTTGAGGGTGTCGAGGATACTTCGGCCGCGGCGCAGTTCGCTGAGTTGTTTCTGCACCTCCGTCGGACTACCATTGACGAACAGAAGTTGGAACAGACGGGAAGGGGTCGACTCGGCAGGGATGTTGACGCCGTTCATCGTCCAGGAAAGCGAGCCGTTCGACCCAGCGGAAAGCGCGAGCGACGTGAAACGGGTATCTGGATTGAGCTTCTGGACTAGGAGCTGATCCAAGGAAATCGTATTGCGGAAGCCCGGCAGGCCCGGGTGTTTGGCCGAGGTCAGCCAAGTGAGTTCCGAGGTATGGCCGTCGGCGCCGTTCTGCTCTTCGTGCGAGATGCCCGAGAAGACCGTGAAGTCCTTGCGGTGGGCTTGGAGTGCTTCGAGGTAGAACGAGGGAACGTAGTCGGCGCCTTCTTCCTTCGGCACGAGCAGCGGCACGTGGAAGCCGAGGCTGTAGTTCATCGCCAAGAGGCGGCGCGGCTGCGTGGTGGCGGCGCGGGACTCCGCGGCGTTGGCGAAGCTGGGGACCATGGCCTCGAGCCAAGGCAACGTGAGCAGCAGGCCGGTGCTGCGCAGAAAGGCTCGGCGGTCGATGCGGGCCTTGGTGGCGATGTGCGGGGCGTTCATTTGGTCAGGAAGATTTCGCTTTGGATGAGGTTGTGGAGGAGGTCGCGCAGGCCGTTGCCGTGCGTGAAGGTCTGGCCCGCGATACGTTGGAGTTCGGCGCGATCCGAGAAGCCCATCGCGCGTCCGCTGCCGTAGGCGGCGAGTTTGCGGGTGAGCGCGAGCGTGAAGGCCTCGGGGTCGGCGAGTAACACCTTTTGCTTAAACTCCTTGAGGTCGGCGAAGACCTTGCCGTCGGCGGTCACGCCGGAGGGGTCGACCGGCGGCCCGATGCGCCACTGGACGCGCTTGAGATTGGGCGGCGACTTGAACTGCTTGCCTAGGCTGCGGTAGTTCGTCTGCCAGCCGCCAGCGACGTCGTAGCTCTCGAGGGCGAAGCCAGGCGGGTCGATTTGGGAGTGACAGGAGTTGCAGCTCTCGGTGGAGCGATGCTTCTCGAGCATCTGGCGGAGGGTGACCGCGCCACGGATGTCAGGTTCGACGCCGGGGGTTCCGGGTGGCGGCGGGGACGGTGGGGTGCCGAGGATGCGGTCCAGCACCCAAGCGCCGCGCATGACAGGGGAGGTGTTATTCCCGTTGGCGGAGACCTTGAGGACGCTGGCGTGGGTGAGCAGTCCGCCGCGGTGGTACTCAGGCTTCAGCGCGACCTTGCGGAAGGCGCCGCCTTCGACGCCCGGGATGTCGTAATGGCGGGCAAGGCGGTTGTTCAGCATCGTCCAGTCGGAGTCGAGGAAGTCGGTCACGCTGAGGTTATTTGCGAGGACTTCGGCAAAGAAGCCGCGGGTCTCATCGAGCATGGCGGCCTTGAGGGCGTCGTCATATTCTGGATAGAGCTGCTTGTCGGGCGAGGTCGCGTCGATGTTGCGGAGGGAAAGCCACTGGTCGGTGAAGTCGCGCACGAAGCGTTGCGCCCGGCGGTCTGAGAGCAATCGGTCGGTCTGGGCGCGCAGGTTGGCGGGCTTCAGCAGCGCACCGCTTTCAGCGTGCTTGCGGAGTTCGTCATCGGGTGCCGTGCCCCAGAACATGTAGCTCAGCCGTGAAGCCACGGCCCAGGCATCGAGGCGCCCGGACTTCTCATGGAAGTAAAGGTTGGCGGGGGAGCAGAGGACGGCCGTGTAGGCGGTCAGCAGGGACTCCTCGAAGGTGGAGCCGTTCTTGAGCTCGGCTTCGAAAAGTTTGATGTAAGGGTCGGCTTGGTTGGGTGAGGATTTTTCCCGCGAGACGCGGGCCAAGAATTCTTTGATGAGCCGCGCGCCGTCCACGGAGGGCTGGCTGCTCGTCGTTGCATACATCTGCTGGGTGCGCCGGCGTTCATACTTCATGCGCTTGGCCGCCTCGGCCGTGGGCGCATTGGGTAGATCTCCGAACATCAGCTTGTGACCCAGCCCTGGCCACTGTGGGACGAGCGGTCCCTCGACACGCATGGGTTTCAGGGCGAGTCCGGGGCCGGGGTACTTTCCGGGGCCGGTTTTCTGGTTGGTGCTATAGTCAAACTCGCGCAGGGAAGGAAAGAGTCGGATTTTGTCCCGGGCCTTAAGCTGTAACTCGAGTTTGATTTCGGAGCCTTCAGCGGAGAACTCCTGAGTGCTAAGAAATCTGGTCGGGGTACCTGATCCGAATGCCCCCGTGAAGACAGTGGCCATGACCGGCTTGGTGTTCTGGAAAGAACGGCCGCTTAACGTGACGCGATATAGGCCTGGGACGGTCACTTCGAAGTCCGCCATCACGGCTGGGTAGCCACCTTCGCTGAAGACCACGACGCTTCCATCCTCGAGCTTGTGCCAGCTCTTGCCGATGTGCGTGGCGTTACGGCCGTCCCCGAAGCCGATGGTCTTATCGATTTTCTCGGGAGCATCGCCTTTGTTCATCGCGGCGTTTAGCGCCTGCCGAGCCGCGTCCATGGTGCGCTGCAGATGGACCGACGAGAGATCGAGCGCCTCACCGACCTTATCGAAACCTTGGGCGCGCCCGTCTTCGGGCAGCAGCGGGGCGAGCTCTTCGTTGATGCCAAGGAGGTCGTTCAGCGTCTGCTCAAGTTCGTTGCGATTTAGGCGACGGAGGACGGTGGCCTTGTTCGCCTGATCTGCGGTGGCCAAGCTCGTGGCCAGTGTCTTCGTGAATTTGGCCTTCTCGCTGGCTTCCGGTCGGGCCTTCTTCTTCGGCGGCATCTCGCCTTGGTCGACTCGATCGAAGATGTGGACCCACTTAGCAAGCGTCTCGGGCCGGTTCAAATCGGAGGGCAGTTTGCCGAAATCGAGTCCGCCTTTGGCGTCGTCGGAGTCATGGCAGTCGACGCAGTGTTTCTCGATGAACGAGCGGAGCTCTTTCGGCGGTTCGGCGCGCAGCTGAGCGGTCCCGAGCAGGCAAGGGATGAGCAAGAGGGGCAGGGCGGTGCGACGTCGCATCAGGGGGTGGTCGTAGGCTAGGCTGAGGCTGGAGGTTGAACAGGATTTTATGGGGGATGGACTTGGGGCTGGCCCGGCTGACTCAACCCTTGCCCCGGGGCGTGGTTTCTTCATCAGATTGGCCTGTGAACACCTCGGAGCAGCTTTTCCAACGCGCCCTCACGATGATCCCGGGCGGCGTTAATTCCCCGGTCCGGGCTTTCCGCTCGGTCGGTGGCACCCCTTTCTTCACGAAGTCGGCCAATGGCGCTCGTCTAACGACGGCCGACGATCAGGAGCTGGTGGACTTCGTCCTGACCTGGGGTCCGGCCATCCACGGCCATAACGACCCGGATATCCGCGCGGCCATCCGCGACGCCCTTGACCGCGGCACGAGCTTCGGTACCCCGAACCCCCTCGAGGTCGAGATGGCCGAGCTGATCCTGTCCTGCGTCCCGGCGGTGAAGAAGGTCCGTATGACCAACAGTGGCACCGAAGCCACGATGTCGGCCATCCGCCTCGCCCGCGGCTACACCGGCCGAAATAAGATCATTAAGTTCTCCGGCTGCTACCACGGCCACGTCGACTCGCTCCTCGTGAAGGCCGGTTCCGGCGCGCTCACGCAGGGCAATCCTGACTCCGCCGGCGTCACGCCGGGCACCGCAGCCGATACGCTCGTCGCCGAATATAATAATCTCCCGGCGCTCTCCGCGCTCTTTGACGCCAACGCGGGCCAGATCGCCGGCCTGATTGTCGAGCCGTTCCCGGCCAACGTCGGCCTAATCCTCCCGGATGCTGGCTTCCTCGCTGGTCTTCGTGAACTTTGCACTAAGCACGGCACGGTGCTCATCTTCGACGAAGTGATGACGGGCTTCCGTCTTTCCCTCGCCGGTACCCAGGGCCTGCACGACGTCGTTCCGGATCTCGTCTGCATGGGCAAGATCATCGGCGGCGGTCTCCCGGTCGGCGCCTTCGGTGGCAAGGTCGAGATCATGGACAAGCTCGCGCCGCTCGGTCCGGTCTACCAGGCCGGCACGCTCTCGGGCAATCCGCTCGCCATGGCCGCCGGTCTCGCCTCGGTCCGCAAACTGAAGGCCCTGAATCCGTTCGCGCGTCTCGACGTCCTGGGCCGCCGCGTCCGCGACACGTTGCTCGCAGCCGCGCAGGCTAAGGGCATCCCGCTGCAGGTCCCGCAGGTCGGCTCGATGTTCTCGCTCTACTTCAACACCGAGAAAGTCCGTAACTACGACCAGGCCATCGCTTCCAACGGCGACCTCTATCGCAAAGTCTTCCGCACCGCGCTCGATCACGGCGTGTACCTCGCGCCTTCGCCTTACGAGACCGCCTTCATCTCGACCGCCCACGAAGGAGCGGACATCGACAAGGCCTGCGAAGTCCTCGACGCCGCCGTGCGCGCCCTTTGATCATGCCAAAACTCGCTTTCATCGGTTCCGGACGCATGGCGGGAGCCATGGTGCAGGGCCTACTTCGTTCGGGCGCCTGCGCTCCGTCGGACATCACCGTCATCGGTGGCAACGATTCCACCGCCGTCGATCTTTCCAAGGCCACCGGCGTCCGCGTGGCGGCGACCCCGGCCGAACTCCTGGCTGGCGCCGACGCAATCGTGCTCGCCTGCAAGCCGCAGCAGTTCGCCGACCTCGACCAGTCCTACGCCTCACTCGCACAGGGCAAGCTCGTGCTATCGATCCTCGCCGGCACGCGCCTCGCGACCATCGGCGGCTTCTTCTCGTCCGCTCGCAATGTTGCCCGCGCCATGCCCAACACCCCTGGAGCGGTCGGGCAGGGCATCAGCGCACGTTGCTCCGCGACACCGCTGGCCTCTGCCGACGCCCAGATCGTCGACGCCATCCTCTCCGGTCTTGGTCCCGTGATCGAACTCCCTGAGTCCATGTTCGACGCCGTCACCGCCGTCTCCGGTAGTGGCCCCGGTTTCTTCTTTGAATACGTCGCCGCCTACGAAGAGGCCGCCGTCTCTCTCGGCTTCACGCCTGACCAGGCCAAGCTCCTCGTCCGCCAGACCTTTAGCGGTTCCCTCGCGCTGCTCGCTGCCACTGGTGAGACGCCCGTGGCCCTTCGCATTCAGGTGACCTCTCCGGGCGGGACGACCAAGGCCGGCCTCGACGCCATGGAAGCCGGTAAGTTCCGCGAGATCGTCGCCTCCGCCCTCATCGCCGCCAAGAAGCGCGGCGAAGAGCTCGGGAAGAAGTAAGCATCCCCATTAGCCGACCTTAGCCTACGCCCGAAGGCTGGCCGAACGGTTGACGCGCCTCCAGAGGTCCCAGGTGTTGAGCCCGGCCAGAGGAATCAGAAAGACGCCGGCGAATGAGCCGAACGAAAGCAAGGGGTGTAGCAGCGTGCTGGCCAGCGTTAGCTGGCCGTAGGGCTCCGTTACATTAAGGATAATCCAGCCGAACTGCGCGAAGAGGAAACCGAAAAGCGCGGTACCCATGAGCAGCGCCAGGGGGGTCCACAGAAATAGCATCCTGGCGTCACTGCCTTTTAGCAGGCGACGAAAGAGCCAGGTTACGGCGACGCCGGTAGGTAGGCTGGCGGCGAGTGTGACGAAGCACGCTCCCCATTGCACTGGGTGCTGCTTGAAGTCGGCCGGACCGTTGTCGTAGTTGAACAGAGGAATTTGCTCACGGATGATCATCGGCGCGAGCGACCAGAGGGCGCCGTAGAGCAGGCCTAGTCGGTGGTTTCTCCAGAAAGTCGCTAGCTTTGTCATGGGGATATTCTTACCTAGCCGGGTAAGTCCGCCAACTTTCTAAATGCAAGTTATATGCAAGTGGGCGGCATTATGCGTCCCATAAGGATTTTAAGGATGCCACGAATAAGGGCCGTTATAGGGGTATGCTTTCAAAGCGAAGGACTGCACGTGGTGCTGTCCCTGCCTATTACCCCCATACTCTATACTCTAAAATGATTACTTCTTCTTGGCTTTTTTGACAGGCTGGCCGCCGGGCAGGCGTTTCTGTTCTTGGTTGGGCAGAGGTCCTGCCATGGGCGGGGTCTCGAAATACTTGCCGTCCTCGACCATGCGTGGGTCGCCGGTTTCGCGTAGGATGGTGAACAGTCGCTCGGTCATCTCCTTACGGACGGCCGCATAGGCCGGGTCCTCGGCGACGTTATTCATCTCGTCCGAATCCTTGCGGAGGTCGTAGAGCTCGAACATCGGGCGGCGGCCGTAGAACTTTTCGAACTGCGCCGACCACTCGGGGGATTTACGCGCACCGACAAACCACGCCTTGGTCGGGCCCGCATCGTCGTCGGGCAGAGTCACGAAGGTCGTTTTGGCGACCTCGTCGAAGGTCGGCTCGTCCTTGCCGTCGAGGCGATAGGGATTCCCCAACGGCCAGCGCTCGGGCTTGAAGTTGACGATGAGGACGTGATCGAGCGTGCGGAGGGCACGCTGCGGATAGGGCGTGAAATCCGGGCGGGCGATCTCGACGTGCCGTTCGCGGCCGGCGACGACCCAGGTGCGCGCCGGGTCGACGAGTCCTTGGCGGTCCGACTGGAGTACGTTCCAGAGCGAACGTCCGGTCATCACCGCGGGCGGCTTCACGTTGCCGGCTTCGAGGAAGGTCGGCGCGAGGTCGGGCAGGCTGACCATGTCATCCACCACGCGGCCACCTTTGACGCCCGGGCCGGAGAGGATGAGCGAGACACCGGTGCCGAATCCGTAGAGGTTGCACTTGCCGTGCGGGAAGCCGGGGGCGCCGTGGTCGCCGCTTACGGCGATGAGCGTGCGGGAGAGTTCGCCGGTCCGTTCGAGTTCCGCGAGCAGGACGCCCATCGCGGCGTCGAGGGCCTGAACTTCGCCGAGATAGTCGGCGAGGTCTTCGCGCACGACCGCTACGTCAGGCAGGAAGGCCGGTAGCTTGCCCTTGAGGGCATCCGGATCAATATCCCAGAGGCGCTTGCCGCTGCCACGCACCCAGGCGCGGTGGGTGGTAGTCGGCCCGAACCAGTAGGCAAAGGGCTGGCCGGCGGGCTTGGCCGCCAGCATTGCCTGGAAATTACCGCGGACTTCCTCGAGCAGCTTAGTGCGCGCGGCCTCGACCGTGGAACCTTTCTCCACGAGCTCGGTCGCGTTTTCGGAGAAGTTATTAAAGGCCCGTCCTGATTTTTCGAAGGCGTGCTGCTGGCCGCCGTAAGGGGCGTCGGCCGGTGAGCCCGGGCTCCAGACCTTGTAGGACTTACCGAGGTGGTAGCCGGCGTCGCGCAGCAGGAGCGGGTAAGTGGGAATCGTCTCATCCCAAACGGCACCCTGCAGGATGGCGCCGCGGCCAGTGCGCCAGAAATGCTGGCCGGACAGCAGGGAGCTGCGGCAGGGCGTGCAGGAGGGTGCGTTGACGTGGGCGTTGCGGAAGAGGACGCCTGACTTCGCCAAGCGATCGAGATTGGGCGTTTTCAGCAGTCCGTTGAGTCCGGCCGTTCGCTCATGTTCGCTGTAGATCCGAGCGAAGCGTCCCCAGTCATCAGCGAAGAAGAAGAGAATGTTCGGGCGTTCCGGGGCCGAGAGGGCGAAGCCGGACGCGGCGAAGAGCAGGGCAGAAAGGTATCCGAAAATGTGTCTCATGGCGTCAGTTTAGGTAAAGATTGGAGGCGGGTGGTAAGGTCTTGAATTACCGACGCATGTCGGTCGGCCACGTTACGCAACTCCTCCGAGTCCTGGTCGTGATCGTAAAGTTCGGTCTGGCCGTCGCTCCACTGGGTAAAGCGCCAGCGGGCGGTGCGAACGCTCTGGCCGTGAAGCTTGGGGCCGCGTGTGACGAGGGTGAAGGCGGCGTCCTTGATGGTGGCGGCAGGGTTGGTCAGGATGGGGCGCAGGCTCGATCCGGCGGCGAGGTGTGGCATCTTTAGGCCGCATAAGTCGGCGATTGTGGGATATACGTCGACGAACTCGGTCAGCGAGCGAGTCGTCTGTCCGCCCTTCATTCCGGGTGCCGCAATGATGAGCGGCGTACGGCAGCTGCGCTCAAACAGGGTGTTCTTATTCCACCACTGCCGCTCGCCCGTGTGGTAGCCGTGGTCGCCGACGAAGATGACGATGGTCTTATCCCAGAGCCTATTTTTGTCGAGCGCGTCCAGGACGCGGCCGAGTTGCGCGTCCATGTAGCTGGTGGCTGCACAGTAGGCGCGGAAAAGCTCCAGCCATTCCCGTGACGTGAACTTACCGAAAGCCGTGCCGTAGTCCCCGAAGCCTACGCTCTCTTTGCGCACCGGGGTGATGTCGGCGGGGTCGCGCCACGGCTGCAAGGTGCTAACCGGATAGAGTTCGAAGTATTTCTTAGGCGCGATGAAGGGGTCGTGCGGCTTCATGAAGCCACAGCCGATGAACCAAGGCTTGTCCCCGAGTTCTTCGATCTTCGCCACGGTGGCGGCGGCAATCTGGCCATCCGGCTGATCGTCATCCGTACCGTCCGCGGCCCCCCATACGCACCATTTCAAGGCTCCGTTGGTCACGTCCCGGCCTTCAATCATCTTACGTCCCGCCTTGGTGGCTTCAAAGGACTGTGCCGTTTGCCAGGAACGGCCGGCGTCCACCCAGCGTTGCCGCGCTGCCGCGTCCTTACCGCCGCCGAGGTGGTAAATCTTCCCGAAGGCATGAGCCTGCCAGCCGGATTCCTTGCACAGCTGTGGCAGCGTGACGATTTCCGGCATCTTTTGTCGCAGAGGTATGTCATTACCCACGATCCCCGTCTGCTCGGCACGCAAACCGGTCAGCATGCTGCTACGGCTCGGGTTACAGACGGGATACTGCACGTAGGCCCGCTCGAAGGTCGTCCCGCGGGAACGCAGCCGATCAAGATTCGGTGTCTTTACCGCCGCCTTCGTAAACGCTCCGCCGAAGTCCCTCAGGTCATCTGCCATGATGAGCAGGACGTTGGGCTTGGTCTGGGCGAACCCAGTCAGGGACAAAAGAAGGAGGGCGAGGAGGCGCATGGATCAGCGGGCGGGTTTGAGTGGGGCCGGCTCGAAGTCAGCTTTCTTGACCCAATTGGCGTCGAGGAGCTCGCCCTTCATGTAGCGGTCATAGAAGTTACGGCGGCGCACGTCGGAGTGCGGGAAGGCTTCGTATTCCGCTCCGCGACCGAGCGCACGCAGGTCGCCCTGCTGTTTCAGCTCGGCCCATAGCTTCGTGCGGAGTCGCTCCGTGTCGTCGGGGCGGGCGGACGCTAGGTTGGTGACGCAGTCGGCATCGGTCTTGAGGTCGTAGAGTTCGCGGCCGGGGCGCATCCCGAAGCAGAGTTCCCAGAACGGATCGGTGCCTTGCGTTCGGCGGGCTTGCAGGATGAAGGATTTCGTCGGGCTGGCGTCGGTGTCGAGGTAGCCGGTTTCCGGATTGCAAGCCGG